>CAUQZM010000008.1:0-71033 GCA_963522765.1 uncultured Campylobacter sp. | reverse complement strand
TACTAGGACTTAAGAGTTAAGAAAGCAGGTTTGGCTCGGTGCGAAACAGAATTGTGATTATACAAGAGCGATGCTTAAAGGGGGCTGAATAGAAAAGATTTTAAACTAAATAAATTTTATGTTCGGCGCGTACTATTACTTCGCCGATGATAGCGCTGCTAGCGTAGCCTGCGTCTTTTAAATTTACAAGCGCTCGCGCCGCGTCCTTTTCTGCTACGGCAAGCAGAAGTCCGCCGCTGGTTTGCGCGTCGCAAAGCGTTATGTCCGGCTCGGAATCGACACCAGGCGCGATAAATTTTAAATTTTTATAACTTCCTGCAGGAATTAGTCCCTCATCAAGACATCTGAGGGCGCTTTTTAAAAGCGGAATTTTACTAGGATAAATTTTAAAACTCACGTTCTCGTTTATCATCTCAAGCGCGTGTCCAAGTAGTCCAAAGCCCGTCACGTCGGTCGCGGCATGTATTTTTAGACTTCCTAGCGCACCCACGGCATAAAAATTTAGCAAAATCATGCTCTCTATCGCATCACGAAATTCTTCAAATTTAAGAAATTTCGCCTTGATAGCCGTAGCGATGATGCCCGTACCGAGAGGTTTTGTTAGGATTAACACGTCGCCTTCGCGCGCTGTGTTATTACTCCAAAATTTACGCGGATTTACGCGCCCCGTTACGCTAAGTCCGTAATAAATTTCGGGAGTAGAGATGGTGTGGCCACCCACCAGGATTCCTCCACACTCTTTGATCTTCTTTTTGCCGCCGCGCAGAATTTCGCGCAGAATTTCGTTTGAGAAATGACAATCGTCAAAGCCCACGATATTTAGGGCGTTTATCACTTCGCCGCCCATCGCAAATACGTCGCTTAGGGAGTTTGCCGCCGCGATCTGTCCGAAAATAAACGGGTCGTCCACCAAAGGGGTAATGAAATCGAGCGTCTGCACGAGCGCAAGATCATCGCTTATGCGAAATACGCTTGCATCTTCGTTACTGCAGGTGGACGACAGCAGGCTTGCATTGGGCTCGATTAAATTTCCAAGATTTTCGGTTAGACCCGCCGGGTCAAGCTTGGCGGCTCAACCGGCGGCTGCAATAAATTTCGTTAGGTTAAAATCTCTGTAGATCATAGTTTGATTACTTCGTATTTTGATAGGACGTCCATGATTTCGTATGCGTTTGAAATCTCGCCGATTGCGAGCTTATCGACCAGTTTGTAGCCCTCCAGACAGCTTCCGCAGCTTAAAATTTCAGCTCCCGCTTCGTTTAGCTTTTTGATCGCCTCGAAGCATTCGTGGCCGCGGTTGGTGGTTATGCGCACGGCGTTGTTTACACAGATGACCTTTACGGGTTTTTTGTCTAGATTTATCGCCGCGCCTAAAAATTTAGCAAGCAAACTCTTTCCTATCGGGCCGCTTCCGCACTGCTCCTCGTTTAGGAATATCACCTTGCCTCTTTTTGGCGCCGCGACGTCACAATAAATATCGTCGATACTTTCATCTTTAAGCTCGTCCGTTTTTACAGTTTTTATAAGCGTATCGGCGCCCGCTTGTGAAATTTGCGCCTCAAAGCCGTTTTTAGCCAAAAAGCGCTTTATGTTCTCGCGCGGCGCTACGTCGTTTACTAAAATTTCTAAACTCTCTGCGATTTTTAGCTCGCCGAGGGCTTTTTTAGTGCGTAAAAGCGGTTCCGGGCAATTTAAATTGCGACAATCTAGTTGCATATGTAATCCTTAAAAATAAAATTCTTTGAACCTCAAAGCTAATGCGAGCCGCGCGCAAGCAGGCCCGCGTAAAATTTACCCAAGTTATAAGCGCGGGTACTTCGCTTCAAATTGCGATTTAGCGATCTGCCCCTTATCTAGCAGCTCGCGATACCAGTAGTGGTGAAGTACGTAAACTTCCTCCTCCGGCTTGTGTCCGTCGATCATCGAGTGGATGGCGCCGCTGATCGCAAAGACAGCCATATAGATATGCACAAGCAAAAATACCGCGCAGACCGCGCCCAAAAGATTATGGATAATCGCGCTCGCTCTTAAAATTTCGATCTGACTCATACCTAGCGCGCTTCTCATCGCAGGGATATCATAGTCTAGGAAAAACATCGACGCGCCCGTAGCTATCATCACTATGCCGCCTAAAGTCGCGACCCAAAACCACGCCTTTTGGCCTGCGTTAAATTTACCCGCAGGGATCGCGCGCTTCTTTTTGCTTAGATAACCGCCCACGATCATCATCCATCTGATATCGTAAGCTCGCGGCAGCATGCGCCAAAACCATAGTAAAAACATAGGCACAACGGCAATCGCAAACGCTATCGTAGCCAGTCCGTGAGCGTTTTTACAAAATCTCACGAAAGCACCGCCGCCGAATTCTTCGCCGAACATCATAATCAAGCCGGTTGGAACTAAGATCGCCCATGCGACGGCCGCTACGAGATGGTATAGTCGTTCAAATTTATTAAATGCATAGATCGGCTTGCCCGCGTGATGATCGAAGTGCTTCGGCCCTATGATCGCGTAGTGCCCAATAAAAGCTATGATTACGCCCAAAACCGCACCCAGCGCCAACCAAGCAAAAAAGCCCGAGCTTTGCAGATGTCCTTGAAATTGCAGAAAAATCGGACCGAAGCCGTTACCGTAGCTATCGATGTTTTCGAGCCTTGCATTGCCCCAAACATCGCTATTTCCCTGCACGATATCGGCATATTTTTTCTCTTCGGCCTGCGCATAAATACAGGCGAAAAGCGCGAGAAACAATCTTTTCATGGATTTCCTTAGATATAAAATTCAAGCCGATTATATCATTTTTTGCAAAAAATTTTCTTACAAAGCAAAATTACATTTTTGCATTAAGTGCGGCGCTAGTTTCGCCTCGCATACTCGTCGTAGCCGAATTTTTTGATCATTAAAACCTCTCCACGCTCGTCCGCTAAGACGAGATCGGGCAGTTTGATGCCGTTAAAGGTCGTATTTTTCACGATAGTGTAGTGGATCTGATCCTCGAAAATCACCCGATCGCCGATGTTTAGCGGCGCGTCAAATTTATACTCGGGCTGTCCGCTCTCAAGCCCCGCGACGTCGCCTGCGAGGCAGGTATTTCCGCCGAAGCGGTAGCTAAATTTACCGCTCTCGCTCTCGCCGCGCACCGTAGGACGATACGGCATTAGCACGGTATCTGGCATGTGTGCTTCAGCGGAAGCGTCTAAAATAGCAATTTTAGCGCCATTTTCTACTATGTCAAGCACGCTAGCGACCAAATATCCGCACTCCCAGCCTACCGCCTCGCCCGGCTCGAGATAAATTTCGACCTCGTATTTTTCGCGAAATTTTTTAATTAAATTTATCAGCAACTCCACGTCGTAGCCTGCGCGCGTGATATGGTGCCCCCCGCCGAAATTTAGCCACTTTAGGGCTTTAAAATACTTGCCGAATTTCGCCTCAAAAACCTCGAGCACCCGCTCTAGGCTCTGAGCGCTTTCTTCGCACAGCGCGTGAAAATGCAGCCCCGAGATGCCGCGCAAAAACTCGCCGTCTTGCAAGATCGCCCGCTGCAGCGCCTCAAGGCTCATCCCAAGCCTGCTAAAGCTGCCGCACGGATTGTAAGCGTCTTTGGGCGCGAAGGAGGTCTGCGGATTTAGCCGCAGTCCGCACGATGCTCCCGCAGCAAGCGCCTTTGCGCGGTATTTTTGCCACTGCGAGGCGCTATTGAATACGACGTGGTTTGAAATTTTTAAAATTTCATCCAAATCGTCCTCTTTGAACGCGGGCGAGTATGTATGAATTTCGCCGTTTTTGATAAATTCCGCGGCGAATTTCGCCTCGTGCAGACCGCTGCAAGTAGCGCCCCAAAGGTATTTGCCGACGTAAGGCATCGCGAAGCTAAACGCAAAGCCTTTTAGCGCGCACAGAATTTTTGCGCCGCTTCGCTCGCCCACGCCGCGTAAAATTTCTAAATTTTTTACCAGTTTTTGCTCCTCGCATACGTAAGCGGGGGTCGAAATTTCATCGATTTTCATCATTTTTCCTCATTAAATTTTTACGCAATTATATAAAATTTTATAAATTTTTGGTTAAAATCGCCCAATCTTTAAAAAAGGACAAAAATGGTAGAGGTAGAATTTTTAGGGCCGATCGGGCGCGAGCCCCTGTGCCTAAACGCAAACTCCTTGCAGGAGGTAAAAGCAGAGCTGCAAAAGGACGAAAGCCTGCGAGAGTGGCTCGCAAACTGCGCCGTAGCGGTAAATGATAAGATGGTTTATGATGCGAATTTCGCGCTTAAATCCGGCGATCGTGTGAGCCTTCTGCCTCCCGTTTGCGGCGGCTAAGCTTAGAAGGCGACGATGAACGAGGCTAAATTTAATCCGGAAATTTTAAGCAGGATCAAGCCTGAAATTTATGAGGGTAGCTTGGACGTGAACGCGATTTTATCGCGCTGGTACGCTAAATTTAAGGACGCAAATTGCGGCGCGTTCATTACTTTCGTGGGCATCGTGCGCGACGAGGGCGGCATCTGCGCGCTTAGCTTCGATATATACGAGCCGATTTTGCGAACTTGGTTCGAAGCGTGGCAGCAAAAGGCCGCGGCACGGGGCGCATTTGTGCTTTTTGCACATTCAAACGGCGACGTGCCTATCCACGAAAGCTCCTACGTCGCAGGTGTCGTAAGTCCGCAGCGTAAGGTCGCTCTGGCACTAATAAACGAGTTTGTGGAGGATTTCAAGGCGGCCGCGCCGATCTGGAAATACGACGTAAAGGGCGGCAAAATCGAGGGCGGCAAAGTAGTAGGCGGGAAGAGGATCTACGCGGCGGATCGCTCGCAGAGAGTAAAAGGCGCAGGGCTTTTGAGCTAAATTTAAAAGCACGCGCTGTTTTAGCCCCACAGGCTTGCTTCAATTCAATTAAATTTAATCAAAACGGCTATTGCACCGACAATCAAAATTCCGCTTAGAAAATACTGCAGAATTTCAAAATAAAGATTTTGTGTAAATTTAGTGGCTGAGGCTGAATTTAAAGCTCAAAATTTCAATCCAACTCCGTGCCCGCGCTCCGATAAGCATGGCAAGCGAGAACTAAAATTTCAAGTCTAAAATTTATAGCAAATTAATCAATCCAATGGGTGTGCTGCACAGCAAATAAAATGGCGCTACAATCGTCTTGTAATCCCGCGCAGCATAAAATAAAATTTAAACCCAATTTCGCGCGCGGTATCTGCAAGCACAAACGAAACGCAGTGCAATAAAATTTTAAAATTTCATCGCAAATAGCCATCTCCAGTAAGCGGCGACTAAAATTTAAACACACTCTTGGCTTCAGCGATGCGCTCGCTAAGGCTCGTAGCGGTATCTTCGCCGCTTGCCGCGCACCTAAAGATCGGCTCAAGCACCTCGGCAAAAAAGCCGTTTAACCCCTCCTGCATGATCTGCGCGCCACTTTGATAGCGCGCTAGCCCCATAAATACGCCGTGTCCGATCGCACACAGGCCCTTTGCCTCATCGGCGATAAATTTATTCAGCGCCTTGCAAACCGCAACGACCGCGCTTGCATTTACGATCTCGCGATCTCTTAAATAATCCTCAAGCGCGCCGTAATCGCACTCGCATCTGATCCATCTAAACGCCTTTGCAATCGACGGCGAAACGCATTTGTGCTCATTAAGAGTGCATAGGACGTATAAATTTTTAGGCACCGCAAAATATGAGCGGCCGTCCTTTAAAACGACGCTTGCGCGCGCTTTCTCGCCCTCTTCAAAGTCGTCGATTACGTGGGAGTTTTTAGTGCGGATCAGCGAAAGCTCGTCTTCTTCGTCGTAGCGACGATCTAAAAGCACCGCGGCTTCGCCAAAAATTTTATCCAAGCTCGCGGCACTTGCATTGTCGATTAGAAAATAATACTCGCCCTTCGGATCGTTTAGCACCTCTTTGCACAGCGCCTTAAACTCGCCGTCGATGAAACTTTTGCCGTAAAACCCGTCTATAAAATCGCGGTATTCAAAGCCTTCGTGCAGGCAAACGTAGCGGAAATTTTTTATCGCAAGCTTCTTTTCAGTGATCAAAGATCGCAATCTGCGGGTCTTGCCGGTGCCGATTGCACCGTAAAATATCGTATTTTTCGCGACCTCTTCGCTTTTGTAGTTTTTGACGTATTCAAAAAATAGCGAGGAGTACACGATCCTAGCTGCGCCCACGACATCCTGCGGATACGGGGTAAATTCCGCGATAAATCGCGAACTTACTTCGTAAAATTCTTCAAAAATTTCAACCTTTTCGTCGTAGAGCAAGGATAAAATTTGCGCAGTTTCATCGCGATAAATGAGAGTCGGAAACTCATCGTTGCACTGCGCAAATATGCTAGCTAGCAGATAGAGCTTTTCGCGCGAAATTTGTGCGAAATCGCCACCCTCGGCAAGTCCTAAATTTAGCATCCCGTCGTCGCTTAGGTAGCTGTCGATCAGATAGAAATTATCGGCATTTATCGCGGATTTTAAAAATTCCATCAGCACGAAGGGCTGATTATGCAGCGCGACGTCGAAAAAATCGATTGCCAAAGCGCTATCCACCGCCGTAAGAAGCCTGTAAAGCTCGTCGTAGAAATTGACTAGCTTTTGTTTAAAAATATCGCGCGCGGTGCGCTCCTGCGAATAGCTATTGAAATTTTTGACGATATTTTCTATGAAAACATAAAGCGAGACGATGTTTTTGTCCTCGCCGCTAAGCACGCTATCTACGCTTTTTACGGCATTTTTAGGAAACAGCTCCTTTTTGCCGACGATACGGTCTTTGAAAGCGAAATCGTAATAAAACGCGCTGATATTGGAATCAAAAAACTGATCCATAAAGAAATACTCGGCGTGCGCGAACTTCTCGCCCAAAGATAAAATTTTGCAACTTCTAAGATTGCCGTCGCTGAGATTTATATACAGAGTTTGCAAAAACTCGTTCTCGGTCTCATCAAAGCTTGCGAGGCAGCGTTTGATCTCGCTTAAATACTTTGAGATTGCGGTTTGTTTTTTAAGCCAGAATTGGTTTTTGTTGTGATTTTTCCAGCTGGCGACCAGCGACTCTATCTTTTCCTTGCTAAAATCTTGCATGACTCATCCTTGAAAGATTAAAATTGTGTATTGTACTTGAATTTAAATAAATAATTAATAAAACTTTGATCTCGCGGCGGAGCTGAAAGCAAAATTTTATTAAATTTACGCGTTAGGAGGCGGTAGGAAATTTTGAAATTTACTGCGCGCTAGATCTATCCGCGGCCCTGCACCAGCGGGACGAATTCGCAGGCGCCAAGCTCCTCTTCTTTGATCTCGCTTGGCGAAATTTTATTAAATCTAACGATCTTTTGCGAGCCGCCTCTATTCATCGGAGCGACCAAAATTCCTCCGTCCGTAAGCTGCGCAAACAACCGCTCGTCGATCCGCTCGGCGCACGCGGAGAGCAATATCCTATCAAAAGGGGCGAAATTTTTCCACCCCGCGTTGCCGTCGTCGTGGCGCAGGCTGATGTTTGAAATCCCGAGATTTGCAAAGTGTCTTTTCGCCTCGCCCACCAGCCGCTCGACGCGCTCTACGGCAAAGACGCGGTGAACCATCCTGCTTAAAATCGCCGCTTGATAGCCGCTGCCGCAGCCGATCTCTAAAATTTTCTCGACCTTCGGATCCACGCTTAGCGCCATCGTCATGCGCGCGACCGTCAGCGGCGAGCTGATCCACTGGCTGGCTAAAATGGGCTGCGCGTTAAGGCTGAAAGCATGCGCGCCGAGCGGAGCGAACTCGCTTCTAGCGACGCTGCAAAACGCCTCAAAAAGCGCCGGATTTAAACTCACCTGCTCGGCGATGTCGTTCGCCATCTTTTCGCAGCGAAGCCGCTCTAGCGAGACCATGGCGCGCTCCCGCCCGACCAGGCGTTAAATTTAAAGCCGCGAAAGCTTTCGCCCCGTCTAAATTCCAAGCCGATAGAGTTTTTAAAAATGCCGCCAAAGTGCCCACTCCGCGCCAAAAGAGCATGAGCTGCGTTTTTTAGATACGTAGCGCGGCTAAATTTTAAAAATTTTGCAGGTAATACGCCTTCTGCGCTCATCGTACGTCCGTGCCGCGCCGGACAAGTATCTGCAAAGTATCCGTGCCGCGATGCGGCGGAACAAAATTTCAAACCGCAAAATCCGCTAAAAATCATCGAAACTCAAGCTTCCTTTGCTGTAGTTCGTGACCTTGCTCTCGAAAAAATTGCTCTTCTGATCGTTAAATTTAGAAAAATCATCGACCCATTTTATCGGATGTTTCGCGCCGTATCGTTTCTCAAGCCCGATGGCAAGCAGGCGCTGATCGACCAGGTAGTGGATGTATTCTTCGATGATGTCGTCCGTAAAGCCCATGATTTGGTTATCCGTGATGTATTTGCCCCAATCTATCTCTAAGTTTCCCGCCGTCTCGAACATCTCGTAAATTTTATCCACGTTGCGCTTATTAAACAGATCGGCGCGCTCCTTGCGGACGGAATTTATCATGTTTTGAAAGAGTAGAAGATGCGTGATCTCGTCGCGCTGTATGAAGCGGATCATCTGCGCGCTGCCTAGCATCTTGCCCGCACGCGCTAGCGCATAGATCGACGTAAAGCCGCTATAGAAGTAGATACCCTCTAAAATTTGATTCGCCACCATCGCTAGCAGCAGCTTATCGTCGCTAACCTCGCCTGCGAGCTCCTCATAGACGCTTGAGATGTAGTCGTTTTTCCTGCGGAGCATATCGTCGTGCTTCTCCATCTCGTAAATGAGATCGGTGTTTTCACAGATCGCCTCGACCATGACGGCGTAGGACTTGCTGTGGTTGGCCTCCTCGTAGGCTTGGCGAGCGAGCACGGCGTTGATCTCCGGAGCCGTGATGTAGGGGTTGATATTATCGGCGAGATTGTTGGTCTGAAAGCTATCCATCGATATCAGCTGGCTCCACACGAGATCGTACATCCGCTTCTCGGCGCTTGTGAGATTGAAGTTATAATCGCGCACGTCATCGGTGGTATCGACCTCTTTAGGAAACCAGGTGTTGGCCTCCATTAGATCCCAAAGCTTCAGCGCCCATTGATATTTCGCCTTGGTAAAATTTAAAATACCCTGCGGATTGCCGCCGAAGACCTTGCGATCGGTAAGCGTCTCGTCGGAGAAGGGGTTGTAGATTTTTTTCCTATCCATTTTTTGCCTTTTTAAAAATTTCGGCGTATTTTAGCCAAAGCAAGCTAAATTTACCTTTTGTTTTGAAGCGGTCTAGCTGCACGGCGTGAAATTTTACGGGGAGCTAAATCTGCGCGGTATAAAATTTTAAACGCTTGATAAAGTAAAATTTTACGCTGCGAACGGAGTGAAATTTAAACATAGCAAGCGGCGGCAAGGCAAATTTTAAAGCTTTCGACGGGACGAAATTTTATCGCAGCTCAATATACGCCGGACAATGCGCACTAGAAAAATTTCATCGCATTCATCACAGCAAGATGCTCGTGCCGGCGTAAATTTAATCAAAATTTCGAAGTTCGATCTTTAGATCGGTGCGGGTTTTGCTCGGATCGAAGCTCGCAAGCGGCGCGTCTAAATTTCCGAAATTATCGCCGGTAGGCAGGAAGTTTTGCAGATAATAGACGCCGCGGTAGCCCTCGCTGTATAGAATTTGCGCCATCCGCTCGATCTTTGCTTCATTTAAAAAATCGGCATGCACGGTCGTGCGCACCTCAAATTTAAAATTTTGCCGCAGCAAAAGCCTAAGAGTTTGCAGAAATTTATCGTATAAGCTTGACTTTGTAATGAGCTCAAAATCCTGCCGCGGCGCCTTAAAATCAAGCGCGATATAATCGATCAGCCCCAAGCTTAGAGCCTCCTCGATCTTTTGCGGATTTGATCCGTTGGTGTCAACCTTGAGCAAAAAGCCGCGCCGCTTAACTTCGTGCGCCAGCGGGATAAAATCGCTCGCACAGGTGCATTCGCCGCCGCTAAATACGATGCCCTGAAGCTTGCCCGCGCGCGCATCCAAAAAGCGCAGAAACTCTTCGTTTGAAATTTTACCCTGAGAAGTAACGATTTGTGGGTTGTAGCAGTATATGCAGCGCATATTGCAGCCGCAAAACCACGCGATCGCGGCGATGTGATCGGCAAAATCAAGCATCGTAAACGGCGTGATCTCGTAAATCTGCGCGTTATGCATATCTAAGGCTTGCGGCGGCTTCGTATGCGCTTGTTGCATTGGGCCGGTAGCGGCGACTAGGCGATCTGCTTTTTGTCTTTTTTCTCTTCAAAAAAGACGCGCTCTTTGTGTTCGCCCTTCTTTCCGATATTAAAGCTCTCTACTGGGCGCAAATAGCCCATCACTCTTGTGTAAACGACGCATTTTGTGCGTTTTGCTTCTAACTCTTTTGGAAATTCCATTCTCCATCCTTTCATTAAGATTAAAATTTAAATCGCTATTTAGGCGCCCTTGCTCTGCTTGGCCTTGTATTCCGCAAGCAGCTCCTCGTCGCATTTCGGGCAGTATTCATGCTCGCCGCTGATGTAGCCGTGTTTATGACAGACGCTGAAAATCGGCGTGATCGTGATATAAGGAAGCTTGTAGTTTTGCACTACGCTTTTTACGAGCTGTTTGCACGCCTGAGCCGAGCTTATGCGCTCCTTCATATACAGATGCAGCACCGTGCCGCCTGTATAGGAGCTTTGCAGCTCGTCCTGCATCGCCAAAGCTTCAAACGGATCGCT
Source organism: uncultured Campylobacter sp. (assembly GCA_963522765.1). Classification (GTDB taxonomy): domain Bacteria; phylum Campylobacterota; class Campylobacteria; order Campylobacterales; family Campylobacteraceae; genus Campylobacter_B. The sequence goes on along the minus strand of CAUQZM010000008.1, from coordinate 60,311 downwards.
TCCGAAATTTGCCGGAAGCTGCGTCGAATTGGTGTAGTATATATTTTTATCAAATCCCGCTTGGATGATATCTGCGTAGCGCTTCTTATCCTCTTTGGCGAAGCGATACGTAGTTCCCTCGGCAGGCGTGGCTTCGAGATTATATAGGTTGCCCGTCTGCTCCTGAAACGAGCGGATCTTCTCGCGCAGGTAATCGACCATTTTAAGAGCGAATTTGCGCCCGAATTCCGTCGTAATATCTTCTTTGTTACCACTGAAATTTCGTATCATCTCGTTTGCGCCGTTAATGCCAATGGTACTAAAATGGTTATTAAAGCCCGGCAGATAGCGCTTCGTGTATGGATACAAGCCACGCTCGAACATCTCGGTAACAAATTTTCGCTTCTTTTCAAGCGTCGATTTTGCAAGCTCCAAAAGCTCGTCCAGCCTCGCATACAGCGCCTCTTCGTTATTTTTATACAGATAGCCTAGGCGGGCTAAATTTATCGTTACGACGCCGATACTTCCCGTCATCTCCGCACTTCCGAAAAGTCCGCCGCCGCGCTTAAGAAGCTCGCGCAGATCGAGCTGCAAGCGGCAACACATCGAGCGTACGGCGCCAGGCTTATACGCCTTTGGATTCGGTACGCGCTCGCCCTTTTCGTTCGTGATATATTGCGAGCCGATAAAATTTTGAAAGTAACTGGAGCCTACCTTAGCGGTGTTTTCAAAAACCGCATCGGCCGCAGGAGTATCCCAATCAAACTCCTCCGTTAAATTTACCGTAGGAATCGGGAAGGTAAAGGGCTGGCCGCACTTATCGCCCGTAGTTAAAACCTCGTAAAACGCGATCACGATGCGGTTCATCTCGGGCTCGAAATCACCGTAAGTCATCGCCTCTAGCGAGTCCTTGCCGCGCCTTTTAGCCTCGGCCAAAAGCTCCTCGTCGTGTAAATTTTTAAATAGATGCTCGTTATTGTGCGTAGGGATCTGCGTTTTTAGATCATCCGGGCAGGTCATATCGATGGTGACGTTGGTAAACGGGCTCTGACCCCAGCGCGCCGGAACGTTTAGGTTAAACACGAAGCTCGTGATCGCCTTTTTGACCTCATCGTCGCTTAATTTATCGCGGAAAACGTATGGCGCCAGATAGGTGTCAAAGCTGCTAAACGCCTGTGCGCCCGCCCATTCGCTTTGTAAAATTCCAAGGAAATTTGCCATCTGATATAGCGCTTCGCGAAAATGCTTCGGCGCCTTGCTCTCGACTCTGCCGCGCACGCCGTTAAAGCCCTCGTTTAGAAGCACGCGCAAGCTCCAGCCCGCGCAATACGCCGTAAGGCAGTCCAGATCGTGGATATGATAGTCGCCGTTTCGGTGCGCCGCGCCCTCCTCGCGAGAGTAAATTTTATCGAGCCAGTAGTTTGCGATGACCTTACCGGCGGTGTTATTAATAAGACCTGCATTTGAGTAGCTGGTATTGGAATTTGCTAAAATTCGCCAATCCTGCTTGCTGATGTATTCGTTGACCGTCTGAGTGCAGTTGATATAGGTCGTATCCTCCTCAAGCCCCAAAATGTGCTCGCGCTGCATCTTGTGCGTGTGGCGGTAGATCATGAAGCTTTTCAAAACGGCGAAATCGCCCGCTTCGAAGAGCTTTTTCTCGATGAGATCCTGAATATCTTCGACGCTTAATTTATCTTTAAAAACGATCGCGCTCATTACATTATCAAAGACTTTTTCGTCAAACTCGCTACCCACGCTTTTGTAGGCTTTTTTGATAGCATCTTTTATTTTGTAGGATTGAAATTCTTGAAAACTTCCGTCTCTTTTAATGATTCTCTTCATAATAACCCCGCGAATTTTCTGAATAAATTGGCAGAAAGTATATCAAGGAATCTTTAACTCAAAATTAAAGGAACGAGCGGAATATCCGTTACAAATTTTGCTTATAAAAAACGAAATTTAACCAAATCTCGCTATAATCGCGGAGTTTATTTTATAAAATTTGGAAATGCTATGAAAAATTTTAAAATAAGTTTTTTCGTGATTTTACTATGTGTCTTTTTAGCAGGCTGCGCTGCGCTTAAAGGCTCCAAAAGTGCGGATAATTCGGCACTTGCCGGAGGCATCGACCACGCTGGGTATCCAAACGCATATCTGGAGCGCATCGCAGGCGAAAGCATCGCCGATCTACTCTCAAAGCGTATCGTCGGTAAGAAAGGCGGTAGATTCAGCGTCGTCGGCATCGAACCGCTGGACGGGACGAACGCGCACGGCGTGGATGCGGAATTTTTGAGCAAAAAAATTAGAATTTCACTGCTGCATTCAGGCAAAGCAGTCGTCACAGACGCCCCAAGTAAAGATGAACTCGTATTTAGCAACGATGGCGTAAGCCGTGGCCATCACGCCGTAGAAAGCGGCTCGATCTACGCGCCGGATTACATCTTGGTAGGTAAAATTTTACCGCAAAGCCCCGCTGCGGCAAATGACGGTAAAGCAGAATCTAAAAAATCAAAAAATTTAAATTATGCAGCTAAAAATTCTACCGCACAAGCAAGCGAGAGCCTACTTTTGGAGCTTTCGATGATAGATACTCGCAACAACAAAAGCGTGTGGAAGTATAAAAAAGCACTTCAAAAGCAAATTTAAGGAATTTTTCGCTAAACTCACAATTCATTTTTTTGAAAGGCGGTGAGGAAAGTGCCTGGAGTAAAGGTATATCCGAACGAATCATTTGACGAAGCTTACAGACGCTTTAAGAAGCAGACCGATCGTAACCTAGTCGTTACCGAGGTCCGCGCGAGACGATTTTTTGAGCCGATGACGGAAGTCCGCAAAAAGCAAAAAATTTCAGCTCGCAAAAAGATGCTTAAACGTCTTTACACGCTACGTCGCTACGAGTCACGCTTGTAGCGGTTTGCGCGGATTTGCAGATTTTAAATTTGCAGATCTGCGCGAAATCTATCTCAAATCTTTATTAAATTTACAGCCCGTTTAAAATTTTACCCGCCGCGTCAGCGCCGAAATTCCGATCTAAATTTTAAAATTTATCTCTTAAATTTACCCGCTTTTATACGGCGCCTGCTTTATACGACATATCCGCCTGCGAGCCGCTAAATTTTGAAATTTATTTTTACCTATTCGTTTTTTAGATATACTTTTGCTAAATTTTAAAGGAGCAACCATGGACCTAAACGACTATCTCCACACTCAAGACCAGCAACCCTCAAACCCTCAAGAAAAAGAGGTAGCACTCATCAAATACACCTTCATCGCAGCCTGCGCCTTAAAAGCTATAGCTGAACTGGTGCTATTGCTATTAGGAATTTACGGCGGATTGGGAGTATTACTAAGCGCAGCGGCATTCGTGCTTTTTATCTTTAGCATTTATAATATCTCCAAGCTTACCGCAAGCCGCAGCCTTTTGCGCAACGCAGCCATTGCCTTTGCGGCGATATTTATAGGCGTATTGTTATTTATATTTTTAGCGGGCGGCATCATCGCTCAAATACTGCTTGCATTGGGATTCATCGCATCGTTTCTGTTTTTTTATAGATTTTATCAGGAGCTTGCCGATACTAGCGGCGTCGCGATATTTTCATATTGCTTTATCGCGCTTGTACTTGCAGCTATTGCAAATGCGTTTTTGGCGCGTTTTTCGCTGCCTGCTACGGTGCTGCTCAGCTTAGCGGCTCTTGCACTTAATGCTTTTGCTATATTCAGCGTAGAGGGTTTTTCTCGTTCGTATTATTCTTATGATCTTAGAGGCAAGAGATAAATTTTGATTGCTTGATCGGTTGTGGAAAGACCAGCAAAGAGCTAAATTTTTAAAATTTCAAATCAAGGAGCAAGCCGTGGTCTATTTCAAACACATATTTCTCGCGCTATTTTGCGGGGTGCTGTTTTGCAGCGTACTTTACGGCGAAAATCCAAATAAAATTTCAAAGCAAAATTCTAAATCTGACTTCATCTGGGGCGTTACGATCGACGACGGCTGGTACGAGGACGCGCAAGACGCTTCGGGCGCGAAGCTGCAAAGCATCGTGCGCGCCCTGCAAGCCCTACCCGTAAAGCCAACCGTGCGCGTCGTAATGTCAAAAGAAATTAGCCCGCACGAGTATGAGCCCCTTTTTAGGCGGCTTAGCGAGGTTTCGTACGTGATGGCCTGCCCCGTGGACTCCTACGAGATGAGTTCGTACAAAAGCGTGAAAAGCTACGAAAAGAGGTTCGCGGACGCCTTCGCCGCGCTCGCGCCCTACGTGCAAATCTGGGAGGTTGGCAACGAAATAAACGGCGAGGGTTGGCTGGGGGGCGATGCGAATTTCATCGCCGCTAAGATGATCGCGGCCTTCGAGCTCATCCACAAAAAGGGCGCTAAGACGGCGCTTACGGCGTATTATACGCCGAGCGGAGCGCAGAAAACGCAGATGCGCGAGTGGCTACGAAAATTCGTGCCGCAGGATATGAAAGAGGGGCTGGATTATCTTTTCGTAAGCTACTACGAGGACGATAACGAGGGCTTTGCGCCTGATTGGAGCGAAATTTTTACCGATCTGCAAAGCGCCTTCCCCGCTTCGAAGCTTGGCATCGGCGAGTGCGGAAACACGGCGGCGGATGCTACGCAGACGAGCAAAAAGGCGATGATGAGGCGGTATTATACGATGCCGCGCTACGTGAAAAACTACGTGGGCGGGTATTTTTGGTGGTATTTCGTACAAGACTGCGCCAGCGGGGCGGGACCCGGCGCTTCAAACGGCAAAAATCGCGGCGCGCGCGATAAAGCGAAAGCCGCGGACGAACTGCTAAAAAGCCTTAGCGAAGCAATAGGCGAAGCGTACAGATAATGCGCGGAGGATTTCAAATTTAAAGCGAAATTTTACGATTTTTAAGTGCAACGAGGTAAAATTTGGATATGAAAACTTTTATAAAAATTTTAAAAATTACCGCCTTGGTCGTGAGCGTTGCGTGCGTGCTTTTTGTGCTGTATATATTTGTGATTTTAAATTTGCTTTTTTCATCCGATACGCCAGAGGGTTGCGATCCTAGTATGCCCACTAGCGCTTGCGATTATATCGATGAGAAATTTGAAAAAGAGCTACAAAATTTGCCTCCAGTCGCCGCTCTGCCGAGCCTAGAAAAAAGACCCGTATTTTGGCTGGGCGAGAAAAGGTTTGCAGGAGGCGCGGAGTTCGACTATCTATATGTTAAAGATGAATTTGGAGTCTGGCTTAGGTATGAGGACGGCGGCAGCGAGGACTTTTTGCTACAAAAAGATATGCCGGAGCGCTATTATGGATATGACGAGATCGATCGCTCGCCGGATGAGGATTGGGTGAAAAGAGAGCTTGGATATTACAGCTACAGTATCTACGATATTTCGCTTTTTGAAAATGAAGCCAAGATATTTTCTCAAACGGCGTATAAGGTCGTGAGGAAATTTATCGGCTTCTTTAATCTACACTCTATGGAGGGTACCTCTTTTGCGGCTCCACAAGGCACCGAGGAAAATTTAAACGCTATAAGCGAGCTTCAAACTCCGCTTGCGGATTTTCCGCAAAAGCAGAACTACTCCGCGCTCGGTTGGGCTGATCAGTCCGAAGCTGAAGGTTATGTCGGAGATGAAATAGCCAAAAAGCTCGCTCGCAATATCTTTGAGGTCCCTGGCGACGGGTGGCGACAAACCATACGTATAAACAGCAGCGCCAAAGATATAAAGGTAATCTGCGGCGATGAAATTTGCCTCGCGCTTGCCTTTGATGAGAGCAAGATCAATAGCTGCGATAACGGCGCTGCATCCACGGCAATTTATACGCTAAATTTAAAGCAAAAATTTAATAATTTTCATATGCTTACTAGTAGGAATTTTAACTACGTAAAGCTTGGCGATAAATACTCCTTAGACGATGTGGAATCCTTTAAAATAGTTTTATCGAGATTCAGATATATCGAGGGGTATAACAAAGATCGCGAAATCACAGACTACGAGGTTATCTTGCGAAATAGCGAGGGCGAGCAGGTCAATGAAATCTGCAGAAACGAAATTAAGAGGGCTCGCAGCCGCTTGCGATAAATCTAAGATAGCGCTGCAGGATTTGACACATAAGATCGTGATTTCGGCGCGCTTTAATTTAGCTTCTAAAATTTATGCGAGAATTTTAAAATTCTAAGCTTCAAGCTTTAAAATTTGCCCGCGGAGCTTTTAAAATTTATTGCTCGGCTTAGGTTTATTTTATCCGCGCCAAGACAGCGAAATTTTTAGGGCGTCGCGATAACTAAGCACAAGATAGCGAAATTTCACAAAGCTGCGGCGAACAAGATGCGCAGAGAATGCACGCAAATTTCAAATTTATCTGGATTTTGCCCGCTCGCCCGATGCCTAACACAATTATTTAGCTACAATTCCTCTTGCTCGCTTTACTTTTCGCTCGTCTTACGATTTGCTCGCCTTGATAGCTATTGCACTTTGCCGAAGCTACTGCGCACTCTTTTACAAAACTGCACAGCATGTGGGATTGTGCCCATTGCTCGCAGATTTTGCAGCACATGCGCGCGATAAAATTCCGTAGCGCAGACACTTTCAATAAATTTTGATTTAAAAACGCAAGCTTAGAGGCGATTTAAATTTAAAGCTCACGTGCTCCACGGCTAGCCTGCAAGCGCTCTGCCCGCAAGCAGCCCAGCGTAGCAAAACAGCATACAGGCGCATACGCTTAAGACCGCGTTTAGCACACCGATAGCAAATTCTCGCGCCAGCAATAATTGCAGCGTATCGTAGCTGAACGTAGAAAATGTCGTAAAGCCGCCCAGCGCGCCTGCGACAAAAAATACCCGCAGGCTCTGCGTTAAATTTAGTGCGAGCAAAAACCCTATCAGCAGGCTTCCCAGCGCATTCACGCAAAAAGTAGCGATCGGAAACGCGCTCCAAAATCCGGCGCGATCCATTGCGCGCGCGATCGCTCCACTTAGGCCTACTCGCGCCATCGCGCCTACACAGCCGCCTAGCCCTGCTAAAATCAAGTTCGTCAATCCAAGTCCTTTTAAAATTTGTAAATTTTATTTCGCCATCTAGCCTCCATAGGACGAAAGATGTGCGACTTCGCTATTTTAACGCGATTAGTTAAAATTCCGCTTTTAAAATTTGCTCGCACTTTTTGAAATTTCGTTTTAAAATTTTACTAGCGCGGCAAAACGCGACGTTTGACGCGCTGCCGCAAGACGGAGACCAAACGCGCGTAGTGTAAGAAGACGGTAATGCAAACTACGAAACGCAAAAGGACGGCGTAGCAAAACAGCGCACATAGAACCACTCTGACGTGCCCGTAGCAGGCGCCTAAACTGCGCTTGTAGCGGAACGACGGCAAGGCAAAACCATAGCGCGGCAAAATCGTCCGCAGTGCTACTGTACCAGGCGCTACTGTAGCACCTTTTTTAGCGCCAGCGCAAATAGCACGACGTAGAGGACGAGCAGCCATTTTTTCTGCGTTTCGCGCCTTACGCGGTGAGCCTGAGAGGTACCGAAATACACGCCCAAAAGCCCGCCCACGGCTAGTAGCGCGCCGCGTTCGTAATCTACGTGACCGTTGTACGAAAGGCTCAAAAGCGCGCTAAATGAGCCGAAAACGATGAAAAATAGCCCCATGCAGACCGCTCTTTTGATATCGACGCCCAAAAATCCGACCAATACGGGCGTCAGAAATACCGCGCCGCCCACGCCCATGCTAAGCGCGATCGCGCCGATAGCAAAGCCGATGAAAAACAGCACCGCGCCGTGGGGGTTTGCATTGCCGCCGCTTGCTACGTTCGTGCTAAAGAGCTTGAGAAATGAGATCGCAAGCGTCAGCAAAAGACCGATCTCAAGCACGATTTCCGGCGAGTATTTTACGATGAAGCCCGATAGGCTCGCGCCGCACAGCCCTCCGAGCCCCACCGCGATGCCGCTATCTAGGCGGAGTTTGCCCGCGCGGTAGTTCAGATATGAGCCAAAAAGCGAGACGATGAACATCTGCATCACCGAGATGCCCGCGGCGGTCTTGACATCGTATCCCAGAGCCATCATCACGGGCATTACGACCGTACCGCCACCGATACCGAAAAAGCCCGATATGAAGCCCACGACGACGCCGACAAAGGGGAGTTCTAGCATTTTTGATCCTTAAAATTTGAAGCGAAGTTTATAGCTTTAAAATTTAAAGCTTGCTAAATTTACGGAATTTTGGATTTAGGGGCAGGGATTTGCGGGATTTTGAGGCAGGAAATTTTGATCGCGGGATTTCGGTTTGAAATTTTATGTGTGGGACTTGTGAAATTTGGAAATTTACGGGATTTTAAAGCACAGAATTTTAGCTTGAAATTTATGTCTCAAATTTTGGCTTAAAATTTTATCGCAACAGAACGTAAGCCATAATTTCGGCTTAAAATTTTATACGGGGCCGGCTCGATCTGCATTTGTTTGTGTTGCGGCTTCGAAGTATAAATTTTAGATCATAATTCTGCGCTTGGACTGCGGCGGTTTAGCGTAAATTTTAGATAAAATTTCACGTTTTAATCGCAACGCAGTATTTTTTGCCGCGATTAAATTTAGACGGAATTCGATCGCGGCAAAATTCCGCACGGTAAAATTTCAGTCAAAATTCTACGGCAAAATTTCTGCGCTCCGTATTCTAAAAATCGTCGCAAAAGCGGTGCAAAATCAAGACAAGATCGCCGTAAAATTTTATGCGGAGTGGGCAAACGCAAAGAGCGCGAATTTTTTGCAAAATTTACGACGAAATTTCGCCGCCAAAAGCCCGTTTAAGGCCGCTCAAAGCCCGCTAAAAAAGAGGTAAAAGATCAAAAAGCCGCCGCAAATCCTCACGATGAAATTCCGCCCGCAAATTTCTTCCGGTAAAATCGCTTCGGATGGGGGCGGGATCTGAACTCGCGGCAAATTTTTCGGGCTAAATTTTACGCAAAAATCCGCATTAAACCTGCAAAATTTATCGTAAATTTCTCCGGACGAAATTTCTTTGCGTTTATGAAATTTCCAGCACGATCTCCTTTTTTAGCCCGATCTGTTTGATCTCGAGCACGGAAGCGCCGCCCAAACTCAGCGCAAGCACCTCCACTTCGCTGCAGGCGTGGGCAAGGGCTATTTCGCGTAGCACCTTGCCGCGCCAAGCCTTGGCGTAGTGGCTCAGTACCTTGCCGCCTTTTATGAAACTAAAACTCAGATATTCGCGCTTCATCTCATAGAATTTTTCGTAAAATCCCGCACGCAGATCCACGACGCACTCATCCGCCAGATAGCGATCCAGCGCGGCGGAAAAGCTATCGCGATAAAATTTCGCCGCGTCTATGCCGCCAAATTTTTCGCCCTGTTTGAGCTTGTAGTTCGGCAGCGCGTCGCCGCCCAGCACGGGGCCGAAAAGGTTTGAGAAAATTATCGTATTTCGCTCCGCAAACTCCTGCGCCGCAGCGCTTAGCGACGTGTAGCCCAGGGCGCGATACGCGGTGCCCGTGTAGCGTAAAAGCGCCTTCGCGCAGCCTTTTTCAAAGATATTTTCGCGCAGGGATGCATCCCATTTTTTCAGTCCGAAAAGCTTGCAAAGCTCCGCCTCGCTCGCTCCCTTCGTAAACTCCGCGTAGGCGCGCAGCATCTGCAGGCGCTTTTCGTAAAGATCTGCAAAGATGAAATTTTGCTCGCAAATGCGCGGGCCGCCGCTTTGCTCGCTTTTCATCTCGCTTGGGGAAAATAAAATTTTCATACGCTCTCCTTAAAATTTGCTCATTTTACTAAAATTTTGCTTGCATTAAGCCCGCCCAGGCTCGCGCCGCCCGCCCAAATTTAAGCTAAGCAGCGTATAATGGCGCTAAAAATTCCAAGGACGAAAATGCTTTTAGAAGAGCCGCTTTTTTACTACCGCGAAATTTTAAAGACGCATCCGCAAAGCTACCTCGCAGAGGACGACGCTCAGGTCATCATCGGCATCGATTGCGATTATTTCGACGGATTTAAGATGAGCTTTGAGGCGCTAAAGCTTAAATTTGATGAGGTAAAAAGCGCGAAAGTGGGCGCGAGCGAGTTTAAAAACGCGAGCTTTGCCGGGTTTTTCGGCGTTTTGGGCTACGACATCGTGCGCACATTCGAAAATATCGGCGCGCCGAAGCAGGCGCTGTATGACTTCCCGCCATTTTTTTACGCCGACGCCGCAAATTACCTGCACTACGATAAAATCAGCAAAATTTACGATTTTTACGGCAAAGACACCCAAATTTACGAAAGCCTGCGCGAGCTTAGCTCGCAAGCCTTACAGCAAAGCTCCGTCGAAGAGGGAGCTGCGCCCCAGAGTGCTGCAAGAGCGGACGCCGCTATAAAAGGCGGATCGAAATCGCAAGCCGCGGCGAAGTCCGAGCCTAAGAAAAAAGAGCTTAAATTTAAAATTTTAACCGATCTTGGCGCCGAGGAGTCGCATTTTAGCGCGATGGTTGAAGCCGCGAAAGAAAAGATAAAAAGCGGCGACGTGTTTCAGATCGTGTTGGGCGAAATTTTAGAAGTCGGCACGAATCTGGGTAGTCTGGAGTTTTACGAGCGACTCAAAAAGAACAATCCGAGCCCCTATATGTTTCACTTCCCGACGCCGTACGGCTGCGTCGCGGGTTCCAGCCCCGAGCTCATTATGGAGATCAAAAAGGACGAAATTTTCGTCGCTCCCATCGCGGGCACCCGTAGCAGAGGCGCAAATGCCGAAGCGGACGCGGCGCTCGAGCGCGAGCTTTTAAGCGACGAAAAGGAGCTTGCGGAGCATCGGATGCTGATCGATCTAGCTCGCAACGACATCGGCAAATTCGCCGCGCCCGCCTCGGTGCGGGTGCAAAACGCGATGCGCGTCGTGCGCTACGAAAGCGTTATGCACATCGTAAGCGAGGTCTACGGCAGCAAGCCGCGCGGGGTAAGCGCGTTTGAGGTGCTCGGCACGATCTTTCCTGCGGGCACGCTAAGCGGCAGCCCGAAGATCCGCGCGATGCAGATTATAAACGAGCTGGAGCGCTACGAGCGCGGCATATACGGCGGCGGAATCGGATTTTGGCGCTTTAGTGGCGATGTGATGCAGGCGATCTTGATCCGCTCGGCGATCTTCGTAAATCGCGACGCGCAAAATTCCTGCTCGAACGAGGATTTTAAACGGAATTCCTGTTTAAATTTAGACGCTGCTTGCAGCGGTGAAAATCCCGAGACGACGGAGCTTTGCGGTGTCGCGGCGCAAAAGGGCAGCGGCGAGGCGCAAAATTTAACTCGTACAAGCGAGCGCGACGCGAGATTAAATTTAAAAGCTCGCGCGGGCGGCGGGGCGCTAAATTTAGAAAGCGGACCGAGCTTTAGCCGCGCGATGCGGTTTGAGGCTGCTAAATTTAACGCGGAAAATTTCGGCTGCAAAGGGCTAAGCAATCTCGTATTTATCGGCGCGGGCGCGGGTATCGTTTACGACAGCTCGCCAAAGAGCGAATACGCGGAGATCTGCAAAAAGCGCAAAAGCCCGCTCAAGGCGATCGAGGAGCTATGCGAGGAAGTTTAGACGCTTAAATTTAACCATCCGGGCGCGTCGCTTTTCGGTGCGAGTTTGATTCGGCTAAATTTAAAGCGTGTCGCTGCTAGGACGTTAAATTTAACGGCGAGCTTCATTCGGCGCCGCAAAGCCGAGATACATATCGGCTGCAACGCCGCGCAAGCTCGCGACGCAGTAATGCCGCTGGCGCAGGCGAAATTTTAAATTTAGCACGCAAGAGGAGCTAAAACGGCGCTAAATTTAGCCGCCGCAAAGCGGTTAAATTTAAACTATTTAGAATTTTAAAGAGGCGCAAACGCCCTAAAAAAGGATAAAATTTTGATTTTAATGATAGATAATTACGACAGCTTCGTTTTTAATATTTATCAATACATTTTGGAGCTCACGGGTGAGGAGGTGTGCTACTTCCGCAACGACGAGATAACGCTGCAGCAGGTGCGCGAGCTTGCCCCGTCGCACATAATCCTAAGCCCCGGGCCAAATCACCCAAAAGACAGCGGCGTCTGCCTGGATATTTTGCGCGCGGATTTGGACGTGCCGATTTTAGGCGTGTGCTTGGGGCATCAGGCGATCGGATATGCGGCGGGCGCGAAGATAAAGCAGCTGGAGGTGCCGCTGCACGGCAAGAGCTCGGCGATCGAAATTTTTAGTGACGGTGTGCTTTTTAGCGGGCTGCCGCGTAAATTCGAAGTTATGCGCTACCACTCACTTTATGTGGACGAAGCTACGCTGCCGCGCGAGTTTGAAATTTTAGCAAAGAGCGAAAACGACGGCATTATAATGGCGATGAAGCACCGAAGCAAGCCTGTTTTCGGCATTCAATTTCATCCCGAGAGCTTTTTTACTCAATACGGCAAAAAGATCATCGAAAATTTCATCAATTACGGCAAAAAGATAATTTTAAAGGAGAAACTCGTGGTAAATTTCGCCCCGTTTATGTTGAAGCTACAAAAGGGCTTCCCGCTAGATAGCGACGATTACGCCGTCATTTGTAAGGCGCTTTACGGGCAGGATTACGACATCGTGCAGCTTGCGGGGCTACTCGTGCTGATCAGCGAAAAGTCGCTTTATCCAAGCAGCCTCACGGCGCTCGTGCGCAGTATATTAAAATACTCGATCACCTACGACGATCCGAGCCCGATGTTTGACATCGTAGGCACGGGCGGCGATAGGCTAAAGACGATCAATATCTCCACGACTGTGGCCTTTATCGCGGCAAGCTTCGGCGTGCGCGTCGCCAAGCACGGCAACCGCGCGATTACCAGCAGATCGGGCAGCTCCGATGCGCTGGACGCTCTGGGCGTGCCGCTACTTAGCGATCTTGCGCAGATTAGGGCGCTGTTAGATCGCACGGGGCTAGCGTTTTTTCACGCGCCGTTTTTTCACAAGATCACCGCCGAGGTCAAAGAGGTGCGCAACCGCCTAAAAATAGGTACCGTTTTTAATATAATGGGGCCGCTTTTAAATCCAAATTTAAGCCTAAGCAATCAGATCGTAGGCAATTATCTGGAGGAAGTAAACGGGCTCATCGCCGAAACGTTGATGATTTTGGGGCGCAAGCACGCTCTGGTGGTGCACGGCATGGACGGCATGGATGAGATCAGCCTGTGCGACGAGACGCTAATCCACGAGGTCAAGAACGGCAAAATTTTAGAATACCGCGTAAGTCCTGAGCAGTTCGGCTTCGCTCGGGCGTTTCACAGCGATATCGAAGGTGGCGACGGCGAGGCTAATGCCGAGATTTTAAAGCAAATTTTAAAAGGCGAGCTTGATGGGCCGAAATTTGATATCGTCGTGCTAAACGCGATGTTTGCGCTATACTGCGCAGATGTCGTGTCAAGCCCCGCGGAGGCTAAGCCGCTCATTTTAGAGGAGATCAGATCGGGTAAAACGTGGAAATTTTACGAAAACTACGTAGGAGCGAGAGCTTAGATGGCTAGCGGCGAAAAGAGGGAGTTTTTAAGCGAGCAGCTCATCAGCTATCTGGGCAATAAGCGCTCGCTGCTAGCGCCGATAGAGCGGGCGATCTGCGAAATCAAAGCGGAGCTTAGGCGGGGCAAGATCAGCTTCGCAGACGTCTTTAGCGGCAGCGGCATCATCGCGCGCCTGGCTAAAGCGCACTCAAACCTCGTGATCGCAAACGACTTGGAGGGCTACTCGCGCGCGATAAACTCCTGCTATCTTTCAAATTTTAGCGACGAACTGTGGCGGGATTTAACCGAGCTGCACGCTGAAATTTTAAGAAATTTCACGCCGAAGGAGAGCTTTTTTAGCGAGCTGTACGCGCCGAAGGACGATGAGGATATTAAAGCGGGCGAGCGTGCTTTTTACACGCGCCGAAACGCCCTAATTTTAGGCGGGCTTTGCGAGCAGATTAGCAAAATCCCGCAAGAATTTCGTGATTTTTTCACCGCGCCGCTGCTTAGCGAGGCGAGCATCCACTCAAACACGGGCGGCGTTTTTAAGGGCTTTTACAAGGACAAAGCGGGCGTGGGAAAGTTCGGCGGCAGCGGCGAAAACGCGCTAGCTCGCATAATGGGCGAAATTTCTCTGCGCCTGCCCGTGCTTTCAAATTTCGCCTGCAAAAGCGCGGTCTTTCAAGAGGATGCCGCGTGCTTTGCACAGAGTGCGCGCGAGCGCTTTTCGCAGCTTGACGTCGCGTATTTCGATCCCCCTTACAATCAACATCCCTACGGCTCGAACTATTTCATGCTAAATTTGATCACAGATTTTATAAACGATGGCAAGCGCCCAAACGCTGCGGGGCTTAGCAGAGTTTCGGGGATCCCCGCAGACTGGAACCGCTCGGCTTACAACAAAAAATCAAGTGCTGCGGAGGAATTTTTCGCGCTGCTAGCAGGATTTCCGGCGAAATTTTTAATAATCTCTTTTAATTCCGAGGGCTTTATCTCGAAGGCGGAATTTTTAAAAAACCTCGCGAAAATCGGCTCCGTGCGCACGATAGAGATCCGCTATCCGGCCTACCGCGCGAGCAGAAATTTAAACGCGCGCGAGCTTTATGTGACGGAATTTTTATATGTCGTACAGAAGTAAGATCAAAATTTGCGGCATCAAAAGCGCCGCCGAAGCCCGTGCGGTGCTGGCGTGCAGCTCGGCTTTCTGCGCAAATTTAGAGTGCGCGGACGGCGCCAAAAATTCATCGCAATCGGGCGGCGAGAGCTTAATGAAAACTCCTAATTTTTGCGGCGAAAATTCTAGGCGGAATTTTAATTCGGATGCCGAGAATTATACGCGAAATTCCGGCAGCAAGAATTTCGCGCCAAATTTTAATCAGGGCGGCGAGAATTTTACCTGTCGCGCACAAAATCATGCAAATTTTACGTCCGAGCAAAATTCCGATTGCGATAAAAATTTCAGTAGCGATTTGCGAAGCCAAGGCGACGGCTCGGGCGTGCGCGTGGAATTTTTAGGCGTAATTTTTGTGTCAAGCTCCAAACGCCGCGTTAGCGTAGAAACGGCTCGCGAGATCGCACGCATCGCGCACCAAAATGGCGCAAAGTGCGTCGGAGTTTTTGCTTTGAGCTCCGAAAAACGCAGCGCCGCCGCGTGCGAATGTAAAAATTTTAGCGACAAAACTCGCGGCGAAGAAATTTGTGAAGATAAAATTTACGCGAGCACGAGCGGCGACGCGAAATTTTACAAAGCTACAGAATTTTACGAAAAGCAGTGCGACGATTTGGATGTAAATTTGAACACAAACCGTGCTGTGCCCGTCTCGGCAAAGAATCAAAATTTTGAAATTTTAAATTCGGGAACCCTAAACGAGAAGCAAATTTTAAAAATTTGCGAGGCTTGCGAGCTGGACTGCGCTCAGATTTACGGACGCATAAGCGCGGATTTCAAAGCGCGGCTTAACGCGGCGGGCATCGAGGCGTGGCAGGTACTAAGCATCGGCGCTGAAATGCCGTCGCTTGAGGGTTTGAGCTGCGATCGAATATTATTCGATGCCAAAGGAGCGAGCCTAGGCGGCAACGGCGTGAGCTTCGACTGGGGTTTGCTGCGACATGCAAGGCTTGGCTACGAAGGACAATACGACGCGGCGCGCGATGAAAAAAACTGCGCGGGCAGCGCAACTCAAAGCATAGACGACACAAAATACGACTCAGCTAGCGGGCACTGCGATACGCAAAATAACGCATCAAGTGACGAAAAATGCTATGCAGCAGGTACGGCTCAAGGCTCAGACGGCGCAAGGAGCTATCTTAAACATAGCGCGATCTGTAGCGGATATAGCGAGGGGAATTTAAAGCGCGATACAAACGGCGACTGCGGCAATTCTTGCGCGGAGCATAGCGAAAACGGAAATTTGAAGCTCCAGATGGTAAGCAACGTGTGCTGTGCCTCTAATAGTAATGAAGTGAGCGAACGCGCACATGATATTGTTCGATCGAGCAATACAAAACAAGAAACGAGCGCCGATCGTCGCGCCGCAAAGAATGACGATGAGTGCAAATTTAGTGCATGTGCTACCGCTCGGCTGAGTGGTGTAAGACCCGCAAGCGAAGGCGTCAATGATCGAGGCGCAAACGACTATGAGGCGAGCGTGCCAAATATTTCAAATGACGGCGGCGAAGTAGGCAAGCTGGGTGCCACAAAAGATGATAGTGCGGATAAGCGCAACACCGCTTTCAAAGGTGGTGCGATCTCTTTTATTCTTGCAGGCGGCATCGGCGCGCAAAATATCCGTGAGGCACTCGCACTGCGCCCATACGCTATCGATCTAAACAGCCGCGTGGAGGATGCGCGAGGCATTAAAGATCCACAAAAGATAAGCGAAATTTTGCAAATTTTAAAAAATGCGCAAGGCTGATCTCCGTGTGCAAACTCGCGCGATAGTTATATCTAAATAAAGCGTGTATAAGGAGGAGCCAAATGCATAACGACGAAATTGCTAGGTTTGGCATAAGCAAAACGCGGTATGATAAAAATATAAAGGATTTCTTGCAAAATAAAAATTGCGATAAGCGAAATTTGGCGGGCGGCGGGCTGAAATTTGCGAGCAATGGCAGGCAAAATTCTATAAATGCCAGTGAACGAAATTTTACGAATGCCGTTGAACAAAAGTCGCAAAGCAATCTCTCTTGCGCCGCCGATACGCCATCGCAAAATTTTAAAACTCAAGCAAGGGATTACGACAAAGAGCCGATAATCATAAAAGACAACTCGATAGAGATGATTAAATTTTATTCGCCATTTCTATATTTTCTTAATTTCATAGATTTTGGAACAAGGCAAGACTCGCCAAGATCTGTTAAACACTGGCTAGGGCTCCCAAGTAAATTCGGTACCTGTTATATAAAATTTAAAAATTCAGTTATCGAATATTATTCAGAGAAAAAGAGGGCGACTCTATACTCTATAAATTTATCCGAAATAATTGCAATAAAACGCACCTTTGGACCGTCTACTTTTAAAATGACGAAAAAAGGTAAAATTTCAACATTTTTTGTCGCGTTCGCGTGGATAATCCTTTTATCTTTGGTAGTAACTTTTAAAAATAAAATTTCTTATGGAATTTTAATTGTGCCGATCTCCTTATTTTTGGCGTTTGCGCCCTTAATCATATTTAGATTTAAGAAAAATTTGGGATTTGACATAGGAAACGACAGTCTTATTTTTATGAGCAATGGTAATTATATCGAAGTAAGCATATTAACAAGTAAAGAATACAAAGAGCTAAAAGCCTATTTTCTACTCAAAATAGGAAAAAATTTAGATAAAATCCCGCCGCAAATTTTTGTGTAGGTTATAGAGAATAAAAGATGAATAGAAAACAGAGGCTTGAGAAGCTAAATAAAATTTTAAATGAACGGCATCAAAATTTAGAGCAGGGTTCAGGGCGGAATTTTGATGCCGAAAATTCTGACAGTAAGAATTCTAAATTTGAAAAACTCACGGATGACTCTACGATAAATACAAACGAAAAATCTAATAAATTTGAACAAAATTCGGGTTGCGCTCGTGATTACAATAAAGAGCCTTTAGTGCTCAAAGATAGGACTAATTTTTATATAGTTCTTGCTACGGTATGCACGCTTGCAATTATGATTTTTATGTATTCATACGAACCCAATCAAACTAGATATAATCAGCTTTTTATAGTATTTCCATTTTTCGGATTGCCTATAATAATGGAATATTTTACAAATTTTTATAATAAGAAATTTGTAAAATTTTATAATGATCGAGTTACTTATTATACAAATAAAATGCCCGAAAAAACTATATTCTTAGATGATCTTAAGGATGTAAAAAGAGCCTATTTTGCAAGAGATAATGAGTGGCTTAGGAGGCAAGGCGCTTTTTATAGATTTCTCTTTAAATTTGAACCATACACTACGATAATCGCTTTTTTATTAATCTGTATATTAGTATTGGCTATCGACGTAAGAAAATATATAGAAACAGGTAGTTTCAGAGTATTTTTCATATCTATACTTGCATTTTTGTTTTTATTCGTCTTAAAATTTATATATTTTTTAGTTTTTAAATTCCGTCTTAGACTTATATTTTACGATAATATAATAATTCGAGGCAAGGATAAAGATATCGCCTTTACGATAGAAACTATGGACGACTACGTCAGGATAAAAGAATTTTTTATGAAGACAAAAGGCATTGATTTGGATAAGACCCAGCGCCACGTATGGCTGGATTTTAATTAGCAATTAAAGAGCTTTAAATGAAAGAAGCCTCAAATGGCGAAGCCTTTAAATTTTTAAAATTTAAAGGCGCGACTCTTAAAAATTGATCGTAATCTTTCTTGCGCGGAATATATTTTTATCATTTGCTTTATCGCGTTATAAATACGGCTACAAATTCTTAAATTCCACTTCTAACTGCTTGCGCCAATCTTGTAGCGAGCACTCTGCTCCGGCAGCGTATTTCTTTATAAGTACGCCGCCAGAGCTTGACTAGATACGCCACCTTTGTATTCGATTGGTCTCTGAAATTAAGTATCATCCTTAAGCGCTGCGCCTTTGAAAAATCCCCACGTAAAGCGCGAAAACAAAACCGATCGCGACCGCGTAAGGAGCGAACTCAGTGATACCTTTGGCCGAGCTTGCGAGCAAGAAATTATGCGCGATCGCAGCACCCGCCGCCATGCCGATGACGAAGATGCCCGAGCTCAAATTTCCCGTGCCGGCCTGCACCAGATGCTTACCCGGGCAGCCCTCGCTGAGGCTAAAGCAAAGTCCTGCGAGCACCATGCCTAAGAAATTCCAAACGAAATCGTTGTGTGCGATAGGCTGGCCTTCAAAGCCGAGCTTGTATTGCCCAAACGCGATATTTGCGATGCTTGCAAACGCGATGACGCTTAGCACGCCCCAAAACATCGAGAAATCGCCGCGAAAAATTCTACCGAACGCGCCGACGCTGCAAAATTTGCTTCTATGCATCAGGGCGCCTACGATAATGCCCGCAGCCAGCGAGATGCCTACCGCGGCGTGTTGTGCGCCGGGACCTTTAGCGGAGATAAAAAGCGCGCCGCCCTCGCCCGTTTTGAGTCCGAAAACCAAGGCTGCAAGCAGCGCAGCGCCCAGTAGCACGGGCAAAATTCCGATCGCGCCGCTAAGTCTCGCCTCTTTACTCGCCTCATAGCCGCGCTTTTTAAGCAAAAACCCAATGAGTACGCCGCAGATCAGACCTGCAACGCCCGCTAGCGCGCTCAAATCGCCGCCGCCTAGGCGCAAAAACGCGCGCCACGGACATCCCAAAAATACAAGGCAGCCGATCATCGCGAAAATCCCTAGGAAAAATTTCGCAAACGGCGAGCTGCCCGTAACCGGCGCAAACTCGCGCGTCCAAAGCACGCTTGCCAAAAAGCCGCCGAACACGAGCCCTATGATCTCCGGGCGGATGTATTGCACTGCGGCTGCTCGGTGAAAACCCAGCGCGCCCGTGGTATCGCGTAAAAAGCAAGCGACGCAAACGCCCATATTGCCCGGGTTTCCAAAATGCACCAGCGTCGCACCCAGCACGCCTAGCACGGCGCCTGCGATGATGTACCATTTAACGTTATTCATGAAAAAGTCCTGAAATAATCTAGATCGACCGATCTCTTAGGCGCGATTTTATCCTTTGTAAAATAAAAAGCAAATAAATTCCGATCTAAATTTTAAAAAGTAAGAATCCTATCCATACTTAAAAATGACTAAAAATAGAATTTAAAAAGTAGTTAAGACTGGGTTCGGACATACGAAGCCAGTCTTAATTATAGAATTTTGCTTAAATATAAATAAACAAACCAGCCTTAATTTCTCGCACGAAGTCGGAAATTCTATTTTTACATACGGCCACAAAGCCCGCAAGTTACGAAATTCCACGCCTCATCAATCGATAGCGTTGGAGCTTTTTAGCACCACTAGATGTTTTTTGCCCGCGAAGCTTAGCACTACGGCAGCATTATTTTCGTCGATCTCGCGCACAAGCTCTACTCGCACGTCGCTAGGTCTTGCGGTATCCGAGCTAAGCAGCTCATTTTCTAAAATGCTTTTAAATGCCGAAACTTTAGGCTCTTTTGTATCCGATCTTTCTTTTGCTCCCTCGCGAAATTCCATCGTGCCACTCTCGACAGGACTTACTTTAAGCGGCGAAATTTTATCCGCCGCGCCTATATTCTCGGCGCTCTTAGAGTTTTCGTCCGCCCCCGTAGCTTCCGAACGCTCGGCACGCGCAACCTCATCGTAAAATTTATCGCGCATGCTCTCTTCGTCCACACTCTCGCCTCTTAAAAAATCTGCGCTATCTACACTTTTTGAGTCATTGGAATTTCTGGAATTTAAAGCGGAGGCTTCATCTTTCTTCGCAAACTCCTGCGCGTCAGAATAATTGGTAAAATTTGCGTTCTTTGATCCGCTCTGATTTTTAAAAGAGGAGTCGTTTAAAATTTCATCTATGCCCGCTTCGTCCACATCAGCGTCCTCCATGCTAGCGTCGTCTTCAAAAACCCGCCATGTCTCGTCGATACTTTTTTGCGGCTTGTGTGATAAAAATTTTCGCACGCCGACGAAAGCCGCAGCCGCAAGCAGTAGCGCTACTATTATCGGCATTACAGAAACTCCACTGCTGCTGCTTTGCGCCGTTTCATTCGCCTCGCTCTTTACGCTCATCTTGCTTTGATCGAAAGCAGGGTTTTTTACGCGTAAAATGAGCTTGAGATTGCCGTCTTGAGTAAGAGCATCGACCGATAGATCGGCTCCGGTAGGGAAATTGATCTCGATATCCTTGCCCTTAGGCGCTATCGTAAAGCTTTTTAAGACCTTTTGATTGGTGCGCATCTCGTTAAATTTCTCATCGCCGCCGAGCCCTTTTAAAATAAGGCTCATCGACTGCCCATCGACGCGGCGCACGATGTCGGGCTTATATGCGGAGTCAAACGCCAAGGCGATATCCACGCTGTCGTCGTGGTTGAAAAGATCGTATTGCATCAGATTGGCGCCGAGGCAAAAATTTGCGATTAAAATCAAAAATATCTTTTTCATGCTCTTTCCGTTAGTTAAAAAGTTCGGCGATCTTATTTTGCAGCTCGCGCCTGCCGTAGTTTGCGCATAAATTTACGATCGCAGTGCCTATGATAGCGCCGTCTGCGTATTCTTTCGTGGTGCGAACGTCGCCGGCAGTGCGAATACCAAAGCCGATTGCTACGGGCAGATCGCTCATCTTTTTAAGATCTGCGACCATATTTTTTAGGCGCGAGATCGGCGTTTGCTTGCTTCCGGTCACGCCGATAGCGCCCACGCCGTAGATGAAGCCTCGAGCGCGGCTCAAAACTCGCGCTGCGCGGTGCTCGCTCGTAACGCTGATAAGCGGGATGAGCGCGATACCAAACTCCTCGCAAAGCGTGAAAATTTCTTCGTTTTCCTCATACGGCAGATCGGGGATTATTAGCCCGCTGATGCCGTAGCGCGCCGCCTGCGCTACAAACTCGCGCGCGCCGTAGGCAAAGATCACGTTGTAATATACCAAAAACACAAGCGGCTTGCGCGTTTGCACCCCTTTTAAAATTTCAAATACCCTCTCCGCGTTTACGCCGTTTTGCACCGCAGAAAAGCTCGCTTTAAAAATTTCGGGGCCGTCTGCGAGCGGATCGGAATAAGGAATGCCGATCTCAAGCAGATCGATCACGCTTTCGTCTAAATTTGACAAGAACTCCTTCGTGTGCGCGGGGCTCGGGTAGCCCGCCACGATGTAGCCGATGTTTGCTTTGCGTTTAAACGCCGCCTTGATCTTATCCATAAATCGTTCCTTTTTTGTAATTCATCACGGTATCCATATCCTTATCGCCCCTGCCGCTTACGTTTACGACGATCGTTTTTCTGCCTTTTAACTGCGGACAGAGCTTTTCTAAATACGCTAACGCATGCGCGCTTTCGATCGCGGGGATGATGCCTTCGAGCCTGCAGAGCAGTTTAAGCGCCGCGATACACCCATCGTCGGTTACCGCTTCATATTTTGCGCGACTTATCTCGTGCAGATGCGCGTGCTCCGGGCCCACTCCAGGATAATCAAGTCCCGCCGAGATGCTGTGAACAGGCTCGATCATACCGAATTTATCCTGCAGTACGATCGTTTTCATACCGTGGATGATGCCCGCGCGTCCGTTAGTAATAGTCGCTGCATGATAAGGGGTATGCGCGCCCAAGCCGCCCGCTTCGATGCCGATGAGTTGCACGTTGGGATCATCCACGAACGCGCTAAAAATTCCTATCGCATTGCTTCCGCCTCCTACGCAGGCTAGAACGTAGTCGGCTTTGATCCCCTTGCTTGCGAGCTGCGATCTGGTCTCGGCGCCGATGACGCTTTGAAAATCCCTAACCATCTTAGGATACGGATGCGGCCCGACCGCCGAGCCGATGACGTAAAATACGCTCTCGATCTCATTTACCCACGCCTGAATCGCCGCGGTGGTCGCCTCTTTGAGCGTTTTTAAACCGGTGCCGATTTTGATTAAATTTGCACCCAAAAGCTGCATCCTAAAGGCGTTGAGCTGCTGGCGCGCGGCGTCGGTCTCGCCCATATATACGTCGCACTCAAGCCCAAATAGCGCCGCTGCCGTCGCCGTCGCCACGCCGTGCTGACCAGCGCCGGTTTCGGCGATGATCTTTTTTTTGCCCATTTTTTTGGCGAGTAGTGCCTGGGCTAGGGCGTTGTTGATTTTATGGGCGCCCGTGTGATTAAGATCCTCGCGCTTTAGATAAATTTCATGCCCGTAGTGCTCGCTAAGGCGCGCGGCGTGATATAGCGGCGTCGGACGCCCCGCGTATTCGCGCAGCAAGTAGCCCAGCTCATCTTTAAATTCCTTCGTCTGCGCTATGGTGTTGTACGCGTCCTCCAGCTCCTCGAGCGCAAACATCGCCGTCTCAGGCACAAATTGCCCGCCGAAACTCCCGAAATACGCCTTTTTATTCATCCTATCTCCTCGCATTAAATCGTGAGATTATATAAAATTTCGCGTTAAATTTCGCTTTTTTGACGGCGTCTTTTGCGGCGCTCTTCTAAATTTATCGGATATGCAGCTGTAAAAACGCGCGGCGCAAGATAGTAAATTTTAAAATTTACGTTTCAAATTATGGCTAATATTTTGCTTGATAAGTAGGCCTTAGGCGCCGTAAATTTGAATAATTTATAAATTTATTTGCTTTCATTGCCAATATCGCTCTTTTTATAATTACCGATAGGACAAATTATATTGTCGGTATCTGTAAGTCTTAGTTTTTTCCACTCTTCAAAACTATTAACTCTAATCAAATTATGTGGGATCTTTGACGATCCATCAATGATCTCAAGGCACTCGCTCGTCTCTCTTTTAAAATACTGCATAATAAGGTGATTATCGTCATTTTCCAAAGCTTTTCTTATACATTTTGCTTTTAACTTAACATAACCGCTATTACTTAGAGAATTGTTTGAAAAGAGCCTCATTGGAGCGCACTCGCTAATTATTTCCGTATAAATCATACGAAAAACAAAAAACGAAATAATCAGCAAAAATGGTAATAGAATAATATTTTTGTATCGTTTTAAAAATTTCATCTTATTTCCTTATTTAGAATTTTTAAATTTTACGGATAAAAACCCTTGATTTTTGTCTTTTACTGCCGCTTATGCCTATACCATTAATATCTATAGAAGCCCAGGCACTTAGGCATAGCAGCAGAGTAAAGATATATACGACAAATTTCATTCTAGCAGGTCTAATCCGGGTTTAATCATAGTCGAAGTCGTCCAAATCGTAGCCGAAAATATGTAAGGTCTTTAAAGATAGCTCTCTAACCTCTATCCAGGATTTGTTCTGATAGACTAGATAGTCATAAGTATCTCCCTCTAACAAGCTTTGATCTTTAAAGTATTTATAAATAAGCTCTGCAAGCTCTTTTAAAATCTCTCTTTCATAGGGCAAGAAGCAGAATCTAAATTTTTCGTCAAGGGCACGCCAGCATTCATCGCATAGTAGTTCCGCCATTTCTGATGGGTCTTCGTAAGATTTAGCCGTAGCATGCACTAAATATTTGACTTGATGTTCCAAAGAAGCCATTCGGCTTAAATAAAACATAAGACCGCCTTTCTCAAATATCTCTTTTCCGTTAATTTGCATTTGGGTTTCCTTTTATTGGGATATGGGTTTCATCAGTATCATATGGTAATATTTTACCGGAATCATCAAAATACTTTTTTCTACTAGCAGGAATTCTTAAAACCCATCCGTTATTAGTATTTGCGGTGCTTGGCAATTTAGGATTGTTTTCCGGTGCATGTATTCTAACTCTTTCTACACCATCTTTATCGACAAATTTTATTCCTTTACCGTCATTTTGTAGCATCACTTTCCAGTCTTTCGGCGCTCTTGAGAATATCTCTTCAAATGATGCTCCTGTTAGACCAGTGAAATCTTCTACGTTAGTCGATGCTTCCTGTCTAACCAGCCATTTTAAATTTCTTGACATTTAGCGTAAGCCATTTCCGTCTATTATAAAATTTACTTTTACTATATTATTTCAATTCATTAAGCGAATTTGAAAACATTCTGCCTTTTTCTATTACGTGTTCTTCTTCTGATGTAAAATTAATATCCTTGGGCAGAAATTTTAAGTAATATTTTATCTGAGAAGCCGCCCTCCTTAGCTCTTTATTTATGCAATAAGCGAATCTGCTTTTATTATTATCATAAACCTTAAAATATGCATAGTAGCAAGGATCTTTCCTTTCGGCATCTTGAGAAAACCGATAATCCAATGCCCAATACATTAGACCGCCGGCGATCAAAGTTACCAGCGTCAAAAACGCCTGTTGAAAGCTATTTTTCATTTTTTACTCCTTGTATATTTGGTTTAAATTTCTCCATGCCTTCGTCGGCAATGTTTGGTAGAAAAAATATAGGGCTGTAGCCATATCCCCCCCCCTGTTCCATATACAACGACGGATCTTCCTGTTTTTGTATAGATTAAATTAGAAAGCTCCTGCGCATAATTTGCACTGCTACATGCAGCCAAATGGATAGCTATTACCCTCCCCTTTTTCCAAGTACTATCATTTTTTATAATTTTTTCATACAATTCTTCTGGTGTCTATGCGGCAGATCCCTGGAAAATGAGGGCGGCAGCCGATAAGAGAGTAAGAGTAAAGAAAGAAAGCCGTTTTATAAATTTATTCATTTTTACCTTTTGAGCGGAGTATTAGAAATTTATTTTTACGCTATTTTTATTCCCGCACAAATTAATAGTATATCCCATCTACACACACATCGGCATTAAGTTCGGCACACATTTTTATCATTTCTTTACTAAAGTCGATGGAATATATATCGTCTTTTTCTGTCGTATCTATCATTATATCGATATTAGCATCTAAATTTAATTCCGATATCCTCTTTTTGATATCACCGAAGTTTGCTTTTAAAATTTCATACAGATCTTTTAACGCATCGTCCGTGTATACGCACTCTTTCTTGGCAGTATAGCATAGCCAGCTACAGCTATTTCTAACCTTGCCGCGCCTTTCATCTATGTCGCCGATTTTATATTTTTCTATATAACTAATTTTATATTCATTGATCTTCTCATCTAGGATCAAGTCCGAAAAATCAAAGTTATATTTATCCGACGATAAATAAAAAGCAACATACATAGTAGTCATTTATGCTCCTCATAAATTTACAGTCCGCCGAGCTCACATAATTCATCCATTTAACGGCTAAATTTTAGATTATGCTATCTCTACCGATATTTGAGCGTCGATTTTGCCGCCATTTTCTTTTAAAATTTCAGGAAATCCCAATTTTATAATCTGCTCTTCGGAGAGGCTATAAGAATAATGGATATTTGCCTCTACGCTCAGCGGGCGGACTATTTTCGCAACTTCGCTAAAAGGCAGCTTAACGTCCAATAATGCCACGTAAAAGGCTTCCGTATCGCTATCAAAGACATTTATATAGCAGCCTTTTATATTTTTATCGCTGCTATTTGGAGCTTTGATTATTCTTTCATGACCGGCAGAGGAACCAAAGAAGTATGAAAAACCGGGCTTAACCATATCAAGGCATCCAAAAGATCTCATCTGCTCTATGTTTAAGCTATAGCCATATACATAATAAGGATCGTCTGCATCCGATTTTACGATAGGTTTTATATCTTCTAAATCAAGATCTATTTGCCGCGAATCGGCGTAGCTCTCATCGATACCGAAAGATGTTATATCATAATATGTCTTATAATACATATCGCGTATATGAAATTTAATTCGCTTATCGCTTAAAAGCTTTGGATCTATTTTTAGACCGAGTTTTTGCGCGTCCGATTTCGCAATCGATTCGGGCTCGAATATAAATTCTTTTCCAAAACGATCGCTTTGCCCTTTTGGAATTTTAATCCAATACATTTCTCGTCCATCTCTTACCGGAAAAAGATAGCGAAAAATACCTTTTATACTTTTCATTTTTCAACCTTTCTTGTTTTATTTGCTTTCTCAACTCGCTTTAAATTTATGCTATGCTCGCTTAAGATGCTTTGCGCGTATTGAAATTTTAAAATCCGCGCCAAGTTCTTTCGCCCGGCGGCTAGTACTTTCTTTTTACTATATCGTCCTTCCTTGCGAAATACTCCGTTTCGTCGCAAGGATAGTAAATTTTGCACCATTTGCCTTCGCAGGATTGGATAGGGATGACTATCTCATCATAATAAGCAAATTCCTCTTTATCTTCATAGAAAATTTTACGAATAACGCCATCTTTAAATTTATATATAATTTTTTGATCTATTTTTTCGCCACATTCGCCGTAAAAGGCACCATCTTTGTGTTTTGCAAAAGTGATTTTATGCCCTAAAATCGTAGGACTGCACCCATATAGGCATAATGCAACAAAAGATATAACAAAATTTCTCATTTATTCTCCTTATTAAATCTATTTATAATATCATTATATGGATAAACATGATTGATATAAAATGGATTATATGTTTTATACGTGTAATCGTTATATTTTATCTTCACGCCGTTTATAACATTGCTCCAAAATGTCGGCATAATAATAGCACTAGGATGACTCACTAGATCATATTCATAATTATAGGTATTTTCTCCAAATTGGATATTAAATGGTGTTCCTGCATATATAGCCTTTTCGGGATGCTTATCGAAATTTTCTAACCCAGAATTTAAAATTGCACTTCCTTGAGAGTGCCCTATGACTACATCATCATTTTTTATCTCATGCCCCACCTGTTTCGCAATTCCTGTAGTAAACGGCAATAAATCTATACCGGTTTCAAGTATATCAGAAAGAAACCCTCTGCTCGGATTATATAAGACCTTGTAATCTTCGCCTACCATATAGCGAGCCTGATCGTTTGCATTATTTTCATCCGTCAAAATTCCATTAACAAAAGCTCTCTTCGATTCCAGATTACCTAGTATCTTAAATTTGGGATCACCCGTTACTATCGCCCCTATGTTGGCTAACAAACCTCCGTTGTCCTCTTCGCTAGGGATTAAACCCAAAGAGCAGGTGCCTAAGAAATTTAACCCTTTTGCAATGGTTCTTTCAAGAGCGTTGTTTGAATTCTTGCTCGGCATATGATTTGATAACGAATCCGTAAGGAGTAGAAGCTCTTTTTTGATTTGATCTCGTCCGTCCTGGCTAAAAAATCTATGATCTATATCAGCCTTTGCGGATGAGTACAAATTACTATTTACGATATCTTTTTGTATTTTAGCCGTATCTCTATTTAGTCTGCTTAGTTCATCCGAGCCGGCTTCATTATTGATTATTAAATTGCCGCGTCCTACGGTAGCTAAAGTTTTATCTAGGCGTACCGAATGCGACCTACTTAGCGATACGCTTGATGAGCTGAAATTTTTGCTATCTTCCTTGGCTACTTTTTCTTTTATGGACTTAATCGTATTTTGAATATATTCAGCACTTAAGTCGTCTTGTTTTAATCTATCGTTCTCTTTACTTTCAGTGCCCTTGCTCTCTTTATCTTTGCTACCTCCATCTTTGCTTCCGCTTTCTCCTTCTTGTTGCGGATCTTTAAAAGCATAATTGATTCCTATGCTTAAAGAATTTGATTTGTCGTATCTGGTGTTGCTTAAATTTGAAAAAGTTAGGCTGTCTGTTTTTAATCTAAGCTTGCCGTTATCTATGAAATTTCCATTCTCATCATAGTAGCCTGCGGCTATTAGTGAGCCTTTTAGATCTGTGTTAGATCCTACCTCTATGTCTAACTCTTTAGCGGTTATACTAGATAGCACGGTCTGTTTTACCATAGTGCTTGATTTGGATCTAGAGTAGTTGGCGTTTATGCTTGAAAGCTTTGAGCCCTTGTAGCTTACGAGGTTATTTGCTTTTAATAAGCTCGCAGCCATTATATTGACACAAAATAGGGCTACTATTAATTTCAAGCACTTATTCATATTTATTTTCATCAAAATTATAAAATTGAATATTCTCAAAATTTTCTAATTCAAGATATGCTTCGCTTGCAACATTATAAATCTCTAGCCTACTTACATAATCGTTATTGTAGAGTAAGAAGTTGGTTTCATATTCTCCTTTTGTGAACACCATAATATCTATTACTATAGTGCTCATCGGGAAATTTTCTAACGATAGCTTTTCCGTACCTTTAGGCTCTTTAAATTTTATTAGCATATAACCTACTTCCTTTATCACGCTATCGATCTTTATAAGTTTGAGATGAGATATTAATTCATCTCTGCCTTTAAATTTATATCGAAGCATTATGTTGAGCCATCTTTCTACGTTAGGCGGTAAACTCTTGTTTATAAAAAATTGATCATTTTTCTGTTTGTTAATTTGGCTCCTGTAGGATGGTATATGGACAAATAGTCGGGCAATATGCAAAGTCATCTCCGTTTCTGGCGCGATAATTAGTGATGTATCGAACCGCTAGTTCGAATGCATCGTCACCGTCATCTCCCTCTTTAATGCTCCAGCTATCGTATGTGATAATGGGCTTATTACCGCTTAGGCGATATACATCCCCTCCGACGATAACCATATCTTTGCTTTTTGCGATTTTTAGCACCTCCATTACATCATCAAATCTCCAAGCGATTCCATAAATTCCGTACTCCTCCCTTAAGCGTATACCGCGCTCTAAAAGATCCTGCGGCACGATATTTACGTAGTCTTCATCTATAAATGACATAATCTCTCCTTTCACTTTATTTTTGAGTTAAAAAATCTATGTTTGACAGTTTTGCCATCATTTCTAGTAATATTTAAAAATTTACTAATCCAAGAATTCAATATTCTCAAAATTTTCTAATTCAAGATAGTCCTCTCCTGCAATATTAAAAATCTCTAACTCTTTTACACATTCACCCCAGTGAAGTATAAATTCTGTTGTGTAGTGCAAATTGTTAAACACTAACATATCTATCGCCGGATATGGTATGCCTTCATAATCTAGTAAATTTTGATCCACTACTTCAAAGACAAAGGCCTTAAAGCCTGCGTCCTCCTCAATCTTTTTAATTCTTAAATTATTAAGCTGCTTAATAAGTTTATCCTTACCGGAAAACTCATGCTTTAGCATAACATTTAAAAATTTATTTAGCTCCTCACTAAAGAAGGAGTTATGGAATCTTTTTTTCTGGTCCAAAATACGTTCCTATGTTAATTTTCCCATTTGGTAATTTGTACGCATGAAATTCAACTTTTACGCCATTTATAACGATATGGTCTTTATAAAAATTTTTGCTCCATGCGATATTTTTTAAGCCTGACATTTTATCCGCTATCGCCTTTTCCACATTATCCTAAATACTTCTCCCAAAATTTTATCGCATTTTTTATCTCTTTTTCAAAATGTTTGAATGGTATATAAATTTCTTCTTGTTCGTAGGGTTTTAACTTTTTATATTTCTTGGAATGCGTAATTCTCGCAATATCTTCATAATTTTTTTGTAAAAAATCTATGATTATTTTTACCTCATCTCTGCTAAATTGTTTTGCTAGCGCCCGCCGCATAGGCGGTGCAAATGCTTGAATAAACATATCTTCTATAATCGCCTCATCGCCGAAGCGCTCGTAAAAATCAATAAAATCCAGGATATAATACCTAAAAGCATAGTCATTAAAGACACTCAAATCTCCCGATAAAAGTTTGATCGTGTCATGGTCTAAATCGCACAGATCTTTACCGCACAGATCTTGTTCGACAAGCTCATCCTTTTGTACGGGATTTGTTATAATTTCCGGCTTTTGTAGTTTAAGCCGCGCCTTTAGCGCCTTTATTCTATTCGATAAGTTCATTTATTCTATCCCTTACTGATATCGCTTTATTTATTGAGTTTTTCATTATAGCCTTTTGCTCATTAGAAAGTTTTGGATTATTTAAACTTCGCTCCAGAGACGAAATTTCTCTCTCTAATCCAGCTTTAGCTCTTTTTAATTTTGTTATATGCCCCGCATCTAAAATATCTCCCGATAGATTTTTGTGAGATTCTAACATATGGGTTATTTCTTTAATTTTACGAATACTCTTAGCTTGACTATTTGTAAAAATACTTAAATCAATATTTTGTAAATTGATTGATGAATTTGCCGTATCCGTACCGCCCGCTAGCTCCTTATCGTCCTTTGATGTATTTTTTGAATTAGTTCCGGTGTCATCGGTTTTTGTCGTAGACTTGATTTTATCTTCTACTTTACTATTTGCATCAAGTGATAAGTCTTTATTATTAGAATTCCCGCCCTCCCATTTTTTCTCTACATCCTTTAATTCCTTATTGCCCTTTGATATCTTCTTTGAATTCTTTACGAATTTATTGGCTCCGCCGCCTAGTATCGCACTTATCGTCATTGATCCGCCGGCATCGGATACTATATCTATACCGCGCTCGTTTTCCTTGATAAATTCTTGAGATTTATCAAGGGTTAAAAAGGACTTTATTACCTGACTAGCCTTATCTTCTAAAGGCTTGACGGCTTTATTTATTGCATCGCCAAATAAGAAATCTCCTGCCACCATTAACGATTTTCCCGTCATTACTTGAAAAGTCTTTACTCCCCAAGTAATAGCCGTATCTCCTACTTTGTTGGCTAAATAAGTGACTACGTCTGCGGTTTTTGCTACCACCGGATAAGGATTGATGATGGGTTTTGCCTTGTTCTCTCCTTTAACATCGGCACTAACCTCTATTTCTCCTAAATATACGCTGTTAACATTATTATTTTCGCTCATCTTATAATCAATATTACTTTTAGCGGTATTGATTTTTTTCCTTATCTCAGCATCGCTTAAATTTGGATTGATCGCTTTCATATAGCTTGTAAATTCCTTAGAATCCAGTATATCTATTATCTGGTCTTTACTAGCATGGTCTTTTATTAAAGAATTCACTAAAGCATTCTCAAACCCATTTATATTTATATCTTTTTCGATGTCCGCCTTTTGCTTTTCATCAAGCTTACCGTCACCAAATTTATCTTTTATACCTAATCTTATATCATCCAGATCATCTAATACTTGATCTAGCTCTCTTTTTATCTCACTCCTTCCCCCTTCGCTAAAAAACCTCATATCCACGCTTGCATCAACGTTAGAGCTTAGCTTAGTAGAGTATAGCTCTTTGCTTAGCTTGGAGCTGTCTCTGTTTAATCTCGTAAGATCGTCTGAGTTATATAGAGCTTTATTGTTAGGATCGGATTGTAAAGAAGCAAGCTCATCTTTACTTAAAGAGCTTATATCTTTATCTCCTACTATAAGCTCTCCTTTTCCTATAGTAGCTAGGCTCTTACTCATAGAGTAGGATAGGTTTCTATTATTAGAGTAGTTAATCGATGAAATTTTAGACTTAGGATCGGTATTGCTCTCTTTAGATTGAGCGCTCTTGCTATCACTAGCTTGGCTACCTCCATCTTTACTTCCGCTTCCCTCTCCTTGTTGCGGATCTTTAAAAGCATAATTTGTCCCTATGCTTAAAGAATTTGATCTGTCGTATCTGGTGTTGCTTAAATTTGAAAAAGTTAGGCTGTCTGTTTTTAATCTAAGCTTGCCGTTATCTATGAAATTTCCGCTCTCATCATAGTAGCCTGCAGCTATTAATGAGCCTTTCAGATCTGTGTTAGATCCTACCTCTATATTTAACTCTTTAGCGGTTATGCTAGATAGCACGGTCTGTTTTACCATAGTGCTTGATTTGGATCTGGAGTAGTTGGCGTTTATGCTTGAAAGTTTGGAATTTGAATACCTTACTATGTTGTTGCCTATGTCATAGGGATTGTCCGGATCGGAGGTTGTTTTACTGCCGCTTATGCCTATACCTGCCCCTATAGAGCTTGATTTGCTATCGTAATTATAGCTATCTCGCAGGCTTGCTAGGCTTAGATCATGTCCTACCTTTAAAGCTAAAGCGTTATCCGCTCTAAGGTTAGCTCCTTTTATTAAAGCGTCGTTACTAGCTAAGGCATATATATTATGTCCTGCATAAACTTTAGCGTTATTGTGGCTAAGGCTTTCCTCTTTCATATTGCTTTTAGAATAATCAAGCCCTGCGCTTCCTCCTCCGCCTCCATACATAGTAGCAGATACTCTTCCGCTTACGGTTTTAGAACTTTGCTTAGCTTCATAGCTATCTTGCGAAGCTTCCATAAAGAGATTATGAGTGTTTAGGTATATATCATTGCTAGCATATAAATTTGAGCCTTTGATATTTATAGCGGTATCTTTATTGCTATCAGTTAAAATTTTAATATTCTTGCCGCTAAGATTAGAGGCTACGGAGCTAGTTGATTTAGAGCTATCTTTGGAAGTGGTTCCGCTAAGCTCTGCGGAAGCGCCGACACTAAAGCCCCAGGTATATGAGCTTGCAGATGCAGCGCTTTTTTGAGAGATGAGGGCGGCGGTTTTAGAGGCTACGTTAGCGGTAGCCAGAGCGATATTTGATAGATAGTATTTCTCTTCGTCCTTTACGTCCTCTATGATGTTTTGCAGGTCTTCGATATCGGAGTAGTCTATGCCTGCCTCTTTAGCCTTATAGCGGTTTTTTAACTCGATAAGTTTATCCTGCAGAGCATTTTTCTGATCCTTATACTCCTTATATTGCTTTTTAGTCTGATTTAGCTGTTTTATCGCTTCCGCTAAAGCAATAGCCGCAGGCGCGATCTGGGCGTATTCGTTTTGCACGGTAAGAGATAGGGAGCCTTCCAGATGCTTAGAGTTAGATGAGGAGCTTGCGGTATCGGTGGAATTTATTATATTTATATTTCCATCTTTAGATATTAAGTTAAGATCCTCTTCGGCCTTTAAATTTGAACCTATAACGCTTAGACTATTATCCCCTCTAAGAGTTATATTTTTAGCTTCCATATTAGAAGAGACGGTCTCGGTACCGTATAAGTTCATATTGGATTTATCGTATGAGGCATCGGCTAGCTTTACTTTAATGCTCGTATCCTTCTTAAGTTCGTCTAAGGACTTCGGCTTCATCTGCTTTAATGCATCTCT
The DNA here is from genome assembly GCA_963522765.1 of uncultured Campylobacter sp. GTDB lineage: Bacteria > Campylobacterota > Campylobacteria > Campylobacterales > Campylobacteraceae > Campylobacter_B. The sequence continues at coordinate 26,794 of CAUQZM010000008.1, read as the reverse complement.
TGCCTTGGTAATAGATACGGAGGTGCTTTTTGCTACGTTGTGCTCGCTATATTCGTTAGCGGCTGCGGATATCGTTAGGTTTTTAGCGTCTATATTTATATCTCCGCCCGCTTTCATATTTGAAGTTATAAAAGCGGTAGGAGAGTTTAAGCCTATATCGCCCGCGGCTTTGATATCAGATAGTTTCGATATACCTTCTTTTGCCTGCTTGCTATTATAATCCGATCTATATACCTCGGTAAAGCTTTCCCCGCCTATCTTTTCTATCCCAGTCTCTAATGCGATATTATCCATTGCTCCCACGGAAGCTGCTATTGCCACTGGATAGTGTAGAACCGATATAGGGTTGAATCTTGTTCTTTTATGGGCGCTTAACTCCTGCTTATACTCCTTGGCCGCTAGGATATTTATGGAATTTCCCGCGCCTAAGTTTAGATTGCGTCCGCTTGAAATATCCGCAGATATTAAGTTTAGATCGTTCTTTGCTCTTAAGTTTATATCCCCCGTTTCGCTAGAGAGGGAGGAGCTTTGTAAATTTTGCTTATAAAGCGAGTGCATATCCATGCTGGCTTTCAATCCGCCTAAAGAGGATTTGGAGCTATTTTTATAGTTTAAGAAGCTATAGCTTAGAGGCGATATATTGATATTGTTTCCCGCCTGCATATCTATGGCTTCTTTAGCTTTTAACGCAGAGCCTGCTATATTGATATCGGCCTCTTGCGAGCTAAGCATTATATTTTTAGCGCTTATGCTAGTAGGTACTACGCTTTGATTTAAAGTTTTAGTAGTAGTGCTTTTTTTAGACGCAAAGCCCTTCTCTTTAAATTCGCTCTCGTAGTAGTTGCTATCGATATCCCCACTTAGATTTATAGAGTTCTTTGCCTGCAGCAAAGCATCACCGCCGCGCGCATTAATATCCGCTCCGCTTATGGCTATACTGCCTGCTTTAATTAGGATATTATCTTTGGCATTAAGCTTGGAGCTTGTATTCTTAACGATATCCTCTTTATAATATCCCCCTTTGCTTTTAAAGTTATAGCTTAGCTTCTCCTTCGCGCTATTTATATTTACGTCCTTTGCGGCGTTTAGGATCAAATTTGCAGCAGAGTCTATGCTTGCTCCGCTTACGGTTATATCGCGAGCCGCATTTAAGCTTACGCTGCCTTCGGTAGATTTTATATTTGAGATAGTGCCTATATAGGTGCTACTTTGATCGCCGTAGGCTCTATTTAAGCTTATCTCTTTACTTAGGGTTTTATGTACTATATCTCTGCCAGCATTTAAACTTACGCTACGCCCTTGTATCAAAGAGGAGGCGTTTATTATATCTTTATTAGCCGATATGCTTAGGGCGTTCGCGGCGATAATGGAGGCAGAGTTTAAATTTGATACGCTACCAGCTTTTAGGTTCATATTTGATCCCGCGTAGATTATCCCTTCGTTTCTAAGATCGCCGTTTACGCTTAAATTTATATTGCCTCCTGCGTATATTAAAGAAGGTGCGGAGCTAAGTAAGGTACCGTCATCTTCCTCCTCTGAAGAGTTCAAGGATGTCCTTTTTTTATCATAAAGCAAGCTTAGCTTATTGTGCATATATGAAAAATCCGGTATCAGCTCGCTATAAACATAGAAGGTATTATAAAATTTACTGCTTATAGGCGAAAAGAGATTGTTTATATAGCTAGGCCTAATAATATCTTGCATATCCGCTTCGTTATTAAGGCTAGGCGCGAGATCGTTTTTATTGAGATTTAAAGCGTTAGGATTAAGGAGCCCCTTGCCTATTAGGGAGTAATCTATTTTAGAAAAAGCTTCCTTTATAAGAGTAGGAGCGTTACCAGAGTTTATCTGCCCGTGTGAGTTTAAATTTGAAATATCCCCCGCGTAGCCTTTTATATCTTTTTTAGCTCCTATTATGGAGATAATAGCAGGCTGGGAGTAGTAGATATTCTTTTGGTCGCTATAGCCGCCATGCATTTTGCGCTTTTTGCCTCTCCATCTATATTCCGCCTGACTCGTTATACTATGATTTAGACTTAAAGAGCGGTTGTTTAGACTCTTTACATTTAAGAGCAGATCGTTATAGGCATAAATTACGCTCTTATCGTTATTTAGCTCATCTATGTTAAGGTTGCTATCCCCTGCGGAGATTATGTTTGAGCCCATAAATTTACTTAGGCTATCTTCAGTTATATACTCTTTATTGATGCTGTAGCTTATCTGTCTTAATCTCTCCTTCTTATGAGGCTTGCTTCTTCTTATGCCGAAGAGATTGTCTTTTAAATTTAACGTTATAGCATCATATAGCCTAGTATCCTCCCCCGGAAGCCTGGTGTTTTTATATAAGCTTAATACGTATAGATTCATATCCTGCTCGCTAAGCTCCTCCATGATCTTAACGTTTAACTCGTCCTGGCTAATATTAGGATTTTGCTTAAGGATGCGCTCTTTTATCTCGGCTGCATTGACCTTTAAAGGTATGGCTACGCCGCTGCAACCCCAACCGTCACCATTGCAGGTAAAATCTATATTATAACCGGTGCTTTGAACTCTCTTTACGGGCTCGTTAACCGAGCGGTTGTTTAGCTTTTTAGCGCCGATATTAAGAGTACTTTTTGCATATATCAAAGAGGAGGCGTTAATGATCTCGTCTGCCTTGCCCTCCTCGCCTCTTTCATTAAAAATATTTAAATTTCTTTGAGAGATGATGTTAGATAGCGCTTCGTTGCTAAGAAAGCTCGTATTTATAACTATATCCCCTCCGCTAAGTATATTGGACGCGTCTTGATTGAGGATATTTTTAGCGTTTAAAGCTATGCCGTCCTGCGCATAGATGAGAGCTTTTTTATTGATTAGGCTTTCAGAGTTTGTTATCAGCTCGTCCCCCGCGATTAAAGAGCCTAAATTTAAAATTTGCTCCTTTGCTTTTAAAGCCAAATTTCCAAGTGCGGCTATGATGCTTTCGTTTTTGATACTCTTTGCGTTTATGATCAGATCTTTATTGGAGATCAGCCTTTGCAAGGCGATAAAATTTCCTTGTAGGTTTAAGTATATATCGCCGCTTGCGTAGATTCCTCCGTTATAGCTCAAGTCGTCCTTTAGCCCCAGATATAAACTACCATCAGAGCTTAGCTTACCTAAAGCGCTAAGACTATCTAGGTTTAAAGCGAGATCCCCTTTGGAGCTTATAAGCCCCTCTTCATTATTAAGAGTGCCTTTGTTTATGATTAAATTTCCTCCGCTTAGGATAGAGCCTTTAGAGTTATCTATGCTGTCGTAGCCTAAAAGAGCGCCTCCTAGGGAGATGATCTTTGAGCTTTCGTTGCGTAGATTCTTGCCGCGCAAGCTTAAGCCCTCTTGCACTATAAAGGTAGAATCCGCGAGGTTGTAAAAATTTGGAATTTCGGAATCCAACGCCCTTAATATCATTAGGCTATTATCGTTTAAAAGACTCTCTTTTATATCCAAATAGCTTTCGTTTGAAAGTATCGCTCCGCCTATATTTGATATACGATCCGCGCTTATTATGCTAAGCTCGTTTTTGGAGGGAGGGATAACTCCTGTTTTAAAAGAGTCTTTGCTCTCATTCAAGCCTAGTTCATTTAGTCTTTCGCTCTTAGCCGCTCCTATTACGGCTCTATCTTTGTTGCTTAGGCTTTTTGCCTCTATCTTTAAGGCAGAGCTTGAGCTTATGGTGCCTTTTATATTATCTAGCCTATCCGCTTTTATCTTTAGAGTATTAGCCTGTATATTTCCTCTGTTTTCTACCGAGGAGGCTTTTATACCCAGATTAGAGGCTGAAATTTTAGAGCCCTTTTGGTTGGAGATGATCTTGGAGTTGATTTGAGTCTGTCCGTTGGAGCCCAGCTTCCCTTCGTTTATCAGATCTCCGTTAGCATCTATCTTTAAAGAGCTGTCCGCTAAGATAGCCCCTTTATTGTTTATGCCCACTCCATCTTTAGTAGATATTATATTTATCTTGCCTGCATACATTCCTCCTAGGGCTGAGGAGTCTATGGATACGCCCTTAGGATGCGATCCTCCTTCTTGCTCGATTTTTAGATTATCCTGCCTCAATCCGGAATTTGTATTTTTTAAAGATACCTTACCGTCAGTCGCTACCACGTTGATCTCGTTTGCGTAAATTTTACCCTCCAGCTTTAGGCTATTAGATATTACGTTTAGATAATCTCCGTTATCGTTTAGGCCATTCGCTCCTATATTTATAGAGCCGTCTTTACTTATGTTTAGGGATTTAAGATGTCCGTTTTCATAGGCGGGTTTAGCGGTGCTTAATGTAGTAGAGGAGGAATTTATTATGGTAGCGCCGTTTACATTGATGCCACTAGGATTAGCGATGATAAGATCGGCTTTTCTGCCCGCTATCTCAATATTACCCTGTAAATTTGAAGGAAGAGGCGAGTTTACCTGATTGATTATAAGCTTGGCTTCGCCGCGATTGAGTCTCGGATTTGGCGGTATATAGCCTGCAGTTTTACTTATAGTGCCGCCTTGAGAGTTATTAAATACCGTGCCCTCTTTAGGAGTGTTAAGCTTAGAGTATTCGTTGATAGAAATCCCTTTGTCGTTAGGAGAGGCGATATCTATTTGAGTGGCTGGAGCATTCGGAGTTTGAGACACCGAAGCTCTATGATTTACGGGAGCGGAGTTATCGGGTATTATCTCGCAATATGAAAAACAGGGAGCTAACAAGCTAAGAAGTAAAAGAGCGGCAAGGCACTTGCTTACTTGGGTAAAGGCGCCGAAATATCCTTTTGTATCAGTAGAAGCGCCAAGTCGCCCCGAGCCATTAAAAATAGAGCTTAAACATAAAATTTGCATACTTATATCCTCCGATTGCGATGGTTTTATATCTTAAATTTCTTGAATACTTTCTTAAAAAAATAGTAAATTTCAAATATTTTATTTAAAATTTATTTGAATTTATTTTAAGGTTCGGCGTAGGCGCAGGACTACTATTTTTCGGGTCTTAGTAGGGCATATCTACGCTAAAAATAGTTAGCTAAATTTAGTAAATGTTATATCGTATTCGTTTATATTAAACGCTGCAAGAAGCGCCGATGAAATTTCGCTAAATTTTTAAACGATAAATTTAAAAATCGTAGCTTAAAGAGAAATTTAAAGCAGGAGTGTCCGTTTTAAAATTTTCCGGTTTGCTGATAGGAAATGCCGCCAAAAGATCATAGGTAAAAGAGCCTGAAATATTTCCTCTAAGGCCTACGCCTCCTCCGCTAAGCATTTCGCCCTCTGCTGGATAATCTTTTCCCTTAGAGCTGAGTTTGCCGACATCAAAGGCTAGGTAAACGCCGTTATTTTTAAAATACTTATATTCCAAGGTATTTCTTATATAAAAGCCGCTATCTCCAAGCAGGCTCATCTGAGAGTCAAATCCTCTAACGCTATAGTATCCGCCGATATTTAGCCTATCTATGGGGCTAAGATGAGTGCTGGCTCTTCTTGCGTAAAGCTCCAGTTCGTAGCTTAAAGGGATAGCGGAGGATCTGGTTTTAAAATTTAACGCAGCGTTTATCAAATGATATCTAGAGCTCCCGCCGCCGAAGTCTTCATCGGGCGCTCTTAGAGCGTTAAACGCTCCCGTAGATTTTAGGTACGAAAGCATCATCTCTACCGAAGAGTTATCAAAGAATACCTTGGATTTTAGTCCTGCCTCATAGCCGCCTTCACGCCTTCTTTGGTTGCTAAGCTCATAATCTTGTATATAGTTTTTATACTTTTTTTGCCAAATTCTAAAAAACAGGGAATTTTTGGAGTTTTGATTTCTAAAATATACGTAGTTAAGATCCAAATTTCTTCTAACGCTGCTTCCGCTATAGGTATAAAGCTCATACGCTCCCGGTACTATTTGATCGTAGGTGTATCTGTTCTGCCAAAAGGATAGAGAGAAGTATCCGAAAGGTATACTAAAGCCTGCGTAGTAGTTAGCTGATCTGCCGCTTTTGCTATCATCTCCTAAAGATTTTTTATCTCCTCTTAAAAAATTCCTACCGTAAGAAGCAAATACACTCTCGTTTAATCCGAGTAAATTTAAGCCGTAAAGCATAACCGTACTTTGGTATTTGCCGCTAGATTTGGAGCCCAGATTATCCGCGCTTAGTCTAAGCAGCAGAGGCAAGCTTTGCTGTTTAGAAATATTGATATCGGAATAGCCCTGCTTTGCGGAAGGGCTTAAGCTTATCTCCGCCTCGCTTCTTGAAGCGGCATTGAAATTTTCCATAGCCTGCTCCAGATCTCTTAAGTTTAAAATCTCTCCCCTCTTATCGCCGCCGAATGCGGTAAAGATACTTCTTTGGTTCTTAGCTTCAGAGCCGGGCTCAAGCGATATCTCGCCTATGCGCCCTGGATGCAGAGCTAAAAGAAGGGTGCCCGAGGAGATGTTTTGCTGGGGGATGGAAACGGAGGTAGTAATAAAGCCTGCGGATATGATTTTATTGTTATACGCTCTTGCCAAAGCTAAAATTTCATCGCTTCCCAAGCAGTCGCCGCTTTTAAATTTAAGCTCTTTTAGAGTGGAGTTTAGAATTCTTTCAAACCCGGGCGGAACGGAATGATCGGAATTCGAGGTAGAACCGATGGACTTAGCGAGAGTTTTTACTTTCGCGCGCCCCAAGTTTCCATCATTCGGCTTAAAGGTAAGAACACCCGAGCCGGCACCACCTTTAGGGTTGACGGCTGGGGTTTTCAGATCATCTTTGTTTTTAGATTCGTAATCCGCTTCGTTAAATTTAGAATCCACGCTACTTTTCTGCTCGTTTTGCGCCTCTGCGTTAATCAGTTTGATCTCATAAATTTTAAAGCAAATTCCTGCTTTCTTGGGCTCCGCGGTCGCGCTTGAAGTGGGAGACTCTTCGCTGCGTATCGTTATGAAAGGATCCTCGGCGCCTTGTCTAATTGATCTTATTCTTTGCTCTTCAGAATTTATGGCGCCAGAAATATCGGTAGGAGTAGCCATTAACGCTTTAGGAGCTAGGCTTAAGCCTATAAAGATAGAGGCTATAATAAGCTTGACGCTTTTAACGCCACAGGGTTGCAAAGAGGCTCCTTTAAATTTGCTATCGTAGCGATAAAATAATGGTTTTTTATAAAACATAGATTGCACCTATTTTTTACGATTGGAATATCGCCGCAAAAGAAAACTTTATAGCTTGAGCATGACAAAAGTGTCTATTGACTATATTCGCTTTTTATAAGCCTTAATCTTCCGCTAGAGGCTATCGATTAAAACTGGTAATGATACACTAATTTTTTAAATTTTCGGGCAAGGCTTCTTGGATTTTAGTCTAATTGAGATTTTAAATTTTATTATGCCCAGAATTTCGATTTTTAATATAGTAGTTTCTCTTAAACTACCTGCATAATCTAGCGTTTTTGACATTTGAAATTTTTTAAAAAAATTTGAAAAACCCATGATGTAGGGCTTTTAAAAAAACTAAAAATAGAGGGAAAATTTGATAGATGGTGTCCCCGACAGGATTCGAACCTGTGGCCTCAAAATTAGGAATTTTGCGCTCTATCCTACTGAGCTACGAGGACAAAATCGGCAATTTAATCGCCGATAATATTCATAACATCGTCTAATTTTTTGTGAAGATCTTTGTCATTGATGGGCTTTGTCATAAAGTCATAAGCACCTTTATTTAAAGCCTCTCGTTTAGCGGTCTCGTCCGTCGTAAGGACAATGACGGGGATATGAGCTATACTTTCTCTAGCGTGAAGATTATCTAAAAATTCCAGCCCATTCATCACAGGCATTACAATATCTAATAAAATCAAATCAACGGGCTGAACTTCAAGTACGGCAAGGGCGTCCAAGCCGTTTTTGGCTTGGAGTATGGTTTGGAATTTGCCATATTTTTTTAGCATAACTTCAAGTAACTTTAAATTTATAGCGTCGTCATCAACCGTTAAAACTTTCAAATCTCTCATTTAAAACCTCATCCTTATATATATTTTTGTGCGAGTTTCTCAAGACCCGACTTGGTGATATTGTAACTAGCGACTTCGCTAAATAGTGGATTTTCATCGTTGTCGTTAGAAAACAGAACTAGCTTGGTCGCAGACGCTTTTCGGCGCAAGCTCTCTAACGCCGCTAAGTCTAGCCCCGCTAGCTTTTTATCAATCAAAACAAGCTTATAGCTGCCCGTAGCCGCCATAGAAATAAGCTGGTCGAAATTGCCCGCAATTTCTACGTCTTTATACTGATGTTTTAATATGCTAGCAAAAATTTTACTCTCCATAATGTTTGCCTTGCATATAAGTATATCTTTTGTCGGCACGCGCGCACCCTTAGCTTTAACTACGTCATCGGAAACTATGCTTTTTTTAGGAACTAGCTTCATTATCGTCTTTGGCACTTTGACAGTTTTAATGACCGTCTTAGGCACCTGGCGTTTGACAAGCTTTTTAACCAGCTTCTTTGTAGTTCCACCGGCGGGCGCTGCATCAGATCGTTTATCACCGATAAAATTATCTAGCATTTGAGCTAAGATATCCTTTTTGATCGGCTTGGTGCAGTATTCGTCAAGCCCTGCTGCCATAAATTTCTCTCTATCGCCCTTTAGCGCATTGGCAGTAACAGCCACGATCGGGATGTGGCGGAGATTATTCTCGTGTTCGTATTGCTTGATCTGCTTTGTAGATTCGATACCGTCCATAACAGGCATCGAAATATCCATAAATATGAGATCATAGTCGTTATTGGCTTTTCTGGCTTCCAGCGCCAAAAGCCCGTTTTCGACTATCGTTAAATTCATATTAAAGCTATTTAGTGTATGCTTCATAAGCTTTTGGTTGATCTCATTATCCTCCGCAATAAGGATTTTGGCGTTATATTTTCTATTGACCAAAGGTACATTTTCGTCGGCAGGATTTCGCTCTACCGGTACTTCAACCTCTTCTTCGACTTCGACATCCTCTTCGACCATAATGGTTTCTTCCTGCTGCTCGTCTTCGTACACGGTAACGGGCACCTCGACCATCTCCTCTTCCTCAGGCTGCGAGATAACTACCGGTTCGACTTTTACGCTAACAGGCTCGATCTCGGGCTCTTCGACATGGACGTTTTGAGTAGCAGGCTCTACCTTTGGAATATCCACAGGCTCCGGCTCAATACTCGGCTCTTCGGCAGGAATATTTTGAGCCGCTGGTTCTACTACTGGCGTTATCGATTCAAACTCGATATTTGAAGGCTCCTGTTTAACCTCTTCAAGTTTTGGCTCTATAGGTTTTAGTTCGGGCTCAATTGCTACCGGCTCTGGCTCAACAGCGATAGGTTCTGGTTCAATTATCTTTTTAGTTGGAATTTCAGGTTCTGAAAGTTTAACATTTGAAATTTCATCTTCATGAGCAGAAACACTTGAAGTATCAGGCTTCGAAGCTTTAGCGATAGGAATTTCAGGCTCAGTTTTAACGGCTACAGGAATTTCTTCTTCTACGCTTGGAATTTCAATCTTTTTAACAGGCTCTTGCGCTTTGGCGCTCGGTTTGATATCCGAAAGATCGATATCTATATCAGGAATTTCAATCTCAGCCTTAGGCGTCTCAACCTTAGCCTTTGGAATTTCTACTTTCGCAGGCTCAGCCTTTACTTCTTCTTCCTCTTTTTTAATCTTAGGTAACTCTATTTCGATATCGGAAAGATCAATGCTAGGAGTTTCCGCTTTAGGAGCCTGGGTCTGCGTCGCATGTGTTTTGAGCCCCACAAAATCATCAGGGATTTCCAAAGATATAGGCTCATCGATATTGGTCTGGGCATCCCTTGTGCTTGAAGGCTCTACCTTTGGCTTTTCTGCGCGCGGGATTACTATTTCAGGAATATCAATATCGATCTTTGACGATTCAGGCTCTGTCTTTTCAATCTTAATATCACTCATAGGCTCGATATCTATAGGCTTAATGACCGGCTCTTCCACCTTAGGAGCTTCTTTTTTGAGCTCTTGAGCGATACTAGGCTTACTAACAGTTTCCTCTTTATGCGCAGAATGAGCCTCGGCATCATGCGTACGCCTTCTGCTTTGCAAGATAGCGCGTAGCTCATCTGCCGACGAAGTAGTAGCATGTCGTAATTCATCGAGCTTGTTGATGATAGGTCTTTCTTTTACTACCGGCTCTTCCATAATCATTTCATCGGCGACGATAGGCTTTTCTACCTCGGCATCCAGCTTAATCTCATGCGTCTGTGGAGCAAAATCCGATCTGCTTAGAGCAATTCCGGATTTTGAAATTTTATCTAGCGTCTTAACGAATTTCGTTAAGTTAAAAGGCTCTGTGAGGGTAAAAATTTTAGAATTTGAAATACTAATACTTTGAAGCTCTTTTGGCTTAAGAGTTAAGATCGTAGGCATACTTAATATATCGCTAACCTCGCCGTAATTCTTAAATCTAGTGATAAGGGCGTCATATTTGTTATTATTTTGCGCTGAGCGGAACTGCGCGTTCGTATTAAATATCGAAATTTTACCGCCTAGCTTGCTGATATAATTTTTAACAATATCATTATACATCGTATCGGCGCTATCGGCTAAAAGCGCAAAATTTAACCCTTTGATACTTTCAAATACTGCGTCTGCATCAGTTTTTTGAGTCTCTTTAAAAGCAAGGGTAAAGTAAAATCTAGTACCCTTTCCTACGGTAGATTTAACCTGAAGCTTACCGCCCATCATCGCTACGTATTTAGACGAAATCGTAAGTCCAAGACCTGTTCCGCCGTATTTGCGTGTGATCGTAGAGTCAGCCTGAGAGAAGGCGTTAAATACATTTGCGAGCTTGTCTTCAGAAATTCCAATACCGGTATCCTCGACGCTAAACGTTACGATCGCCTCTCCTGGAGCTTTACTAGGCTCTCTTAAAATTTCAACTACGATAGTGCCGTGCTCAGGCGTAAATTTGACCGCATTTGACATGAGGTTGATAAGAACCTCTTTGATCTTCGTAATATCTCCGTATAGGTGGTGCACGAGTGTAGGATCGATGTAAAGCAAGATGTCGATATTCTTTTCGGCAGCCTTGGCGACGTAAATTTCAACCGCACTTTCGAAATCTTGTATAGGATTAAATAAGATATCCTCAAGCTCGACCTTATTGCTCTCGATCTTAGAGACATCCAAAATGTTATTAATGATCGTTAGAAGGTTTTCGGACGATTTTTCGATGGTATCAACGTAGTCGCGCTTCTCCTCATCCAAATCGGTATTTTTAAGAAGCTCCGTAAAGCCGATGATGCCGTTAAGCGGCGTCCTGATCTCATGCGACATATTGGCTAAAAAGATCGATTTTGCCTTGTTGGCATCCTCCGCAGCGCCCTTTTGATACGCAATCAGATCGAGCGCGTCCTCGATAAGCGAATACGCTTTGTTAACACCCTCACTAGTCCTAACGTCGATATGCTCGTGCTGATTCGTCAAATCGCCGATTCGGCTAAGCACGTTGCCGAGGTCGGTAACGTTCTGTCTTAAACGTCTTGTAATACCCAAGGCAAAAACGACCAAAATAGCCGCTAAAACCCATATACCAAGAGCAATAAATAGGTTTCTTAGCCTTTGCGCTAGATAAGTATCAGCATGCGCCGCAAGCTCAGCATTGATCTTTTCAGAAATTTCGCTTAACTTTTTATATTTAAGCGTAGTAGAGGCAAACCACTCTTGAAAAGGTACGCTATAGTGTCCCTCATCCGCTTCTTGCTGCAATGTGGCTGAAATTTTAGCAGTTTCTCTTAATGCGTTTTGAAATTCCTCTCCGTCTAGAATTTTTAAAATTGCAGCTCTAGCATCAGATTCCGGCAAGAAGTAGTAATTAGGAAGCGAACTAGATAGGTTGAAGCTAGCCCAAGTCCTTAGCTGCGCCTGATTCATCGCCTTGCTGCCGATGATGTATTCGATAATATAGTCGCGCTCCGATGCAGTGGCATCCATAGCTTCATAAGTATTAAGCAACGAAACCGTCCAAACGGTAATATTTGAGCTTACAAGACCCTCTCTTAGCACTCGTTGGATTGTTTTTACATCATCGTCGAATTTTTGAAAATATGAGCTGAAAAGCTCACCGAAGCTTTTGCTTTGAGCATCGACATCCCTTCTTACCTGCGGAAGCTTGTCTAATAAACCGTCTATATCGGTCTCGGCAGCCAAAAGCTCGTCATTACCGGTGCCGTAAGCGAAAATATTAAAAATAGTCTTTTTTACGACATTTTCACTGATATTTTTGCTTTCTTTATACTTTGCAAGCGCATCGTCGGTTTTTTTACGTTGGCCCGATAGAAGGGTTCCCATACCGGGGTTTCCCTCGCTACCCAAAAACGCCGAAGTGATACCGCGCTCTTTATCTACCTGCTCTACTAACGCTGCGAGATTGCTATTTTTAGCAATCTGCTGCTGCAAAATTCCTACTCTGGCGTAATCCTGCAAAGATATAAACAAGAAATATGATGCAAACGCGAAAATCAAAAGTAGCGGGATACCGCTAACAAGTCTCAAAGCACTTGTAGTATTTAAATTCATACAAAATCCTTCAAAGCGCAGCTTACGCGACGTTAATTTTATTCAACCGGAGAAACGAAGTCGCTTCCGTCACGCTAGGCGGAGACGATTTAGCCGTCCTGCAAAGTTAATGGGTGATTTTACTAAACAAATCTTTAAATATAGCTTTTTGCGTTAGGTTTTCGTTAATGATTGTTTAAAATTTTTTCGGCGGTTTGGATATTCGTAAGCGATCTGATCTCATCGAAGCTAGCCGCATAAATGCTCTCAAAATCGCCGTAAAAGTCCAAAAGCTTCTTCAGGCTTCCTTTGCTAACGCCCAAGCTTAGCAGTTTTGAGCTTTGCAGATCGAGTTTGCGTTTGCTCTTTTGGTGAAACGAGATTGCAAAGCGGTGCGCTTCATCGCGCAGGCGCTGAAAAAACTGCAACTTTTTATCGTCCGTTGCTAGCGAAAAAATCCCGCCCTTCGTGCAAATTTTATCTTTCGCGGCTCCCTTTGCGCGGTGAGCTTTAGCGTCGATCTTTTCCTTAGAGATAGCGATTATATCGACGTTTGCTCCGACGCTTGAGATTATTTCCTCTGCCAAGTTTAGCAGAGCCGTTCCGCCGTCGATGAGCCACAGATCGGGCGCGGCGATCTCGTCAAATTTAAGCGCGCGGCTAGTTAGATACTCGCGCATCTGATCGTAGTCGTTATTTGAGCTAAGATGCTTGTGGCGGTAGTTTTGCTTGTTAAACTCGCCGTCTTGAAAGCTTATCATAGCCCCCACGGCTGCGGCGCCGAACATATGCGAATTATCGAAAACTTCGATATTTACGGGCAAATTCGTAAGATTAAAATAATCCTTCAGCTCCTGCAAAAATGCGTAATCGTGCGTTTTTAGATGCTTTTTGATATTGATCTCGCAGTTTTGATATGCAATCTCGCAAATTTTACGCTTCTCGCCGATTTTCGGCGCGTAAATTTTAAAAGCTCTTTCGTGCCGCTTGGATAAAATTTCGCATACCAGATCCGCATCGTCAAACTCGTCGTAGACGTAAATTTTAGCGCACGCCACGGGGGCTGCGGCCGGGAAGGCGCTTAAGATCATCTGTTTGTAGGCGTTTGCGATATCATCGGCGCTAGGGGCTTTGCAGTTGATTATATGCGAGTTTGAGGCTGAAATTTTGCCCTCGCGTATGCTAAAATGCACGGCGCAGACGAGCCCGTCGCGTGCGGCAATCGCAAAGACCTCGAAATCATCGAGCTTTGCCAGATCGACCTCAACCTTTACGTTCATCTGCTTTAAAATTTCGATCGTATCGCGGATCTGCGCGGCTTCCTCAAAATTTTCGCTCTGTGCAAGCCGCGCCATCCGATCCTGAAGCTGCGGCACCATCTTTTGCGGATTTTTCAGAGCCGCAAGTGCGCTCTGCACGATACGAGCGTAATCCTGCTTTGAAATTTTATCCTCGCACGGAGCGGCGCAGCGCCCGATTTGATGGAACAAACAGGCCTTTTTGCCCTTGACGCAATTTTTCTTCTGCACGAGCGGAAACTGCATGTAAAGCGTCTGTAAAATTTCCTTCGCACCGTGAAAATAGGGGCCGAAGTATCTGATGTTTCTGCCCTTTACGATCTTTCGCGTGATCTCAAAGCGCGGGAAATCGTCGTCTAAATTTACGTAGATATACGGATAGGTCTTATCGTCGCGAAGCAGGATGTTGTATTTTGGCTTGAGCTGCTTGATGAAGGAGTTTTCTAGTATCAGCGCATCGCTCTCGCTAGGAGTGACGATGTATTCTAAATGCACCGCCTCGCTTATCATCTTGGCGATGCGCGCGCTTAAGCGCGGGCTCGGCGCGAGAGCAGGCGTGAAAGAAAAGTAGCTTTTGACGCGATTTTTTAAAATTTTAGCCTTGCCGACGTATAGCAGCTTGCCCGCGGCGTCGAAGTACTGATACACGCCGGGTGCGGCAGGCAGGCTCTTAATCTCCTCTATTAGCAAGGATCAGCCCTCTTATCTCTTCAAAAATTTTATAAATTTGCGGATTTTTTATTTTGTTTTCGAATCCTCCGTCCGAGCGCTCGAGCGAAAAAATTTCGCTGCTTCGGCGCATACTCATTTTAAAGGCTTGCGCGCGTCTTTTATTCATCAGCCTGCTTGCGACGAAAATTTTAACCTCGCGCACGCTGCAAAGCTCCGCCGTCTCTCTAGCGACTACGAAGCGCTTTAATACGTCTTTTATTAAATTTATATTACTATCGCGTTTTAGTTCGCAAAGCCCAGCCGGGTGCTTCGCGGCTATCATCAAAATGCCATCTTTGACGTAGATGAAAGCGATCAGCCTTTGCCAACTAAGCGGCAAAATCGCTAAGAACTCGCCTCTTTCTCGCATCTTGGCATATAAAGGATCTTTTCTGATATGAGCGATTATTTCTCTTGCATTTTCCATAGACGGATTTTAGCATTTTTTATCTTAGTTTTGCTTAGCGGCTGCGGATACAAAGGGCCGCCGTTTTATTCGGAGGGCGAGCAGAGCCTTAGCGCTACCGCCCAAAATACGGACGCTAATAGCACGAGCTGCGATAAAGGCGGCGTTAGAATTTTACGCGACGAATAGGTCGTTTTTAGCTTTGCTTTGTTATACTTTCAAAAATTTTTATAAAGGAATTTCATGCAAACAGCAGACATCTTAGTACTGGACTTCGGCTCCCAATACACCCAACTCATCGCGCGCCGCTTGCGCGAACAAGGCGTTTACACCGAGCTGATCGCATACGACGCACCGATCGATAAGATAAAAGCAAAAAACCCCAAAGGCCTTATTTTAAGCGGCGGGCCCGCTAGCGTTTACGCCAAGGATGCGTATTTTTGCGACGATAGAATTTTTGAGCTTGGAATTCCGATTTTAGGTATCTGCTACGGCATGCAACTCATCGCGCATAAATTTGGCGCCAGCGTCGTGCCTGCGGGCAAAAAAGAGTATGGCAAAGCCTCTTTGAAACTGCTTCGCGCTAGCAAGCTATTTGGCGGCGTGGAGGATAACTCGATCGTTTGGATGAGCCACTCGGACAAGGTCGAGAGCCTGCCGGAGGGCTTTGAGGTGATGGCAAGCTCGGACGAGAGTGAGTGGTGCGTATTTGGCGACGAGATCCGTAAAATTTACGCGCTGCAGTTTCACCCCGAGGTCTGCCACAGCGAGTTTGGCGATAGAATTTTAAAAAATTTTGCTAAAGAGATTTGCGGAATAACCAGCACTTGGAATATGGGTAGCTTCGCCAAAGAGCAGATGATCAAAATAAAAGAGCGCGTAGGCAGCGCAAAAGTGCTTTGCGCGGTAAGTGGCGGCGTGGATAGCTCAGTCGTAGCGGCGCTTTTGGCGCACGCGGTGCCGCAGAGCCTAATAGCGGTTTTCGTCGATAACGGACTACTCCGCACTGGCGAGCGCAAGGCGGTAGAGGAGATGTTTAGGCTCAAACTCGGCGTGAGCTTAGACGTGATCGATGCCAGCGAGCTATTTTTAAGCAGACTAAAAGGGGTGGTCGATCCGGAGCAAAAACGCAAAATCATCGGCGCGACCTTCATTGAAGTTTTCAGCAAAGAAGCAGCAAAACACAAAAACGTAAAATTTCTAGCCCAAGGCACGCTCTACACTGACATCATCGAAAGCTCGGTCGCAGGCTCAAGCAAGACGATCAAAAGCCATCACAACGTAGGCGGCCTGCCTAAGGATATGAAATTTGAACTGATCGAGCCTCTGCGCGAAATTTTTAAAGACGAAGTGCGCCAGCTGGGGCTCGAACTAGGTCTTTCGCGCGAAGTCGTTTTCCGCCATCCATTCCCTGGCCCGGGTCTTGCGATCCGCATAATGGGCGAGGTAAATACGCCGAGCCTCGAGCTACTGCGCAAAGCCGACGTGATCCTGCGCGACGAGCTAAAATCAAGCGGCTGGTACAACAAAACGTGGCAGGCGTTTTGCGTGCTGCTAAATGTGCACTCCGTGGGAGTCATGGGCGATAACCGCACCTACGAAAACGCCGTGTGCATACGCGTAGTGGACGCCAGCGACGGAATGACGGCTAGCTTCTCGCGCCTGCCTTACGATCTGCTAGAAAATGTCTCTCGCCGCATCATAAACGAAGTGCCCGGCATCAACCGCGTAGTTTACGACATCTCGAGCAAACCGCCTGCAACGATAGAGTGGGAGTAAGATGAAACAAATCTGCATCATTTTAGCGCATCCTTACGAGAGAAGTCTAAATGCAGCTATTGCAAACGCAGCAGCAGAAAAGCTGCAAAATAATGGCTACGAGGTTAAATTTCACGATCTATATAAGGAGAAATTTAATCCGATCCTTAGCGGTGCCGAGCTCGTGAGCGACGAAAGCGATGACGAGCTGTTAAAGGCGCATCAAAAAGACATAGCAAACGCCCACGGCATCGTGATTGTCCATCCGAACTGGTGGGGCGAGCCGCCCGCCATCCTCAAGGGCTGGATTGACCGTGTGCTAAGGCAGAGAGTAGCCTACGATTTTGCGCCGGGCGATAACGGCGGCGGGCTTCCGATAGGGCTTTTAAAAGCTAAAGCCGCCGTAGTTTTCAACACCTCCAACACCCCCGAGGCCAGAGAAAACGAGATATTCGGCGATCCGCTGGAAAAAATTTGGAAAAGCTGCATTTTCGATTTTTGTGGCGTGAAAACCTTTGAGCGGCTGATGTTTAGAGTGGTAGCAGATAGCGACGAGGTCGAGCGAAAGGTCTGGTTAGAGCAGGTAGCGCAGACGCTGGATAGGTACTTTCCGAGGCAGATTAATTTGCTTTAAATTTAAAAATGCGCTGCTCGCAAAATCCGAACGGCATAGAATTTGACTGCCTATTTAAACAGATACGCGCCGAATTCGCTCGCACATTTGGCGCAAAATCTATGAAATTTAGGAGGCAATTATGCTTAGATTAATTGCTGTGATGGCGATTTTAGCGGCTCTCATATACTTCGTGATGGGTGACGGCGGCAAAAAGACGATCAAGGATTACAAAAATTTCAGCCGCGAGGAGCTGGAGACTTTATGCCTCGAAAAGAACGATAAAATCGCCTGCCAGCGTATCGCCGTGGACTATATCAAAGAAAATAAACCGAAAAAATGATCTAAATTTGCGAGGCTAATTTTGCGGTTTCGCTCAAACAGCGCGCGGTTAAATTTCTTTCTAGCCCGGTCCAAACGCTGCGCGGATAAATTTGCCCGCAAAGCATGGCTGAAATGCCGATTTGATAGGTACCGAGCGCCGTGCAAATAGCGTAAATTTAAAAGCAATAATTCAAGTATTAGCATGCGCGCTGAAAAACCGCTAGCCAAAATTAAAAGCGATAAATCGCGCTGCGTTCTTTGCGCGCAGATAGAAGGAATGACGGATGAAAATTTTATGGCAAAGTAGGCTTCAAAACAGACTTCGCGATATCAACAAAACGTCCTAATAAAGGGCGATCGCGCATTTTACATAGGCGATAACGACGAGCAAAAGCAGATGAAGCTTAGAAAATTCTCGCTCGCAAGCGGCAAGCAGCTAGCCGGCGCGCCTTTCCGCGATTTTACCCGCGCCGCGACCTTTGACGATGACGGCCGCACGCTCGTAGTCTTGGGCTTTATTGACACGATTTATAAATTTAACGCCGCGGATCTCGCGCTCATCTCAAAGCACAAAAAGGGCGTGCTAAAATACGGCAATTTTATCGCACTAAGTAGCAAGGATGGCGATAAAAAGGCTATCACGGCGACTGACGACACGCTTTTTATCTACGATTTTAAGACGCAGACGGGCACGCGAAAGCGATTAAAGGGTTGTGCGGCGATTTTTAAGCAGGATGAGCTAAATTTCTTGATTTTTACGCGCTCGGGTCAAATTTACCGCCTAAATTTGAGCGGTTACGAGCTTAAAATCATCGCTAAAGCTTGCCCTATGACGCAGGTACAGCGCGCGGGCGGCGGATATTGCATTCGCGTGGGCGAAGCGGGCGAAAGCGGCGAAATAGAGGGCGCTAATGAGCTTGTTTTTACGGACGCGAATTTTAACGTTAAATTCCGCGTGAAACTAGATTTTGATTTCGATAGATTCGAGCTTGCGGCGGATGGACCGGACGGCTGGCGCGGACACTTTATAAACGAGCCGAATGAGCTGAGGGTTCTTGATCTGCGTAGCGAGGCGGGCGGCTTCGAGGACGGCAGCTCGGGCGGATTTACGCAGGTCGAGGCGAGTAAATCCAGATGCGAAGCGATGGATAAATTTAAACAAAATGAGCCCGCCCGATATCTCGCGACAAAGCCTGTTTTGACGCATCAATTTAAACAAAAGGGCGCGAGAATTTTAGGCGTCGTTGCGGCTGCTTCTTGCCGGACTGCGAGCGCAAAATACGAAGCGGAGCAGAAGGGCGCATTTGCCGAGCAAAATTTAGCGCCCAGAGGCGACCGCGGCATCGAAAACCGTGAATATTCACTCCTCGCTCCCGGTAAAAATGAAAAACGCAGACATCGCACGCCCGAGCGCACCCGCGATCTCGTACTAGTCGATAACGCTTACGACGAGGACGCGGAGCAAATTTTAACCTGCTATGAGATCTAAGCCATGGTCCAAGCACACCCATATTCCTGATTTAAAATTTGCAGCTATGATTTCACGCCTTTAATTAAGGCAGGTTTGCTAAAAATTTTACAAAAATTTTATATAGAATTCTACCAAGACGCGGCAAATACCCGTTTAAAAATTCTACGACATGCAGGTGAGATCGTTGCAAAACGTCGCGGCTAGCGATAGATAAGTACGGCGCGACGGCAAGGACAAATCTTAACGCCCTACGTACGAGCAAATTTAAAGTGCTCTTCAAGAGATACGCGCAAAATTTATCCCGAGCAGCGGGCTAAATTTCATGACTCGCACGCCCACACCCTATCAAATTTAAAATTTCAGATCAACGACGATTTGTACGGCGCGACCGCGCCCTTTCGCCGCTATCAGCACTTGACGTTTTTTGCCTTGCTATCTTGCATCGCGCGGAAAAATTCCGCCCTGCTTAGCGGGACTTCGTCAGGATGAGCGCTTCTGAAATGGCGCAGGTAGCCCTCGTAATCGCCGAGCCCGATGAGTGGCGCAAGCGCGGCATCCGCGCGCGCCAAAAACCTCGCCACGGCCCTTGGGGCTGCGAGCGGATTAAATTTAAACTTTTTCATAAACGCTCCTATCTATGTGCTCGCTTTCTGCCAGTTTGAAATACCCCTCGTTCGCGCCGCCCTTTGAAATTTTAAGGCACATCCTTATCGTTTGGGCGATGACTATAATCGTAACGACGACGAAAAGAGCGCATAGCACGGCGTCGATGACGTTGTTTCTGATGATAGCCTGCGCCTTTTCGATCGCGGCGGGACCGCTCAGGCTAGCGAGCTTGGCGGCGGTATTTTGCGCGATGGCCACGTGGCTTACCGCGTCGTGCACGCGCTCGCCGTTAGCCGGCATCAGCTTTAAGATCGCCGCATAAAGCGTAGTTATAAGCACCCAAATCGCAGGAGCGATCGTGACGAAGGCGTATTTTTGCTTGCCCATTTTAAAAAGCACCACCGTCGCAAGCAGCAGCGCGATGCCCGCGAGCATCTGATTGGACGCGCCGAAAAGCGGCCACAGCGTGTAAATTCCGCCCATAGGATCAGTAACGCCGCTGTAGAGTAGATAGCCCCAGCCCGCCACGCAGATCAGCGTCGCGATGATGCCGTAGAGGGAATTTTTCGTATCCGAAAAGGGTTTATAGACATTGCCTAAAATTTCTTGCACCATAAAGCGCCCCGTGCGCGTGCCCGCATCGACCGCGGTCAGAATAAACAGCGCCTCAAATAAAATCGCAAAGTGGTACCAAAACGCCATCAGCTCCTTGCCGCCGATGATCTGATGCAGAAGCATCGTTAGCCCCATCGCAAAGGTAGGAGCGCCGCCCGTGCGGCTCATCATCGTGGTTTCGCCGACGTTTGAAGCCAAGGCGCCGATCTGCTCAGGCGTGATACTAAATCCGATAGAATTTATGTACGCCGCAGCGCTTACCGCGTCTTTGCCGAGTACCGCGGTGGGCGAGTTGATAGCGAAGTATTCGCCCGGGCTTAGGATGCACGCCGCCACAAGCGCCATTACGCCCACGAGGCTTTCCATAAGCATCGAGCCGTAGCCGATGAAAAGAGTGTGGGTTTCGCGCTCGAGCATCTTAGGCGTCGTGCCGCTGGAGATCAGCGCATGAAAGCCAGAAATCGCGCCGCATGCGATCGTGATAAACAAAAACGGAAATATCGGACCTGCAAAAACGGGACCCGTGCCGTCGATAAATTTCGTCGTAGCGGGCATTTTAAGCTCGGGCGCGACAAAGATTATCGCAACCGCCATGCCGATGATGACGCCGAGCTTAAGGAAGGTGCTTAGATAATCGCGCGGCGCGAGCAGCAGCCACACGGGCAATATCGCCGCGATAAAGCCGTAGCCGATCGTAAGAAGCGCGAGCGTTTCGCCCTTTAGCGAAAAAACGTCGTGCCAGTACGGATCGATCGAAACGTAATGCCCGCCCCAAAGCGCAAGCATCAGCAAAACAAAGCCGATGATCGATGCCTCGCTGACCTTGCCTGGGCGCAAGAACCTCATATAAACTCCCATAAATATGGCGATCGGTATCGTCATCGCGATCGTAAAAAGCCCCCACGGCGAGTTCGCGAGCGCTTTTACGACGACCATCGCCAAAATCGCCACGATGATCAGCATGATGAAAAAAATTCCGATCATCGCGATGCCGCCCGTGAGCTTACCCATCTCATCTTTTATCATCTCGCCGAGGCTCTTGCCACCGCGTCGCGTAGATAGCACGAGCACGATGAAATCATGCACCGCGCCTGCGAGCACGACGCCTACCAAAAGCCAAATAGTGCCGGGCAGATAGCCCATCTGTGCGGCCACTACGGGGCCTACGAGCGGCCCTGCGCCAGCGATAGCGGCGAAATGGTGCCCGAAAAGGACGTATTTGTTCGTAGGGACGTAATCTCGCCCGTCGTTTCGGATCACCGCAGGAGTTGCGCGGCGATCGTCCAGCTCAAAGACGCGATACGCGATAAAGCGCCCGTAGAAGGTGTATCCGATCAGATAGATGCACGCGCTGGCCACTACGAGCCAAACGGCGCTGATACTCTCGCCCTTATTTAGCGCAAGTACACCGAAACACCACGCCCCTATGACGGCGACCGCCGCCCAAAGGATCTTTTGCCAAAATTTCATGCTCACTCCTTAAAACTTAGCGAGCGGCTTGGGCAGTATGTCGTTTTAATAAAACGGCTCGCGCCTTTAAAGCGGGACTCGTTAAATAAAATTTAGTGCGTATTTTATCGGCGTTTTTATAATTTAAAGCTGAATCGCGAAATTAAAAAGAGCTCTTTCGGCGTTTAAATTTAACACCTAAATTTTGAATTTCAAATTTAAATAGGCGGCTTGACGGCGCGCGAAATTTTAATATTTAATCGTCCAAATTTAACTCCGCAGCTCTTAGCCGTTACGGAATTTATCGCGGTTTAAGAAATCAAGCGATAAAATCCCATGATAACGATTTTAATTTCTTAATAAAAATCGCGAATACTTTTAGGAGGAAATTTATGCCGGATCAGGTGTGCGGCTATGTACTTTTTCGCGCTGATATCAAAAGCTATGTAAGCTTCAAAAATGATGGCGCCGGCCGTAAAAATTTCATAAATTCCGCGCGCATAAATTCCTGGCACCGTTTAAATTTTAAAAATATCCGCCGCGACGAAATCTGCGCGTATAGTTCGCCTGGTGGGCTATGAGCTTTAAATTTTATATCTTTCTAATCGCAGCTTTCATATTGCTTGCTTTAGTAGCCGTTAGCAGCGGCGGAGCAAGCATTTCGCTAGGCGACATCGTAAAATTTTTCACCTTCGGCGAGATAGACGAGACCAAGCAGCTCATCCTAACGCAAATGCGCCTGCCGCGCCTAGTAATGGGCATCTTGGTAGGCGCGCTGCTAGCGAGCTCGGGCGTGGTGGTGCAAAGCGTGTTTTTAAACCCGCTCGCAGACCCATACATCATCGGCATCGCCTCGGCGGCGACTTTCGGCGCGGTTATAGCCTACCTACTGGGGCTTAGCGATGTTTTTTACGGAATTTTCGCGTTTTTAAGCGCAAGTGTGCTGTCGATCGTGATCTTTAAGCTCGCCGCCCACACCCGCTCGATCTCGACGCTACTGATCGTAGGTATCGCCGTATCTTCGTTTTTAGGCGCATTCACCTCCTTTGCGGTCTATCTCATCGGAGAGGATAGCTTTAGGATTACGGCGTGGATGATGGGCTATCTAGGTGGGGCGAATTGGTATAAGATCGCGCTTTTGCTACCGCCGCTGCTGTTTTGCATGGCGTATTTTTACGCGAAGCGTCACGAGCTAAATATCATCTTAAACGGCGACGAGGAGGCGAAATCGCTGGGGCTCAACGTCGAGAAGTCCAAAAAGAGCCTACTCATCGTCTCCTCGCTCATCATCGGCTTTTCGGTCGCATTTACGGGGATGATAGGCTTCGTGGGGCTCATCATCCCGCATACCTTGCGTATGGCGCTTCGCACGTCTAGCAACGCCGTGCTGATCCCCGCTAGCGCGCTTACCGGCGGAGTTTTTTTGGTTTTTTGCGACGTAATCGCTAAAAACGCCCTCTCGCCGGTAGAAATTCCAATCGGCGTGGTGACCTCTTTTTTCGGCGCACCATTTTTTCTATACCTCGCGTTTAGGAAGCATGCATGAAAATTTCGGCGCTAAACTTCAGCTACGGCAAGCGAGCGATCCTGCAAGATGTATGTCTGAATTTAGAACGCGGCAAATTTTACGGGATTTTGGGCCCCAACGGCTGCGGCAAAAGCACCTTGCTAAAAAATATCTTGCAAATTTTAAAGCCCGCAAGCGGTATCATCGAAATAAACGGCAAAAAGGCAAGCGAGTATAGCCTAAAAGAGCTTGCGGCGCTGATCGGCTTCGTACCGCAAAAAACAGCCCTCGCCGCGCCGCTTAGCGTAAAAGAAATTTTACTTGCGGGCAGATTTTGCCGCCTAAAGAGCGCCTTTAGCGGCTACGATGCGAGCGATCACGCTAAAGTGGAGCAGATGGCGGAGCTTTTGGACGTAAAAAAATTCCTAGAGCGTAGCGCATTTGAGCTAAGCGGCGGGGAGTTCGGGCGCGTGCTGCTTGCTAGAGCGCTCGTAAGCGAGCCTGAAATTTTACTGCTCGATGAGCCCACGGGCGCGCTAGATATGAACTACGCCATCGAGGCGATGAGTATCTGCGAAAGCCTAACGCGCTCTTTAAATTTAACGAGCGTCATCGTGCTGCACGATCTAAATTTAGCCTCGCTGTTTTGCGATGAAATTTTTATGCTAAGAGACGGTGCGGTGAGATATCGCGGCAGTGCGAGCGAGCTTTTTACGCCGCAGATCATAAAAGAAATTTACGGCTTTGAAGCCTTAATAGTAGAAGAAAACGGGGTAAAGTTTATACTACCCAAAAAGGAGAAATTATGAAAAAAATTCTTATAGCTTTGCTCTCGGCGAGCTTTGTATTCGCTAAAGGTCTAGTCGTGCTCGATCCCGCCGCAGTCGAGATCATCTACGCTTTGGGCGCGCAGGATCAGATCGCTGCGATCTCGACTACCTCAATGAGCAAGATCCGTCCGGAGGCGGAAACCGCGAAACTACCGAGCGTAGGCACCTACGTAAAGCCGAATATGGAAAAGATCGTAGAGCTTAAGCCCGATCTGGTCATCACGAGCTTTCACTCCGCAGGCGTTAGCGAGAATCTACAAAAGCTGGGACTTAAGAGCCTTGCGATGGATGCGAACTCCACCGCAGAGATCTGCCAAAACGTAAAGAAGGTCGCGGCCATCGTAAAAAAAGAGAGCGAGGCGGATAAAATTTGCGCGCAGATGGATGGAATTTTTGCAGACAAACCCGCTCTTCGCGGCAAAAAAGTAGCACTATTTTTCGGCTCAAACGCTACGATGGCTTTCAATGACAAAACCCTCATCGGTGATATTTTCGCTCGTCTCGGCGCCAAAAACATCGCAGACGGCCTAAAGGGCAGCACGCCTTCGGTATCTGCTGAATATATCTTGGAGCAAAACCCCGATATTATGATCATCGTAGGCGGCGAGACGGATGATTTTTTAAAGGCAAATCCGATCCTTAAAAACACCAAAGCGGTAAAATCGGGCAAAATTTTAAAAGCTCCGACGCTCATCTTGCGCGGAAGCCCGCAAATCGGCAAGACGGTGGATGAAATTTACGCGGAGGCAACGAAATAGATGTTTAAAGAACGCATTAAATCCCACCACCGCTCCAAACTTTTCGAGAGCGTTTCCGCAAGCGAAAACGAGCTGTTCGATGCGCTGGATCAGCCCGCGAAAGACAGCGACTGCGTGATCTATCTGCATGTGCCCTTTTGCGACAACATCTGCTCGTTTTGTTCGATGATGCGCTCCAAACTCGGCGACGAGCTGGACGAATACGCTAAATTTTTAATCCGCCAGATCAAAGACTACGGCGAGATGCCCTACTTCGATACCAAAAAGATCAAAAGTATCTACTTCGGCGGCGGCACGCCGAGCGTCTTTAGCGAGACGCACTTCGAAAAGGTTCTGGGCGCGCTGCATAAAAATTTTAAGATCGCGGACGACTGCGAGATCAGCGTAGAAACCACGCTGCATAATTTAGACCTTCAAAAAGCGCTTGCCTTGCAGAGCTTCGGCGTAAACCGCTTTAGTATCGGCGTGCAGACCTTCAGCAGACAGGGGCGCGCGCTTCTAAACCGCGTGCATAAGCCCGCTCGCGCAATCGAGCGACTAAAGGAGCTTAGAGAAAAATTTGACGGCATGCTCTGCTGCGACATCATCTACAATTTCCCCAACGAAAGCGTGGAGGAAGCGCTAGAGGACGCGCGCTATGTAGATGAGCTAGGTCTAGATAGCGCCAGCTTTTACTCGCTGATGTTTTTTGAAGGCTCGGAGCTATACAAAAAGATCGACAAATCCTACTACGATCTAGAGATCGATAAGAAGCTGCACCATGCTTTCGCGGGCGCACTACTTATCGGAAGCGATAATTTCGAGGTTTTGGAGCTTACCAAGCTTGCTCGAAAAGGGCGCGATAACTACGGCTACATCAAGCTAAGCCACAAGGGCACGGATATCCTGCCTATCGGCAACGGCGCAGGCGGACACGTAGCGGGCTTTGGAATTTACGGCGTGTCGGGGCATAAGATGATCTCGCGAATCGATGAGCGCGAAGCAAAATACGGCGTGCTAAGCAATCTGTTTCAATACCCGATCGTAAGCTTAAACGAGCTAAAAGAGGCTCTAAGCGCGAATATTTACGACGAAGTAGTGCAAAAGCTCAAAGAATTTCAAAACTGGGGACTTTTGGAGCTTAAGGATGAAAAATCAGTTTTAAGCTTGGACGGAATTTTTTGGGGCAACAACATCAACGAAGAGATAGCAAACATTATGAAAAAGGATTTTGTATGAAAAAAATCGTGCTTTATACCTCGCAAACGGGCAACACGAAAAAGGTGGGCGACGCGATCGCCGAGCAACTAGGCTGCGAGAGCCTAAATTTCCGCGACTTTGAAGACGAGGTCGATGACTACGACTTTATAGCCTTGGGCTTTTACGTCGATAAGGGCGAGGCCGAGGCGAAATTTACGCGCTTTATACGCAAGATTCACGGTAAGAAGCTTGGTGTTTTCATGACGCTGGGCGCGGAGCCGGACGGCGAGCATTCGCGCAAGTGCCTGGATACCTTTGAAGAGGGACTTAAGGCAAACGGCAACGAGATCGTAAGGGAGTTTGCCTGCCAGGGCGCGATTGATCCGAATCTGCTTGAAACGATGCGCAAAATGGCCTCTAGCGGCAACTCGCCCCATCCTATCACCCCCGAGCGACTTGCGCGCTGGGCGGAGGCTGCGAAACACCCCGACGAGAAGGATTTGGCGGATGCGAAGGCAGCATTCGCGGGGATAGAATAAAATTTGTTCGCATCGCGCCACCTAAATACTGCGCGATGCGAACAAAATCAAATCATTACCCGACCCCCCTCGCGATTTACACGATTTAAAAATTTTATCTTTGCTAAATTTGAACGACAAATTCCATTCCTACAAGCAAATTTGCCGCCGCAGGCGCAGGTCTTGCTCTAGAATTTAAACGATAAAATTTCATTTCGCGCGCAACGGATCAAATAATG
>CAUQZM010000007.1:0-79350 GCA_963522765.1 uncultured Campylobacter sp. | reverse complement strand
CTTGATCTCGTCTATCGCGCCGCTAAATTCCGCCCAAAATTTATCCACTCTGCCGGCAAAAGTGCTTGGAATTTGCGCCTTTTCAGCCTTTTTGCTCAAACCGAATAACCCCATTTTTTCTCCTTAAATCAAATTTTACTTGCATTATAGCTAATTAATTTACCTCACGTGCACTGAAAGCAGCCGCCCAAAACCTCGCATTTCTCGCAGATCTGCACGTATATGACGCCCTCGTCCTGCACCAGCTCGCCGAATGGGATCTGCGCTAGATGCTTCATCGTCCCGCCGCAGCTAGGGCAGCTCAGATACGAGACGTCCTGCACCCACTGCGGATAGCCTCCCACGGTCGTATCAAGCTCGTCAAAGCAGCTGTAAAATGGCGATACTTCGCCGCTTAGCTTAAATTTCATACCGCTCAGCCGCGCCATGTCCTGCTGCGAAAAGTAGCTTTTCTCCATCCCTTCGCCCTCGCAGTGCATCTGCAGCTCGCCGTCCGCACCGCATTTGCAAAAATACATTACCGAGCCAACGCAGGTCGGGCAGCAGCGAAAGATCGCGTCGTGCTTTAAATTCAGAAACGCAAGCCGCGGCTCGTCGGCCTTAAGACGCAGCATATCGAGCATCTCGCAGCCGCAAAACTCGCACTTTTGCCCCGTAGGTTTGCCGATACGTACGGGCTCATCCGCGTTTTGATTTGCGCCTTCGCAGCGGGCATCCTTTGTATTTTCGCTTAAATTTAAACCGCCGCTAGCGTCTTTTTGCGCGTCTGATTTGAAATTCGCGCGCTCGTTCTGCAAGATCGCGTCTTCGTCCATACTTGCGTGAGCACTCTGTGCGCCAGCGTGTAAATTTGAAATTTCGTCCGCGTCTTTTTGCGCATTTTGTTCGGAATTTGCGAGCTCATTCCGCAAGCTAGTGCTCACGCTTTCATTTGCGCCGCTATTTTGCGCGCTCTCGCTTTTGCCTTGCGCGCCGGCAATGTCATCTCCATGCTCGCTAGCGCCGCCGCCGTTTTTCTCCGCGTCATCTTTTACTCGCACCGCGACAAGGCATTTATCAAAAACGAGCGATTTGCGCTCGCCCATCCGATCAAAGCTCCAGCCGCCGATTTGTGCGTAAATTTCAGTGCCTACGTAGAGCTTTTGGCGCCACGGCTTCGGGTTTTGATACAGCTCATAAAAAAGCCGCATCGTCTGCTCGTCACCATGCCACGCAAGCGCGCACAGTAGGTCGTTTAGAGTGTTTTTGGCATTGTCCTGTAGCGAGGCGAGCTTGCGGACGAGCGCATCTCTCACGTCCTTAGGCGCGCCGAAGTAAAGCTCCGGCGGGCAGTATATCTCCGCCGCCGCCGCGGCTCGCGCGATCCTTGGATCGTGGATACCTAACAGGCTAAAAAGCGCCCAAAAATCGTTGTAAATCTCATCCCATTTTTCGATCTCATCGATTCGCTCCGCAATTTTTAGGATCATCGCCTCTACTTCGTCCGCGCCTAGGTTTAAAATCTCCTCTCGTCTCTGCTTTTGGCGGCACGAGTGGCAGATGCCGCCAAAATAGATCGTATTTTCGCCGCATTTTGGGCATAGATGGGCTCTGCTTTGCATTTTATCTCCTTAAATTTGGATTTAAATTTCGTCAAATCTTAGCTAAATTTTACTGTTTTGTGGCGATAAAGCGCGGTTTAGAATTTAATGTCGCATTGAACGAGAGGCTTTAGAATGCCCCTAAATGCGTTATTTTTAAATGGAATTTAAGCTGAAAGAGATGTGAATTTTAAATTACAATAGAAGTAGGGCGGGTTTGCGAGATCAAGTGGAATTCATCTTCGAAAAGATAAATTCCACTTTTGTGCACTTAGGCGCAAATCACTTTTCAATGTGATGTTTGACTAGATACTCGATGATATTTACCGCATTATCGATGCCGCAATACGATGTGTCGATGCAGATATTGTAGTTGGCGGATGCGCCCCAGACTTGGTTGGTGTAGTATTGATGAAAGCTCATCCTGCCCGCGTCGCTTTCCTCCATATACTCGCGCGCGTCGGTGTGACCCTCTTTTTCCAATCTAGCGAGCTTAAACTCATCGCTCGCGCGTAAAAATACCGTCAGCAGATCCGGATGTCCGCGCAAGAAAAACCCGGCGCAGCGCCCAAGCACTATAACGTTGCCGCCCGAGACGATCTTTTCGTAGATTGCTACGATACGATCGCGCTTCTGCTCATTGGCTAGCTCGTTGTGCGATATTGCCTGAAGCAGCGTATTTACGGGCATTTCGTTGTAGAACTCATACATCTGCTCGAAGCAGCCAAGCTCGTCTGCTTTGCGGAGCAGATCCGCCTTGGCTAGATAGGTGTAGCCTAAGCGCTCGGCTAGTTTGCGCGCGGTTTCGCGCCCGCCTGCGCCCGTTTGTCTAGCGATCGAGATTATCATATTTTCTCCTTAGATGAAATGTGCAAATATACCGGCACCGATGACGGTAAGAAGTCCCGTAACTGCCATTGCTAAAGACGCCATCGCGCCCTCTACGTCACCGATCTCAAGAGCGCGCGCCGTTCCCATCGCATGGCTCGCGCAGCCTAGGGCGATACCTTTTGCCATCGCCTTTTTTATGCCAAAAATTTTAAGTAGTGCCTCGCCAAATACGCTACCGATGATGCCTGTAGCGATGATGCAGGCCACCGTTAGCGTCACGATGCCGCCTAAGCTTTCGCTGATACCCATACCGATCGGCGCCGTGACGGATTTCGGTAGTAGCGTGACATACATTGTGTGATTTAGCCCAAATATCACCGACATCGCGTAGATGCTGCCTAGCCCTGCGATCATACCCGAAATCAGTCCTGCAAAAATAGCTAAAAAATTACTTCGCAAAAGCGCCAGCTGCTCGTATAGCGGCACGGCTAGACAGACGGTAATCGGCGTTAAGAAAAAGCTAATGTGCGAGGCACTGGCGTTAAATTTTTCGTATGGAATTTTAAAGAGTAAAAGCACGCAGACGGTAAGCACGATACCGATTAGAAGCGGGTTGAAAATAGTTAGCTTAAAGCGCTTTTTTAGATAAAGCCCTAGCTCAAACGAGCCCAGGCACAAAAACACGCCGAAAAAAGCGGAGTTCATTAAAATTTCTCTCATTTTTTGTCGTCTCCGGATAAAATTTCGCGTTCCAGCTTCGCATCCACGCCCTTTGTATTCACGCCGTCTTGTTCATGTGCGGCTGCGTAGAGCCTGCGCTTAACGCGGGCGAGGGCGATTTTATAAAAGATCTGCGTTACCGCGCCGCTTGCACCGATGACTACTACCGTAGAGACTGCCGTAATCGCGATGATTGCGAAAAGATGCTGGCGTAGCGCGTCGCCTGCGATGATGATCGCAGCGCCCGCCGGGATGAAGATCACAGGCATAATCTGCATAAAAAACGACACGGTTTCTCTGATTTGCGATACTTTGATGAGTTTGAAGATCAGGGCTAAAAGCATAATGACTAGCCCGTAGATGCTAGCGGGGATCGGCACAGGTACGAGTGCCGCCAAAATCTCCGCAACAAAAGATATCCCTAAAATCACGCTGAATTGGATTAAGTAGTTCAAAGCTTACCTCGGATTAAAATTTAGCGCTAAATTTAGCACTTTGCAGTTAAAATAGATATTAATCTTGCTAGGTTTGGGCGAAATTTTGCGGCAAAATTTACTTAAGCAAGCTCTGTCGCTAGGCTTTAGGTAGAATTTTACGATTTATCGTAACGCTAAATTTAGCCTTGCGGCACGGATAAAATTCGGCTACGACTACTCAATCAAGCGTCTCGCCTAGCTCGATTTTGACGCCGAGCACCCTGCAGACTAGATCAAAAATTTCAATATCGACGTTGGGCGCGTATTCGTCCAAGACCGTGTAAACTTCGGCGCGCATATCCTCATCGTGGCCCGGATGCGAGCGCGAATACAGCTCGTCCGTGCGCCGTACGAGCGCGAGATTGTCGATATCTCGCTCGCGCATCGCCTGCTTAAGCCGCTTTGAAATTTGCCATTTGAAACTTTGCATTTTTCATCCTTTAAATTTGCGCGATATTAGCCAAAAGAGCTTTAAAGTTTAATTTCTTAAATCCGGCGACGCGTTTTGGCGCGATCAGCGAGCCTGCGCCGCTCGGTCTTACGCTTGCAAATATAAACGAGCCGGGTTTAGATTAAAGCTTTACCGGCTAAATAGAAGATTATCTTTGCGTAAATAGCGCTAAATCTTGCAAAGCCAATGGGATTACTTCGCCGTGCGAAGCGCCTTCGTAGAGCCTAAACTCGCAAGAAAGACCCTTTGTTTTTAAAATTTCAGCTAGATCGGCTACTTTTAAAATTCCCGCTTTATCGGTTTTTCCTTTACGCATTTCATGCGAGCCGGCAACGAGCATTATGAATTTCGCTTTTAAATTTGATCTAAGTTTTCCCTCGTCTAGGGCGTCTCTGATCAGCTGTGATTCACCCCACCACAACGAAGGCGAGGCGATAAAAAACTCGTCGAAAATCCCATCGTCGCGCAGCAAAGCATAAATACCGAATAGCCCGCCAAAAGAATGTCCGAAGTAAATTTTATCGCTTTTTGCCGTAGAGTATTTTTTATCCACGAGCGGAAATAGTTCATCTTTTACGAAATCGTAAAATTCTGCCGCGCCGCCGCCGTTTGCATATTCTTTGCCGCTCGCCGCAGGCGTTAAATCTCTCGTGCGACGCTTGGTATCATACGCTAGCGGGCTGTCGTATCCGATGCCTACGATAAGCACGTTTTTGCTTAATTTCGGCGCCGCTTTTGCGTTTTGCTTCGCGCTGCCTGCATAAATTTGCGCATAGGAGTTTAAAAGTAAAACCTTGCATTGCTTTACGCCCTTAAGAGTGAGTGCATAAATTTGCGCATAGGAGTTTAAAAGTATCGGAAACTGCGCGTTCGCATCAACCATAAAAACTACCCTATCGTAGTGAGCGACATTTTTTTGGCGAGCTATAAAAATTTTATATTTTTCGCCGCTCTTGCTTTTTAAAATAAAATCGCTCACGCTAAATATCTCGCGTGCAGCCTCGCTTATCCGCTCGATCTTTTGCAGCGGTTTTGCCCCCAGATCGCAAGCGAATAAGCACGCCAAAAATAGCGCGTCAAATACCGCAAGAAAGCTCTTTAGGCTTACCATTTGGCGTTTACCTTAAACCAAAACCTCCTGCCCTCCTCGGGATACCAATAGTAATTGCCGTCGTCCGCGAGACCCTCGTCGTATCGGACGTTATCAAAGATATTGTAGGCGGTTAAATTTAGACTCAGATTATCGTTTAAATCGTATTGTGCGCCCAAATCCGTAGTAAAAAGCTTTTTGTCGTTTTTGCTGACTCTATTGCCCGGACCGAATTGTACGCTTGTAAGCTCGCTTTCGTAATTTACGCCTACGAAGGTAGAAAGCGGAGCGATCGGCCTATAGCTAAGCGTCGCATGTACGGCATGCTTCGGAGTAGCGGTCAGGGATTTGCCATCCAGCCTACTAAGATTGGTTTGGCTAAATTTAACGGCGCCGTTTGGTGTATAGATCGTAGGATCCCCGGTTTCGATCTCGGAGTGGCTATAGGTGTAGTTCGCCTTGAAATTTAGCCTCTTAGTAATATCGTAATCGCCGCTCAGCTCAACGCCGTAAACCTCGGCTCCTTCTATATTAAAATACGTTCCCCAACCCGGGCAATTAACGCTCGGTGCGCCGGCGCAGCCTCCGTAAGCGGGAATCCTATTGATATTGCTGCCATCGGTATCTAAAATTTTATCTTTGAAGTCGTTTTTAAATAGCGTGATATTGCCGCGCAGATCGTCTGCATTGTCGTAATAAAGCCCGATCTCGTAGGTCGTGCTTTTCTCGGGCTTTAAATCCTTGTTACCGAAATCTATAATCCTCCAGCCGCCCTGAATCGTGCCTACTTCAGGCGAAATTTGATTGACGTCGGGAGTTTTATAACCGGTTGCGACGCCGCCTTTGATCGTCCAAGTATCGCCTATATTAAACGTCGCGTAGGCTCTAGGAGAAAAGTGGTTGCCGAAGTATTCGTTATGCGTGAGCCTGCCGCCGAGCGTTAAAAATAGCGTATTTTCCAAAATTTCGATCTCATCCTCTAAAAATCCCGCATGCTCGTTCATAGAAAATTGCTGCGGAGAGCGTAAATTTTGCCTATTCGCGTTTGAAACGATGAAGGTCGTTTGCACGTCCTGTTTGCTAAAATCGTAGCCGAAGGTAAGCGTATTTATACCGAGATAAGTCGTAAATTTGGAATTAAAATTTCTATTTTTTACGATTGCGGGCGAAAGGCTATCAAAAATGCTCGTACGGCGAGTCTTGTCCCAAAAATAACTTATATCAGCGCTTAAGCTTTCAAACTCGCCCAAATATCCGATGCCGTGATTTTCTCTTTTATATTTATAATGATTTAATCCGCGCGCGTTGGGATAAACGGCGGTTTTACCAAGAGTTCTTGAATAATCGTGATTTTGCCTTCCGGTTTGAACGTAAAATTTATTATTTTCATCCGGCGTTAGCCAAAGCTTGGCGTTAGAATCCGATTTATCGCTCTTTTGATAGCCTCCCTTATAGCTGTCCTCGTCGCGCAGTTTCTTATATCCCCACAGCTGAAGCGCCGCATACTGCCCGAAGGGAATATTGACGTAGACTTCGCCCATCTTGCCGTTTCCGATACCCTCGTGATCTTGGATAGTTGTAGATATAGCGGCGCTTCCGTTAAATTTAGAAAAATTTTTTTTCGTAATGATATTTATCACGCCGCCTACCGCATCGCTTCCGTAAAGCGAGCTCATAGGTCCTCTAATCACTTCGATACGCTCGATCGCTCCTGCGGGTGGGATAAAATTCGAGTTCATATCGCCCGCTCCGCCTTTTGGGTTCGCCGCCGCGGAACTTACGCGTTTGCCGTCGATAAGCACAAGGGTTTGAGAGCTTTCCATTCCTCTGATGGAAATTCCGCTAGCAGGGCCGTCGTCGCCTGCGATAACGCTGACGCCAGGCATTTTATTCGCGATATCGTGCAGCGAAGTGAAGCTGCCGCTTGATATCTCTTTATTATCCAAGGTGGAAATGGAGGCCGGCGCCTGCCTAATATCTTGGCGAAAGCCGCTCGCACTTACTACGATTTCGCCAAGATTCGTGCTATTTGCGTCGCTGCTTAGGTGTGAGCCTTCGACGCCGCATAAAATCGAAACGCTCGCGCATATCGATAATGCGATAAATTTCGCCTTTTTAAAATACATATCTTTTTGCATTTTTGTTCCTCTATTTTGAAATTTAATCGCGGATTATAACTCAAGGCAGATAAATTTAATATTAATTATTAAAGTATTTTTATAGAATTAAATTTGACTAATAATTCCCCATTCCATCGATATTTTTATAAAAATTATTTTAAATAAAGTACAACATATAATCAAGAAATTGCTGTAAATAAGTAAAATTTTATAACGCCCGGTCTTAATTATCAAATCTTTTTGAAGAAATTTTGCACAGTTTTTGATCTTATCTGCTCTAAGAATCATTTTCGCTTTTGCGGACGTGTATATTTTAAACTATCAAAGGCATTACAAGCGGCAACGCGAAAACGACTTTGCTCTATTGATTTCGTGCATCCTGCGGCTTGCGATAATTATAGACTAGCATGGGATTAATATGCGACGTTTTTTAACACAGTAGCTTCGTATGAATAAATTTATCTTACTAAGGGGCATAATCGCTTCGGCGCAATTTAAAATTTTGAGTAGTTTATATAGGCGGATTTAAATTTAAACTAGATTTATCAGCGCGGCACAATCTGTCGAGGTTTTAAATTTAGAGCAAAGAGTCGATCCAAATTTAAAATCTTGGCGCAAGAATACAAAGTAAGAAGATAAATTTAATAAGACCCCGCAAATTTTAAAATCTAGCGAGATCAAATTTGGATTTACACCGCAGGCACGCTATTTTCGGTGTGCGTATCGTCAGAGTCTTTGGGTCTTAAAAACCACTGCTTAGCAAAAATTAGCACGTAGATCGCAGCGCCGATACCATAACTTGCGTATTCGCTTGGGATAAACTCTATGAATTTCGCGCAGATATTAGGTACCAGCATTAACGGCGTTACTAGCAGCAATAGCAGGCGCTCTACCATGTTACACTTCATAACGAACCAGCCTTGTAGCGAGGAGCTGAAGGCAAACATACCCACGATCGCCGTGGTAAAAATCAGCACAATTTGCAGCGGATCGCTGATCCAAACGATGCTTTTTGAATCCATCGGATCGCCGATGCTTTGGATCAAAAGCAGCTTATTGTTGAAGAAAAACGCAAACGGAAGCACCGCGGTGCGCAGGTCATACACGAAGCCCTGAAGCCCCACGGTTACGGGATTTGCCTTTGCGATGCCCGCCGCAGCGTATGCTGCAATACCCACTGGCGGGGTATCATCGGCTAAAATTCCAAAATAAAAGACAAAAAGATGCACTGCGATCGCAGGGATCAAAAAGCCGTTTTTGCCCGCTAGTATCAAAATCACTGGCGCAATCAGGCTTGAAACGACGATATAATTCGCCGTCGTAGGAAGTCCCATGCCCAAAATCAGGCTCATTATCGCAGTCATCAGAAGTATCAGCACTATGCTATTTCCCGCAACCGCTTCTACTAGCTCTGAAAGAACCTGTCCCAGCCCGGTAAGCGAGATCGAGCCGATGATGATGCCCGCTAACGCGGTGGCTACGGCGACCGTGACCATGTTTTTGGCAGCACCCACCATAGCCCAAAAGATATCGACAAAACCGACGATAAAATCGGACTTGCCAACCTTTTCGCCAAATATCGTTTTCTTGGCGGGCTCTTGTATGATCATTATCAAAAATAGCACGCAGATCGAGTTAAACGCCGCAGAGATCGCGCTTTCTTTTAGAATCAATAGGGTGAAAAGAAGCACCAAAATCGGTATTATGTAATGAATTCCGCTAAATATAATTTTTAGCTTTGAAACCTTGGCATAATCGCGGCTGCCGTGAAGCCCCAACTTGCAGCTTTCCAGATGCACGATGAAAAATAGCCCCGCGTAGCAGACGAAGGCAGGGATCACCGCCGCGATCATTACGTTGGTGTAACTCATACCTAAAAACTCTGCGATGATAAACGCCGCAGCGCCCATGATAGGCGGCATAAGCTGCCCGTTTACGCCTGCTGCGACCTCGATAGCGCCCGCTTTAGTTGCGGTAAGCCCCGCTTTTTTCATTAGCGGGATCGTAAAGGTGCCCACCGTCACGACATTTGCGGTCGAGCTGCCGCTTACCATGCCGGTTAGTCCGCTAGCGATTACGCTAGCCTTGGCGGGTCCTCCGCGGAAGCGACCTAAAATCGCAAACGCTACGTTTATAAAATACTGCCCCGCTCCGGCTCGCTCCAAAAGAGCGCCGAATAGCACGAACAGATAGATGAAGCTGGTACTGACCCCTACCGGTACGCCAAATACGCCCTCTGTCGTTAAAAACATGTGCCCTGCAAGCTTTTCAAAGCTTGCGCCGCGATGCGAGATGATATCGGGCATATAAGGGCCGAAGTAGCAATACAGAAGGAAGGTAAAAGCGATGATACCGAGCGCTGGCCCCATCATACGGCGCCCCGCCTCAAATAATATAAAAATACCGATAAAGGCCGCTACGATATCTCTGGTTAGATAATCTCCCTGGCGTTGCGGCTGCGATAACTCCACAAATTCTATCGCAGGATACAAGATTGCGGCGACTCCGACGATTAATAAAATATAATCGTAAAACGGGATGTAAAAATGCGCCTTGGAGCGCGGGCGAAATGGAAAAAGCGAAAAAATTATAAAAACAGCGAACGCCAAGTGGATCGAGCGCGCGATATTTGTATTTAGCGTAAAATACGCGATGTAAAGCTGAAAGACCGACCACGCGAAGCAGACCAGCGTCACGAGCCAGAAGAGCTTTTTAGAGGTAAATTCTCTACTTTTTACCTCTAAAACCTGCTCGTCGTTTTGTGTAGATTTCTCCATCAACTAGCCTATTTCAGCAGCCCGGCTTCTTTATACACCGCCTCTGCCGCAGGATGAAGTGGCGCACTAAGCCCCTCTAAAAGAGATTCTTTGCTTACCAAATTTAGTGCAGGGTGTAGCTTTTTATACTCGTCGAAATTATCAAGTATAGCCTTAACTACCGCTCTAACCGCCTCGTCGCTTTGGCTAGCGTCGGTTACTAGCACGGCCTTTACGCCGATAGTCTGTGTATCGTGGTCTACGCCGTCATACATTTTCGCAGGGATAACGCCTTTAGCGAAATACGGATATTTCTCCATAATCTTTTTAATATGCTCATCGTCGATGCCGACTAAGTCGATAGGAAGCGAAGTAGCCGCATCGGTGATATTTGCGGTTGGATGTCCTACGACGTAGAAGTATCCATCGATTTTCTTATCTTTTAGCGCCATAGGGCATTCTTGTGCGGTTAAGACGCCGTGTTGGGCGAGCTTTTTAAGATCGAAGTCGTAGTTTTCAAAAACTATCGTGCTGGTTAGCTCGTTGCCGCTGCCTGGGTTTCCGATATTGATCTTTTTGCCCGCAGCGTCGCCGTAGGATTTGATGCCGCTCTCTTTAGAGACGACGAAAG
This sequence comes from uncultured Campylobacter sp., assembly GCA_963522765.1. Classification (GTDB taxonomy): domain Bacteria; phylum Campylobacterota; class Campylobacteria; order Campylobacterales; family Campylobacteraceae; genus Campylobacter_B. Next base: position 68,695 of record CAUQZM010000007.1, on the reverse strand, counting down.
CCAAAAGCTCCGGATAGATCGAAATTACGGAGCGCAAATTTTTATCCGCCGCGCCTTGGAATTTGCCCGTACCATTGTATTTATCATAGACGACGTCGCTTTGAACGAAGCCGAAATTTAGCTCTTTCTTAAGCACGTTATTGACGTTATACGTCGAGCCGCCCGTCGATTGCACGGAGCATTTCATATTTTTATCCATATTTACCAAGCGGCAAATGGCGCCGCCTACCGGATAATAGGTGCCGGTCATACCGCCGGTGCCGATATTGATGAACTCCTTAGCGCCTGAAACGCTAGCTAGTAAGGCCAAACCGGCCAAAGCAACAGAAAATTTTTTCATCTTTGCTCCTTTTTGAGTTAAAAGTTTGAAAGTATTGCTAAATTTCTATAAAATTCTAATAAAAACAGATCGAATTTCGCGCAAATTTACGATTTTACACATCGCGGCACAGGTGATTTAATATCAAAGTAGCTCGGCGATCTGATCTGATATGCAGAATTTCACCGCGATAAAATTCTAAGCCTGAAATCCAAACGTCTGGAGATAAAATTTAACGCTATAAATTTCAAGCCTTAGTAACTCACGCCGCTAAGATACAGCCCGTTTGGCGGAAAGGGGATTCTGCTAAGTGCTCGCGAGAAGCTGATCTTGCGCCCGCTTTGCACGGATTTTAGGGCGTTTGCGACCATCAGCCGCACCTGCGCTCGCAAAAATCCGTTGGCTTTAAAATTTATCAAGGTCAAATTTCTAAAAGAGTAGGCGCGCGCGACGTAGAGCTCGCGCATGGGGCTTTTTATGTCGCTGCCGCTTTTCATAAACTCGCTAAAATCGTGCTCGCCGATAAAATTTGCAAGCACAGCATTGAGCGCGGCAAGATCTACGCGCGGATAAAACACGCAAAAATCGCTAAGAAAGGGGCTAAGGCGTCCGTGGTTTAAAACGTAGCGATAGGAGCGCGCCACGGCGTCGTAACGCGGATGAAAATCGCGCGGCACCGGGCTGATGTGCTGCACAAAAATATAGGGCGCGCAGTGGCGATTGATGAGCTCTTTTAGGCGCGACAGCTCCCAATGCACGGTACATTCGACGCAGCTTACCTGGCGCAGCGCATGTACCCCTTTATCGGTGCGTGAGCTACTGATGAGCGGCGCAAAGATACCCACTCGCCCCAAAGCCGCGCGCAGCACATCCTCAACGCCGCGTCCGTGGGGCTGAGACTGTGAGCCGCTAAATTTCGAGCCGTCGTAGGAATAGACGAGTTTGAGCTTTACGCGCTCGGAGTTCGCGCTCGTGGCATATGCGCACGCATCTGTGGGGGTATTTGGCGTGGCGCTTATTTTGCCTATGTGCGCAAGCTCGCTCGCTGCGAAGTCGTTTGTGGACGCGCTTTTGATAATATTTTTGAGTTCGGACGCGCTTGCTGGCGTGTTTGCGGGGGCGTCCGTTTTATAGGCGGCGTTTGCCTTGCGGGAGTTTGCGGTGCGGATTGTGTAAATTTCATCTACACTTGCCGCGCAAATATCCGAAGCGGCTGCGTCCGTAGAATTTTTGCAAGTGGAATTTAAATCCGCCCCGCGCGCGGTCTTTTTGGTGTAAACGGCGTCCAAATTCCGCTTGGCTCTTTCGTGATTCAAACCGCAATCGGGCGCAGTATAGGTAGCCGTATCGCTTGCCGTATCTGCGAGAGCGGAATTTTTAAAATTTGAAATTTCATCTTTTGAAATAAAGCCTTGCTCGCCGTTTCGCGCTTCATGCTTTAAATTTACGCCACGCAAAATTTTAGAGGCGCTAGTCTTGCTTGCCGAAATTTTATCTGTTAAATTTCGAGCGGACGAGCTTTTGTTTAAAATTTCGCCGCCGCAAAGCTCGGAGCTTTTTTCAGTACCTCGGGGCAATTTTGATCCTGTAGTAAAGCAGCGATGCGATAAGCGTAACGCCGAATGTCACTGGAAGTGCGATGCTCGGGTGTTTGGAGAGTAGCATGATTAGCGCGAAGTAGCTAAAAAGCACGCCGAAGATCCCCGCGTAAACGAAGCCCTTTTCGTAGCGATAGGTCACGATACCGAGGCTTAGCGCAAACAGAAAGCTCGCCAGCGGAAAGAGCGAGACGAGGGTGTAGATGCTAAATTCTTTCCTGCGCTTTTCGCTGCCGCCCATCTCGCTCCAGTATCCGATCACGCCGCCTCCGCCGCGGATATTGCGGTCGCTTTGCGTGCGCAGAGTTAGGCTTTCAAACTCGCTTACGTGCCACTGATCGCTGCCCATCGTGTAAATTTTGCCGTCGTGCAGCATCGCGGAAAAGCTTGCGTTTTCGTTTTTAAACTCGCCGCTACGCGCTACGATCATTCGCTCGTGATCCTGCGAGCCACCTGGATTATACAGCACCAGATCCTTATACAGCGTGCTTGTGCCGTTGTTTTCCTGCGAATCGATAAAAACGAGCCAGTCGGAGAATTTCTGCCCGAATTCGTTGGATTTGATATTTAGCGTCGCGCTGATCTTTTTGTAATCGATGAAATTGTCCTTTAAATTTTCGGCTATCGGCATCATAAAAAGCGAGACGAAAAGCAGCGCCAAGGAACACAGCGCGGCGCTTATGCCGAAAAACAGCGCGATCTTGCGCGTGGCGTAGCCGATGGTAAATATGACGATGGTTTCGTTCTCTTTAGAGAGTCTAAAAAGCGAGATGCTAAGCGCTACGAAAAACGCGATCGGCACCGTAAATATGAGGATGCGCGGCAGCATGAAAAGATAGAGCTTGACTAGCTCTGAAAAATTTATCTCGATAAATGACGTAATGCGCGCGATCTGAAGGAAAAATACGATCGACATTATGATAAAAAGCGTGCTGAAAAGCGACGCGAACGAGCTTACGAAATTGCTAAATAAATAGCGCTGCACCCTATCCATAAATGACGTCCAAGAGCCTTAAAATTTGATCTTTAAAAATAAAAGTAAGAAGCAGCCCCATCGATAAAAACGGCACGAACGGCAGCTCGTAGCCTCTTTTGTGCGCGATGAGATACGCAGGCAGCGTCAAAATCGCGCCGATGTAGATCGAGATGCCGCCCAGCTTCCAGCCCAAAATCGCCCCCATAACGCCCGCGATAAAAATATCCGCGCTTCCCATCGCTTCGCGCTTTAGCACAAAGGTGACGATGAGACGCAGCACGAAAAATATCGCCGCGTATCCCGCCGCCGCTCCCACGCCGCTGAGATCAAAATCATACATCAGCGTATAAGCAAGCGACAGCGCCGTAACTATGTAAAGAAGGCTCTCCGGTACGGCTTTATACTCAAAATCGATCGCCGAAAGCGCCATAAGCAAAATAAAGCAAAGCCCGAGCACCGCGGCTTTTGCAAGATCGGGCTCGCCGAAATACGCCGCAAGCGCAAGCGCGCCGCCTAAAAGTTCGACGATCGGGTAGCGGATCGAAATTTTTGTTTTGCAAAAGGCGCATTTGCCGCCCAAAAAGAGCCACGAAAGCAGCGGAATGTTGTGGTAAAATTTCAGAGCGTGAGAGCATTTGGGGCAGTGCGAAGCGGGAAAATTTACGCTCTGTCCGCGCGGCAGGCGGTAGATCAGGACGTTGCAAAACGAGCCTACGCAGGTGCCGAATACCGCAAAAATCACGCCGTAAACGATATTTAAATCCATCTTTTTCCTTTGGAGCTTTAACTTTTTAAAATTTAATCAAACGCTCTATGGTAGCGAGAAATTTCTTAGTTTTCATTGATTTTTTGCTTCTCATAGGGGAAAAATTTTACGAAAATCGCCGCCGCACCTACGCAAAATAAAATGGCTATGAGCCCCGCGATTAGCGGCTCGCCCCATGCCTCGTATAATCCGCCGAAAATCAAAAATCCCGCTACTAGTATCACGGCGTCCAAAAGATCGAAGTTCAAAGTATCTACGATCCATAAAAACATAATATATGCGCCTATCCCGCTGCCTGCGGATGCCAAAATCCCCATTTTATCGGGGATGAAAGCAAATGCTAGCACAAAAAACACAAGCAGGCAAATATAGACCGCCAGTATAAATTTCTTAGGTTTTTTATACACGCTGCCGCATCTTGGGCATCTTAGAGTTTTCATCGGCTTTTTGGTAAGCTTTTTGCCGCAACCACATTGTATGTAGTAGCTCATAGCCCTCCTTGTCGGTTTTAGCGTGAACTGGCGGCGTGATTTTTAAAATTCTGCCGCGTTTAAATTTACCGCGCCTCATAACACAGCTCGCGCTAGAGGTTTAAATTTAAAAGGACGAAATTTCAAAATTTCAAGGTGTCGCGCGACTACGTAGTTAAAATTTTAAATTTTACGGCGCTGTAAATTAAAATCCTGAAATTTCAAAATTTCAAGGTGTCGCGAGCGCCCGCGGATTAAATTTTAAAATTTACTGCGCCGCAGGCGGTTCTGCAAATTAAAATTTTAAAATTTAAAGCGACCGTTAGAGCGACTGCGCCGCAGCTTAAAGACCGCCGAAGCGGCGTTGTTTGCGGCGGAAATCATCCACTATGCGCGCAAGCTCCTCTCGCGTGAAATCGGGCCACAGCGTCGGCGTAAACGCAAGCTCGGCATAGCTCGCCTGCCAGAGTAAGAAATTCGACAGCCGCTGCTCGCCGCCCGTGCGCACCAGCAGATCCACGTCGCCGCTGTGCGCGGTATCCAGATGCGCGCCGATGCCCGCTTCGCTTAGCCGCTCGCCGCTTGCAAGCAGCCTCTCGCACGCTCGCACGATCTCGTCGCGAGAGCCGTAGTTGATCGCTAGGTTAAAATTTAGCGCTCGTCCGTTTTGCGTTAAATTTGAAAGATATTCGATCTCGCTTCGCAGATCGCCGCTAAAAGCCGATATGTCGCCGATCGGATAGAATTTTATCCCGTTTTGGGTAAATTTTTCGCGGCGTGAAATTAGGAATTTTTGCAGCAACTTCATCAAAAATTCCACTTCGCTTTTCGGGCGCTTCCAATTTTCGGTGCTAAAGGCGTAGAGCGTGAGGTTTGCGATGCTTTCGTCGATGCAAAACTCGCAGATCTGCTCCACGACCTCCGCGCCCGCTTCGTGCCCGCCGGTGCGCAGCAGACCGCGCTTTTTCGCCCAGCGCCCGTTGCCGTCCATCACAAGGGCTAGATGATTTAGGCTATTCACGGATCAGATTTTTTTCAGCTCAGCCGCGATTTTTAGGGCGACTTCGTCCTTCGGCGCGGTGTCGATTACGACCTGATCGTTTTTCGTGATAAAGGTGACCTTAAGGACGTCGCCACCGAGCCTAACGATGTCGTCCAGCACGTTTAGGCAGACGGCGTCGAGATGCTTTTCATTTAGCATGCGTTTGGCCTCGCCGACGGCATTTTCGCGGTCTGTTTCGAGTTTAAAGCCCACTTTTTTGATATTTCCGCGCACGGAGCTTAAGATATCTTCGTTTTCGCCCAGGCGTAAATTCCAAATTTCGCCGATCTCCGCCTTTTTCACCTTGTCTTTATAGCGCACTTTCGGCGAATAATCGCTTACCGCGGCGGCCATTATCAAATATGCGCCGTCTGGGAATTTCGTGCTGTCAAGCGCCGATTTTAGCCCGATAGTGCTTTCAAATTTAACGAGTTTATACGGTAAATTTTCATATTCGTTGCTAGAGATTAGTGTCACATCCGCGCCTAGGTAAAACAGTGCGTCGGCGAGCGCTTTGGAGGTTTTGCCGCTGGAGAAATTCGTAATACCGCGCACGCTGTCGATCTTTTCGATCGTCGCGCCTCCGGTGATGATGACTGTTTTATCCTCCCAAAATTTATCGTTATAAAGCGCGCGCTTTAGCGTCTGCATTATCGCCTCGGTGCTCGCTAGTCCGCCCTTGCCGGTGTCGCCGCAAGCTAAGGTTTTCTCTATCGGATCGACGAAATACGCATTTACGCTCGCTTTTAGCATATCGATGCAGTTTTTTGTGATATTGTTTTCAAGTAGCGCTGGATTTGCGGCCGGCGCGATAACCACCTTAGCGTGGGCAAAAGCCGCGTTTAGCACCTCTAAAAATACGTTATCGCAGACGCCCCATGCGAGCTTGTTTATCGTATTTGCCGTCGCGGGTGCTATCAAAACTAAATCCACCTTGGAATAAGCGATGTGGTTGATGCCCGCCTGCCAGTTTTCGTTGGCTTTGCAAAGCACGGGGTGATCGCACAGCGCTTCGAAAGCTTTGTAGCTGACAAACTCCTGCACGCCGTCGCTAAGCGCGACATAGACGTCGAAATTTGACTTTTTCAGAGCGGATAAAATTTCAAACGCTTTGTAAAAACTGATACTCCCGCAAACCGCGAGTAAAACCTTTTTCTTATTCATCTTCGCTCCTAAAAAATTTATGGAAAAACCCATCTTTGTTGATTTGTTTGCTTCGGCTGATCGCCAGCGCGCCGCTTGGAACGTCGCTCGTAACCGTCGTGCCCGCGGCGATTATGACGTCGTCGGCCACCCGCACGGGCGCTACTAGCTGCGTATCCGAGCCGATAAAGACATTTTTGCCGATTATCGTTTTGTATTTTTTCTTGCCGTCGTAATTGCACGTAATCGTGCCGCAGCCGATATTACTGCCCTCATCGATCTCGCAATCTCCAAGGTAGCTTAAATGTCCCGCCTTGATCTTGTTTACTTTTGCGTTTTTAAGCTCGACGAAATTTCCGATATGGGTGCCTATAACTTCGCATTTTGGGCGCAGATGTGCCATCGGGCCGATGTCGGAGTTTTTTACGACGCTATCTTCGATGATGCAGCCGCTTTTAATGAGCGAGCTTTCGATCACGCAAGGACCGATGATGCTTACGTTTTCTTGCAACTCGCATTCGCCGATAAATTTCGCTCTGCTGTCGATGTAGATGCTTTGCGGTAGGCGCATCAAAACGCCTTGCCTCATCAAATTTTCTTTAATCTCGTTTTGCATTAAATTTTCGGCGATGCTGAGGGCAAATTTATCGTTTATGCCCATGAAGCTTTGCTCATCCACCCACACGGCGGCGCATTTTAAGCCCATATCTTTGGCGATTTTGATCGCGTCGGTGAGGTAGTACTCTTTTTGCGCGTTATCGGGTTTGATCTGCGGCAGAATTTGTTTCAATGCCTCGCTTTTGAAGCAGTAGCAGCCGGCGTTTGCGTCTTTTACCGCCTTTTCTTCCTCGCTTGCGTCCTTTTGCTCGACGATCTTTAAAATTTCGCCGCCGCGGGTAATTACGCGGCCGTATCCGAACGGATCGCTCGCGCTAAAAACGCTTAGATTTACTTCCGCGTCCCCTCCGCAGAGTTTGCGAAGCTCGGCGCTTTTTACCAAAGGCATATCGCCGCAGATTATGAGCGTTTTGGCTCCGCTGATTTCGACCTCTTTTAGTCCGCCCGCAGTGCCTGGGAAATGCTCGTGGTCTTGTTTGTAGATTTTAGCGTTTGGAAAGTGCGCTAGAACCGCGCTTTTAACCTCGTTGAATTGATAGTGTAAAATCACGCTCACGTCGTTTGAAATTTCGTAAGCTTTCTTTAGGATGTGGATTATCATCGGCTCGCCGCAAAGCTCAAAAAGAACCTTGGCCTTTTGCGACTTCATCCGAGTGCCCAGCCCTGCGGCAAGAACTATAACCGAAACGTCGTTCATTTTTACCCTTAAATTTCAAAAATCGGATAATTTTAACACATTTAAAATAAATAAAAACCTAAATTTATGCCGCGCGGACGAAATTTAAATCCCAAATTCAACTAAAATTTTATAAAATTCCGCCTAAATTTTAAAGCTTAGGCGGACGTTTTGAAAAAACTGATTTTGGTTACTTGTATTTGGGCTTTTAGTTTCTCTTTGATAGGCGAGTTTTTGCGCGGCATAGACAGCGCGTATTTGGCATTTTCGCGCGTATCGTTGGCGCTAATTTGCTTCCTGCCGTTTATGAAATTTCGCGGCGTAAATCCCGCTCTGGCGCTTAAAATTTGCGCCGTGGGCGCCGTGCAGATCGGCGTGATGTATATCTTCTACTACCGCAGCTTTGCGTATTTGAAGGTCTATGAGGTAGCACTTTTTACGATATTTACTCCGTTTTACGTGACGCTGCTTTACGACGCGCTTAAGCTTAGATTTCGCGCGTTATACCTTTTCAGCGTCGCTGTCGCGGTGCTAGGTGCCTTGGTGATCAAATTCGGCGCGATAAATTCCGAGTTTTTGACGGGCTTTTTGCTCGTGCAAGGCGCAAATCTATGCTTCGGGCTCGGACAGAGCGCGTATAAATTTATGCTGGAGCGCCACGGCTTTAGCGAGCAGAAGGAGCTTTTCGGCTACTTTTTCGTGGGGGCTACCGCGGTTACGGCGATTGCCGCGATCGTGCTCGGGGATTTTTCTAAATTTAATCCTAGCTTCTCGCAGGGCGCGGTGATCGTGTATCTGGGCACGGTAGCTAGCGCTTTAGGGTATTTTTTGTGGAACAAAGGCGCGTGCGAAGTCGATAGCGGCGTGCTTGCGATTATGAATAACGCGCTCATCCCCGCAGCTATCGTCGTAAATTTGGTATTTTGGCAAAAAGACGCCGATCTGGCGCGCCTACTTGCGGGCTCGGCACTGATCTGCGTTTCGCTAATTTTACATAAAAAGATCATGAAATTTTACGCCGTGCGCGAGCAAAGAATTTAGCATTTAACTAAAATTTTATATTTTTACATTAGAATTAGCCCTTATTTTATTTGAAGTTGGCAAAATGAAAAAAACCTTGAAATTTATCGTCTTTATCGTACTTGTCTTTATTGCGATATATTTTTTATACGGTAAATTTTTTAAGCAAGAAGAGGCGCCGAAGGCTCTTACGACTAGACTTGAAAAGGGTGATATTAGAGGCACGGTGACGGCTGCCGGAGAGGTTTACGCCAGGGATTTGGTCGATGTGGGCGCGCAGGTAAGCGGTCAGATCAAAAAGCTCTACGTCAAAGTGGGCGATAAGGTTCAAAAAGGCGATATGATAGCGCAGATCGACTCAGTCACGCAAGAAAACGAGATTGCGCAGCAAAAGGCGCAGCTTCTGATCCACGAGGCAAATTTGGCTTCGGCAAAGATCACCGCGGCAAACGCTAAAACGCAGTATAACCGCGAGCTTGAGCTGTATAAAAGAAACGCCGCTTCCAAAGAGGCTGTGGAAAACGCTAAAAATAGCGCCGCTTTAAAAGAGGCTGAGCAGAAGCAGATCGAGGCTCAGATCGAGCAGACCAAACTTCAGCTAAGCACCGCAGAGACAAATTTCGGCTATACCAAGATCACGGCTCCGATAAGCGGCACGATCGTTTCAATGCCGGTAGAGGAGGGCAAAACGGTAAATTCCAACCAAACTACGCCTACGATCGTAAAGATCGCCGATCTAAGCAAGATGGAGATCAAGATGCAAATTGCAGAGGGCGATATATCCAAAGTCAAAGTCGGAATGGACGTAGAATACTCCATACTATCGGATCTGGATAATATTAAAAAGGCTAAAATTTACAAGATCGATCCCGGTCTTACCACGCTTAGCGATGGAACTTACGATAAAACCTCTAGCGGTTCGTCCTATTCTTCGAGTAGTAGCGACAGTGCGATCTATTTTTACGCAAAGATGCTCGTAGACAATGAAAATGATTTTTTAAAGATCGGAATGACGACCGAAAACAACATAATCGTAAGCGAAGCGAACAATACGAGCTACCTACCTACCTCGGTTATCAAGCGCGACGCAAAAGGCGATTACGTCACGGTGCTTAACGGCAAAGAGCCCGAGCAGCGATACGTAAAAACGGGCGTCAGCGACGATTTAAATACTGAAATTTTAAGCGGTTTGAATGAAAAAGACGAGGTGCTTATCGCTGACGGAAAAGCCGCGCCGTTAAATATGGATGGGCCTCCGATGGTGTTTTAGTTAAAATTTTATGGTGTAAAGATGCTAGAGCTTAAAGATATAAACAAAAAATTCATTCTCGGCGATAACGAAATCCACGTACTAAAGGACGTAAGTTTAAATATCGAAGCGGGCGAGTTTATATCGATTATCGGGCAATCCGGAAGCGGAAAATCGACGCTGATGAATATAATCGGTTGCATCGATACGCCAAGCAGCGGAAGCTACAAGATCGAAGGTCGCGAGACTGCGAATTTAAGCGGCGACGAGCTCGCGGCGCTTAGAAGTAAAAAATTCGGCTTCGTCTTTCAAAAATATAATCTCATCGCTACGATGGACGCGACCGCAAACGTCTCGCTGCCTGCGGTGTATGCGGGCGTAGGGGCGAGCGAACGGACGAAACGAGCGGTAGAGCTTTTGAATAAGCTGGAGCTTGGCGATCGCACTAAAAATTTACCGAGCAAACTTAGCGGCGGGCAGCAGCAGCGCGTAAGTATCGCTCGCGCTCTGATAAACGGCGGCGAAGTGATTTTGGCAGACGAGCCTACCGGCGCGCTTGATAGCAAAAGCGGCGAGACGGTGATGCAAATTTTAACGGCGCTACACAAAGAGGGCCACACCATCATCATAGTTACGCATGACGCGCATATTGCGGAATTTGCGGATCGTATCATCGAGATAAAAGACGGCAGAATTTTAAGCGATAAAAGAAAGACGGAGCGGGTTTTTGAGCGCAAAAAAGAGCAGATCAAAACGAAAAATTCCTTTATATTTTGCAAAGACCAGCTCATAGAAAGCTTTAAAATGTCGATTAGCGCGATATTTTCGCATAAACTAAGATCGATTTTGACGATGTTAGGCATCATCATCGGCATTGCGTCTGTTATCTGCGTAGTAGCTCTCGGTAAGGGTTCGGAGGAAAAAATTTTATCCGAGATCCGTAAAATTGGCACCAATACGATCGATATCTTTCCCGGTAAAAATTTCGGCGATGTGCGAGCGGGCTTTGTGAGCACCCTTACGATAAGCGATTCTAAGGTTTTGGCGCGCCAGCCCTACGTCGATTATGCCACACCAAATGCTTCTGCAAGCGGTACGGCAACCTATGCGAATTTAAGCTCCAAGGCTCAACTGCGCGGCGGCGGCGTAAATTCTTTGGCGGTTAATGGCATAGATATAGAAGATGGTAGAAATTTTAGCGACGGTGATATTAAAAATTCTGCCTCTGTCGCGATTATCGATCCAAACACTAAAAAAACGTTTTTTAAAAATTCCGATCCTATCGGCAAGACGATTTTATTTTCGGGTAAGCCGCTTAAGATCATAGGGGTTTCGGGTAAGGATAAGAACGCCTTCGGAAGCAACGAAAATTTAAGAATTTACGCGCCGTACTCAACCGTGATGAATAAAATCACGGGCAATCGAAAAATCAGCTCTATCACCATCAAAATAAAAGACGATGTCAATACTCAAGTAGCCGAAGAGAGCCTAACTCAGCTACTTATCCAAAGACACGGCTCGCGGGATTTTCATACGATGAACGCAGATACTATCAAACAAACAATACAAAGCACTACCGGCACGATGACGATTCTGATCTCATCAATCGCGGTGATCTCACTCGTCGTGGGCGGCATCGGAGTGATGAATATCATGCTCGTAAGCGTTACCGAGCGCACGCGCGAAATCGGCATCAGAATGGCGATCGGAGCGAAGCAATCCAATATCTTGCAGCAGTTTTTGATAGAGGCGATCTTGCTTTGCTCGCTGGGTGGAGCTTTAGGAATTTTAATCGCTTTGGCGCTTGGATTTGCGTTTAATACCATAAGCCCGGATTTTGCGATGAAATTTACTACTGCGCCTTTCGTGATCGCCTTTGCGGCATCGTCCGCGATCGGTATAGTTTTCGGCTATCTGCCGGCAAGAAACGCCAGTAGATTAAATCCGATAGATGCTTTAGCACAAGAATAATCAAGGAGAGAAAATGATAAATTCCAAAGTAATTTTAAGCGGCGTCTTAGCTGTTTTTATCGGCGGTTGTGCCTCAAATCAAAGTGAGGTCGAATTTAAGCCTGTAGAGCATTTCAAGGACGAAAATGCAAGCTATGAAATCGATACGCTGTGGTATAAAAAATATGGCGAATCATACCTAAATAAGCTTGTAGATCAAGCCCTTGCGAATAACTACGATCTAAAAACGGCGGCTTTAAACGTTGAGAGTGCTTATGCAAATTTAGGGCTAAGCAGGGCTGATCTTTTTCCTACGCTAAGCAGCTCGTGGAGTGCGGGCGCTAATCGCGACATAAGCACCGGCTCAAATTGGAACAAAACCTATAGTTCGGGCTTTAACGTAAGCTATGAGCTTGATCTTTTCGGCAAGATCCGCTCGGCGGTAAATGCCGAGGGCTGGAACGCCAAAGCTAGTGAGTTTGACCTTGAAAATACCCGCCTAACTCTTATAAATTCCGTCGTAAGCGGCTACTTCGAGATGCTTTATCTAAACGATTCGCTAAAATGGACAAAACAGAATTTAAGCGATTACCGAGAGATCGAAAAAATAATCAAGGCAAAATACGATTACGGAAAGTCCGAGCAGCTAGATTACAGGCAGATTCAAAATTCTATCCTAGGGCTTGAAAACAAGGTCTTAAGCATTCAAAAAAATATCGAGGATAATCATAAATATATGAGAAATCTCATCTCCTCCAGCTTGCAATTTGATGATAACACCGATTCGATAAATTCCATAGAATTTCAAGGCGTTGATCTAAATGTGCCTTACACGGCGCTTGCTAACCGTCCCGACATTAGAGCTGCGATCGCTAGGTTAAATTCCAGCTTTTACGACGAACAGACCGCTAAGTTAAATTTCTTTCCTAGCGTAAATTTAGGCGCAGGGCTTACTAACGGGCAAGGTGTGAGCGCTAACGATAGCTTCAAGCTAAATTTTTTAAGCGGTAACGTAAGCATAAGTTTGCCGTTTTTGGATTATGCGAGGGTTGAAAACCGCCTTAAAATTTCAGAGATCGCTTTTCGCAAAAACGTCGTAAATTACGAACAGACGCTCTCTAACGCTACGAATGAGGTGCTAAATTTATATAGAATTTATCAGATCAATCTGGCTAGCCTTAAAAATTTAAGCGCTGCTTACGATGAAAAGGCGCGTATCGCCGATCTTTACGCCGCGAAATACGAAGCCGGCTCAAGCGAGCTAAAGGATATGCTAGAAGCCCGCACCGATGCCGTAAATGCTAAGATAAACGAGCTAAACCAAAGATATTTGACGCTTCAAAACGAGGCGGCGATCTATCGCGCAATGGCAGGCAAATTTAAACGCAAATGAAAAAGGCTTTGATATTTTGGTTGCTTTGCGGCGCGATATTTGCTGATTCCACGGCACTAAGCGCACAAGATGGGCGCGCAGTAAGCCTTGGCACCAGCGCTTACGTTACGGACGATAAACAATCAGAATTTGAGAAAAACCATAGTGAAATTATGCTAAATCGTCAAAAAAATGAATTAGATCGGCAAAGCCTGCAAAATAATTTGCAACGTGAATCAAAAGGCGTAGGCGACCACGATGGTTTTTCGATGAAAAAACAGCCGATGCAAGATATCAAGGAGCGAAACAATAGAAATGAACAGGACTTAAAACTGCGCCGTAAAAAGCTGCAAGGCGACGCTTATCGGCGCTAGGGCTGCTTTTGTTTATCGGTTTTTAAGTAAAGTTTCTATAAAATCTCCGCTTTACATTTTCTTAAAGGAACAGTTATGAAAAGAACGTACCAACCTCACAATACCCCTAAAAAGCGTACTCACGGCTTTCGCGTCCGCATGAAAACAAAAAACGGCCGCAGAGTTTTAAGTGCAAGACGCACTAAAGGCAGAAGAAGATTGGCTGCGTAGGCGAATTTGCTGCGATAAGCGATAGCAAGGTTTTTTCGGAGGTTTATAAAAGTGCGGCAAAGTGGCATTGCGAATGCGCTGTCGTGTATTTTTTGGCTAGCGAGCAGCGTAAATTTAGCGCAGTCGCCAGTAAAAAAATAGGCAATTCAGTTACGCGAAATTACGCTAAAAGACGTTTGCGTGCCGCATTTTATAATCAAAAAGACGCCATTGTTAGCGGAATTTTTATATTAATCGCAAAAAAGCAGATCATAGATATGAGCTTTGAAGACATTGAGCGAAATTTAAAATGGGCGTTTAAAAAGATCGGCGCAGTAAAATGAAGAGATTTTTTATAGCCGTGATCGGGTTTTATCGAAAATTTATTTCGCCTTTGCTACCGCGCTGTTGCCGTTATTATCCGAGCTGTTCGGAATACGCGCTTTATGAGTTTAAGTTTAACAGCGTCTTTGGCGCGCTCTGTGCTGTAACGGCTAGAATTTTAAGATGCAATCCGCTCTTTAGCGGTGGCATAGATTATCCGATAATCGCGCGAAATTTCAAATTTTGCGTATTTTCTAAAATCCGCAGCAGCAATGCCTCTGCGGATAAATTTAAGCTTTGGTTCATACCATATAAAAAAAATAGATATTACGTCATACGACTAGGAGAAAATAGTGCTAGATAAACTTCCTCAATCAAAGCGCCTTGCTATCGCAATAGCAACTGCGCTCATATTTTTCGTAGCTTACGATCATTTTTATTTATCAAAAATTCGCGCCGCAATGGAGGCAAACGCAACCGCGGCGCAAATCGCGCAAAAAAATGCCGCCAAGTCCGCTCCGCAAACTACTGCCGCTGGCGTGAGCGCGCAGGGAGCGAATTTAAATACCACAAATTCCATCTCTGCACCGTTAGTACGCGTAGTCGGAAAGGAAGCAAATTTTACGATCGACGGACTCGGTCGTATAAGCTCGTATGTGCTAAACGATGCTAAATTCCGTGATGAAAACGGCGATGCGATAAATTTAATTGATCCTAAATCACATTCTAAACCGCTTGAGATGCGCTTTGAGGACGCGGCGTTGAATGCGATGGCTTTCGATACTCCTTACAGCGCTTCATCTGGCGAGCTGGACGTACGAAACGGAGAGGCTAGTGTTACGTTAAGTCAAAGTTTAGGCGCCGTTAGCATAAATAAAATTCTTACCTTTTATCCAAATGGTAGTTATAAATTGGATCTGAAGTTAAGCGGCAATGAGCGTTATTTCATCAGCCCCGGCTCACGCCCGAACGTAGAAGTAGATAGCTATACAGTTCACGGCGTCATCGTTGGAAAACCGGGCGAAGCTGGAATTTCAGATAAAATTGCTTCATTTTTTACTGGCTCGCAAGCTATAAGCGAAAGCGTAGAAATTTTTAAAGATGGTGATGTGGATAAAAACGAGCGAATAAGTGGCGCAAATATCGCTGCAAGCTCCGATCGCTATTATACGACGCTATTTTACGGAGAGAGCTTGAATGTGATCGTGACTGACGCAGATAAAATTTCGCAGGTTTTCATAGGCTCGGACGGCGATCTTAGTCTTACGGGCTATATCGGTGCGAAAGATCACGCGGCGCTAAGCTCGATAAATCCTGCTCTTACGCACATTATCGAATATGGCTGGTTTACCTTCATCGCCCGCCCGATGTTTAAATTTCTAAACTGGTTGCACGGCTATATCGGTAACTGGGGCTGGTCGATCGTCGTGCTTACGCTCATTATCCGCCTAATCTTATTCCCGCTAAGCTACAAGGGAATGCTATCTATGAATAAGCTAAAAGATCTGGCGCCTAAGATGAAGGAGCTTCAGGAGAAATACAAGGACGATAAACAAAAGCTGCAGATGCATATGATGGATCTGTATAAGAAAAACGGCGCCAATCCGATGGGCGGCTGCTTACCGATCCTGCTTCAGATACCGGTATTTTTCGCGATCTACCGCGTGCTGCTTAATGCGATCGAGCTAAAGGGCGCGGAGTGGGCGCTGTGGATCCACGATCTGTCGCTTAAAGATCCATATTACATCCTGCCAATTACGATGGGAATTTTGATGTTTTTGCAGCAAAAGATTACGCCGACTACATTTACCGATCCGATGCAAGAGAAGATGATGAAATTCTTGCCGCTTATTTTTACGGTATTTTTTGTAATGTTCCCGGCGGGTCTTACGCTATACTGGACGGTAAATAATTTCTGCTCCATTATCCAGCAATACGTCATTAATAAAGCCTTTGCTAGGCATAAACAAGCTCAAATAGCGGAGAAAAAATCATGATAATTGAAGCAGAAAATTTAAAAGACGCATATAATAAAGCAGCAGCTGAGCTGGGATGCTCGGTAACGCAGCTTAACGTGCGCGTGCTGCAGCATCCAAGCGGCGGTTTTTTGGGCTTTTTTAAGAAAAATGCCGTAATAGAAGCGGTTTTGGAAGGAGAGAAATTTAGCGAAAATCCGGAATTTAACGCCCCGCAAAATAAAGCCGGCAAAGCAGAGAAAAGGCAGGACGACAAATCAGAGTCTCAAAGTCCTCGCACCACGCATTCTAAACATCGCAAAGAAAAACAAAAGGGCGTTGTGACGGATCAAATTCTATCCGATATCAAAGAGAAACTATCTGCGCTTTTTAGATCAAGCGAGTTTAATATCGAAGTTAGCGATGTTAGCAAAATCGACGAAAATACCGTCTATATCAAGCTGCAAGGCGAGGATAGCGCGCTTTTGATAGGCAAAGAGGGGCACCGCTACAAGGCACTTTCGTATATGATTTACAACTGGATCAGTATCAGATATGATCTTGCTGTGGTTTTTGAAATCGCGGAATTTTTACAAAATCAAGAACGATTTATCGATTCTTATGTAAATGCGCTCGTGGAACGCTCCGGAAATGAGCGTATCGTCACAAAGGCTTTTGATGGCGCATTTATCAAAATCGTAGCCGACAAGCTAAAACAAGAATATCCGGATCGTTTCGTGGGCATCAAATCCACGCGTAGCGGCAAAATCGTCATCGTAGACGAAAAAAGCTAATCGTGAGCGAGACTATCGCCGCTATCGCTACGGCTCACGGCATCGGTGGAATTTGCATAATTAGAATTTCAGGCGAGGAAGCGCTATCTATCGCTCTAAGCCTTTCACATCGCAGTTCTTTGCGACCTCGCTATGCTACGCTTGTAAATCTTTTTGACGTGAGTGGCGAAGCGTTCGGTGAGGCGATTTTGATATATTTTAAAGCTCCGCATAGCTTTACCGGTGAGGATGTCGTAGAAGTGCAGACCCACGGCGGCTTTACGGCTTCATCCTTAGCGTTAGATGCCGTGCTGGCTCTGGGTGCGCGCATAGCAAATCCGGGTGAGTTTAGTAAGCGAGCGTTTTTAAACGGTAAAATGGATCTTAGTAAAGCCGAAGCCATAAGCGATCTGATTAATTCTCGCTCACAAAGTGCGGCTAAAGCTTTAGCGCGTAGCCTGCGAGGCGAACTTGCAGACTTCGTTGCAAATCTGCGCGCGGCTCTGGTTAAGACGCTAGCTTTTGTCGAGGTTTGCATAGACTACGCAGAGGATGATCTGCCCGCAGATGTGCTGCAAAACTCGCAAGAAATGCTTAGCCAAAATATCGCTTCGCTAGAAAAAATCACTCGCATCAGCCGCAGCCGAAAGGGGTTGATCGAGGGCTTTAAAGTAGCGATTGTGGGTAAGCCTAATGTCGGTAAATCAAGCATTTTAAACTCTATGCTGAGCTTTAGTCGCGCTATCGTGAGCGACGAAGCGGGCACTACGCGCGATCTCATCGAAGAAAGCCTGCAGATAGGCACTCATCTAATCCGTATAGTCGATACTGCAGGTATCAGACACAGCGGCTCAAAGCTCGAAAGTATCGGCATTTCATATTCGCTTCGCGCTGCAAGCGAGGCGGACGTGATTTTGGCAGTGTTTGACGCAAGTCGCGAATGGGACGCCGAGGACGCGCAGATTTTAAAAATATTGCGTGAACAAAAAGACAAAAAAATCATCTACGTTTTAAATAAATGCGACTTGCCGCGTAAATTTAAAGCGGACGCGAACTGCTTGGGCGAGGATTGCGCCGCCGCAGATGCTGATAGTTTTAAAAATTTAGCGCGAAATTATACCTGCAAAAATTCCGTCGCGCTAAATTTAAAAAATTGCGCCGACGAAATTTCCGTAGCCGCGGCAGAAAATTCTAAAATTTCGGCGGGAGACTCTATTGTCGCGCCACTTGAAATTTCTGCAAACGAGGGCGTGGATCAAATTTTAACCGCGCTTGAGAGCTACTTAAATTCTCAAAATTTCGATGGCCTTATGCTAAGCAATGAGCGGCAAATTCTATCTTGCGAGAGCGCGCTTGCGGCTCTTAAAAACGCGAGCGAGCGCCTAGCTTGCGGCGAGCTTGAGCTTTTTGCATTTGAGATAAATCACGCGATTGAGGCGATTGCACGTATTTCGCGTCCATTTGAGCGAGATGAAATTTTAGATGAAATGTTTAGCAATTTTTGCCTCGGCAAATAGCGTTTTAGCTACTAATTAGCCAAAATTCAATATAATCTCGCATTTAAAACGAGGTCTTTATGAAGGAAAAAATCCAATATTTTTTGGCGCTGTGTCTGATAAAATTTGCAAAATTCGCGCCGAAAAGCTTCATATTCGCATTTTTCGACAAGCTCGCACTTTTTGCATCGTGGAAGCTTAGCAGGCGCGTTAAAGTCGCGCAGGATAACCTTCGCGCCGCTTATCCGCAAAAAAGCGAAAGTGAGCTTCATGCCCTTGCGATCGAGAATTTTCGCAGTATCGCTAGGACGCTTACCGACACGCTTTTATTTTACAATGGTAGACTAAAATTTGATGATCTGATTTCAAACGGCGAGCAGGCGCTAGAGCGCGTCCGAAAGCTAAAAGGTGATAATCCGCACGGGATTTTATTTTTTACCGCGCATTTTGGAAATTGGGAAATTTTAGCCAATTTTTTCGGCGCCAACGGCTTTCCCGTCTCGGTAGTCGGGCGTCGCAGCGATAATGAGTTGATCGAGGAGCGGCTCGTGGCGCCGTTTCGCGAGCGCTACGGCAACGACCTTATTTACAAGGACGATGCGATGCGCAGGCTCGTGCAGGCGCTAAAGCAGGGGCGCAACGTAGGTATTCTGCCTGATCAAAAGCCGGGCCCTAAAAATAGCCTGATTACGACCTTTTTTGGACGGCAGTGCTACACCACGAAGACTATCGCGTCGCTTTATTTGAAATTTCATCCCGTGCTGATCCCGATCTTTGCGCGGCGCGGCGCGGATAATCACTACGAGATTGTGATCAAGGATTTCCCGCCGCTACCTGAAGGGCTAAATAAGGACGAAGCCGAGCTGTTTATCACGCAAAAGTGCAACGACATTTTCGAAGAGGTCGTGCGAACTGCGCCGCAGCAGTGGTTTTGGATACATAAACGATGGAAAATGGACTGATGGCGCGGCAAATTTCAAGAGGCGAGAGCAGAAACAGCGTCACGAGGAATTTATCCGCGCCGCAGGGCTCGTGCCTCTTTGCAAAAGAGCAAAGCGTCGTAAATTTAAGTAGAGCTGCGCGAGATTATAAAAATTCGAACTTTAAAAATTTTATATCGATTTGCGGCAGCCCCTCTTACATTTTGCGCCTTGAAAATTTTAGAGGTAAAAATTTAAGATCGGGTGCCTCAGATTACGCGTGGCACGCAGGCGACGGACCTCTAAATTTAAACAGCGAAAGCTCCTGCGCAAATCCGCCCGCCGCTAAAAATCCGTATCGAAAGGCGCTCATCTTAAGTGACGGCCGCAAGGGGCACGAGAATCAAAGCATCGCATTTTGCGAGCTAAGAGGGCTTGAGTTTTGCATTTGCAAGATCGCTTACGCAAACAAGCTTCTTAAACTCTGCTCCTACGCGCTTGATCTTTTCGGGCTTTATTTTAAGATTTTTAAGTGCGATCTCGGCGAGAGTGGCGCGGCGGCGGACTGCAAAAACGGATCGAATTTAAGTAGTTCCGCTCTAAACAGCCCCGCCGCGCGGGATAGTGCAAATTTAGATACCTCTCCGAATGGCACCAATTCAGATGCCGTATCATATAGCGCAAATTTAGACGCTGCATCAGATCGTAATTTAAATTTCGCAGATTTCGATCTGTTTGTAGGCGCGGGCTCTACGACATATTACGCGCTGAAATTTTACGCGCGCAGATACGCAAAGCCGAGTATAGCGCTAATGTATCCGAAGGGCTACCGCAAGGATTTTAGCGTCATCATCGCAGGCGCGCATGACCGCCCAAAGCCGCGCGCAAATCTTAAAATTTCGCCCGTCTCGCTTAGTTTTTCGCGCCCGCAGGGGCTGTATCAGCCGCAGCGCAAATCCATCGGATTTATCATCGGCGGGCCGAATTCCTGCTTTGAGATGGGGGATGAAATTTTAAAGCAGATCGAGGGCATAAGAGCGCAGTTTGCGGACTGCGAGTTTGCGCTAACGACCTCTCCGCGCACGCCGCGGGCTACCGAGGGCGCGCTAGAAAAGCTTGGCTGGGATTACAGCGTGATTTACGGCCGTGAGCCCGTAAATCCGATCGGCGATTTTTTGGCGCAGTGCGAGTGGGTCTTTATCAGCGAGGACAGCGTCTCGATGATAAGCGAGGCCGTATCCAACGGGAGTGCGAACGTAGCCATTTTGAGTTTAAAACGCAAAGACGCTCATAATAAATTTGACAATTTTATAAGTGCTCTCGTTTCTACGGGCTATGCTAGGCGCTACAGCGAGGGTGCGAAGCTGAAAAAGACTGCAAAGTACGATCTTAAGGCATTTGTGAGGGAGATAGAGTTATGAGGGTCGTGCAAATCCTGCCAGAGCTGAACGAAGGCGGCGTCGAGCGCGGCGTAGTCGAGCTAAATAGGGAGTTTGCACGGCGCGGCATCGAAAATTTCGTTATCAGTAACGGCGGCAAATTGGCGCCAAAGATAGAAAACGAGGGCGGTGTACACGTGCAGCTCGACGTTTGCTCTAAAGATATCCTAAGCGCTCCGGCGCGCGTTTTAAAGCTACGTAAAATTTTAAGCGAGATCGCTCCCGACATCGTGCATGTCCGCTCCCGCGTGCCGGCGTGGTTGGTTAAATTTGCTCGTCCGCATGCAAAGATCGTAAGCACCGTGCATGGGATAAATTCTGTAAATTTCTACAGTAAAATCATGACGGATGCGGACGCGATCATCTGCCCTAGCGGCTATGCGCGCGATCACGTGGTGCGAAGCTACGGCGCGGATGCGGCCAAGATCACGATCATTCCGCGCGGCATCGATCTAGAAAAATTTAATCCCAAAAATTTAGATGAGCGCTTCATCGCAGAATTTCGGCAAGATTTTAACCTAGCGCAGGATGATTTCGTCGTCTCGGGCGTTGGCCGCATCACGCAGATTAAGGATTACAAAACCCTGATCCGCGCCGCGGCTTTGGCAAGCGAACAAAAGCTTAAAATTTTAATCGTAGGCGGCGTGAGAGCGGATCGCGACGAGTATTTTTCCGAGCTAAAATCGCTCGTAGAGGGGCTTGGACTGGGCGAGCGCGTAATTTTTACGGGCTCGCAGAGCAAGCTAGCCGAGATTTACTCGCTCTCGTCGGTCATGGTAAGCGCTTCGAGTAAGCCCGAGAGTTTCGGGCGCTCGATGGCTGAGGCGATCGCGCTGAACTGCCCGGTGATTGCGACCCGCCACGGCGGCGCGCTCGATATTATCAAAGAGGGCGAAAACGGCTATTTTTTTGACGTAGGCGACGCGCAGGCGCTGGCGGGGCTGTTTGCCCCCGCGTGCGAGCTGAAATTTGACGGCTACGGCTACGTTTCGCAAAACTTCAGCCTAGAGCAGATGGTAGAAAAAACGATAAAGGTTTATGAGAGTTTAATATGAAAAAATTTTTTTACGAAAACGGCGCGCCTAACGGCTGGAGGATCACATTTTTAACGCTGCTACTTCTTTGGTGCGCGTCGCTGTTTTTCAAAAACGCGGTCTATCAGATCTCCTTTGCGGCGCTAAGCCTTGCTACGATACTAAGCTTTTTAGCTTATCGCATAAGGATCGAGCGATGATCTACGCGGTGGTTTTGGCTTTTGCGGCGGCGACGCTTTTTGCGTGGTTTTGCCTGCGCTTTGCGTGGTGGGCGAAGGATCTGCCTTACGAGTATCCGCGCGTGCTGATGTATCATATGATCCGCGAGCATCTGCCAAAGCGCGCCTCTAAATTTAACCGCCTGCGCGTAACCCCCGCCGCCTTTGAAAAACAGCTTGCGTGGCTGAAGCGAAACGGCTTTACGAGCTATACTCTAAGCGAGCTTGCGAGTTTGAATGAGAAGCCTACGAAGGCGGTTTGCATTACCTTCGACGACGGGTATCGCGATAATCTCACGGGCGCTCTGCCTCTTTTGCAAAAATACGGCTTTAAGGCGACGATTTTCATCGTAAACCGGCGCTTTGACGGGAATTGGGCGACCGATAAGGATCTGAAAAAATCAAGCGACGAGCTAAATCGCGAGGAGATGCTAAGCGATGAGGAGGTTCGCGAGCTTTTGCGAAGCGGGCTCATCGAGATCGGCTCGCATACGCTCGATCACGCAAACTTGCCTAGCTTGGACGCGCAAGAGCAGCTACGCCAGATGAGCAAATCAAAGCGCGAAATAGAGGCGAAATTTGAGATCTCTTGCGGCGCCTTTGCCTATCCGTTCGGCTTTTACGACGAGATTAGCGTGCGCTGCGCGCGCGAAGCGGGCTTTAGCTGTGCCGTTACGACGCAAAACGACGTGCTGCGCCCTCACTACTCAAATTTTGAAATTCCGCGTATCATGGTTAGCGGCAGACAGGGGCTTTTTAGCTTCATTTTGAAGATGAAGAAGGGCAGAAATAGATGAAAATCGCCTATCTTTGCTGCTCTAGATTTTACGGCGGCGTCGAAAAGATCGTAATCGACTCGCTAAATGAGCTTTGCAAAAGCGAGCAGGCGGCGCTAATCGTGCCCGCGCGATGCGAGTTTTTACAGCGCCTGGATGCGCGCGTGCAAATTTACCAGTACAAAAGCCGCGACAAACGCTACAATCCGTTTTTGTTCGCTGAAATTTATCGGTTTTTACGCTCGGGCGGATTTGAAATTTTACATTCGCACGGCGCCAAAGCCGCGCAGATCGGCTTTGTGGTCGAAAAATTTTTAAGCCTTAAGCTTGTCGCGACCAAGCATAATGACCGCAAAGCGCCGGTTTTCGATCGCGTGCGAAATGTCATCGCAGCCTCTCGCAAGGTCGCAACCACGATAAATCACGCCGCGAAGGTGATATATTTCGGCATAGAGCCGCGGCTGGAGTTCGTAAATCATGAAATTCTCGCACGCTGCAAGGGCGCGGAGGGCGCTGCAAATAGGGCGCTTGAGAGAAAAAAAGATGCGCGCGGCGACTCGGTTAGCGGCATGTTCGCGTCGCAAAATATGACTGGCACTGTATTTGCGTTACAAGATACGCTTGGCGGGGCGCGCGCGTCGCAAGATAGGGCTTTGGATGCGGACGCATCGCAAAATAAGACTAGCAGCGTATTCGTATCGCAACAGGGCGCAAGCGCGGCGGCGGAAAATTTTAAATTTAGTATCGTCGCGGTCGGCAGGCTCGATAAGATCAAGGGTTTTGATCTTTTGATCCGCGCCGCAAGCGAGCTGAAATTTGATTTCGAGCTTAAAATTTACGGTCAGGGCGACGAGAGGCAAAATTTGCAAAATTTAATCGATTCGCTAAATTTGCAGGACCGCGTGCGGCTGTGCGGCTTTTGCGACGACGTTGCGGCTGCTCTGAGCGCATCGCACCTGCATGTCATCAGCTCGCACAAGGAGGGCTTTCCGGTGATTTTAATCGAAGGTATTTTTTATTCACCCGTGCTGATATCTACCCGCGTGGGCGGAATTCCAGAGATTCTAGATGAAGAATTTTTGTACAATGTTGAAAATTTAAGTAATAAAATTTATGAAATTTATACAGAATATAAAAAATTTGTTGGAGATTTTTACAAAAAACATGTCGGATTTAGAGATATTTTAAGATTGCAAAATTATATTACTTTTCTTAAAAAATATTATGAAGAACTTGATTGAAATTTAAAAATTAAGGGGTTATACCAGTTATGAAATTAAATAATTTTAGAATTAAATCGGTCGATTTAAAATATGATGTTATCACGATATCCATAAAATTCTTTATGGCAATGTTATTGATTTCTATACCTTTTAAAAATGCTTTCTACCAAGTGTCATGGGTAGGTTTAGATGTAATATTTTTATGTCATATTATATATAAAAAGAATTTTAATATAATATCTGATTTATTAAAGGATATTAATATTTTGCTGATTTCGTTTATAGGCATAGTTATAGCTCAATTTATATCTAACTTTATTAATCCGGAATATTTAAACAGTAGAAGTTGGGAGACATCAATTTTGTTTACGTTCCGATACGGTATTTTATTTTTAGCTCTTTATTACTTTTATGTTATTAAAGCATTTAATATTACCGAGTTTATAATTTTTATAGTCATCTCGTTTGCTCTGCTTATTGTTACCGGAATTTGTAACGTCACAGATAGTAATAATGTGTTTTTAGATAAAGTACAGGGTGGTTTTACAGGGGGCTTTATAAGTCGTAATGTCTATGGAATGTTTATGGGATTTGCTTTTATTTTTTCATTTATTTTTATAGAAAAGCCTATTGTTAAATTGGTGTTTTGCACAATTTTATCTATTTTTACTATATTTACGTTTTCTCGTTCCTCATGGGTAGCTGCTTTTTTTGCTACTTTATTCTATTGCATTGTGAATTTTAAGCGAAATAAAAATTTAATATTAATATTTGTCACACTAGCATTTCTTGTATTAGTTGTATTACTAAATATAGAAAGTCTATCAGAAAGGTTCGGTGATCTAATCCAAGGAAATTCATCGGGAAGATATGCTATCTGGAAGTATAGCATTGATATGATAATGCAAAAACCTATATTTGGTTGGGGGATAGATGTATTTTTAAATCTTCCGGAAAGAGCTATTCGCATCGATCCAAGCTATAGCATGGCTCATAATATGATTTTAGAGATTATACTTTATACCGGATTTTTTGGTGCGATATTTTATTTTTTAGGCATAGTTTATAATATTTATAGTTCGTTTTGCTATAAAGAATTCAAAATTTCTACTATCTTTATATATTTTTTAGTAATTTTTCAATTTGATCATTCTCCATTTGTAAATAAACCTATTTTGAGCTATATAGCAGTTTTTTCTGCCCTTCTGTATGCAAGCCGAATAAATAGCAATAGCAATAGTATGAGAAATAAATAGCCGTGTCAAAAGAGAGAAATAAAAGCCTAAAAATCGTGCATTGCGGCATTTTCAACGAATACGACGACGGCAGTTTTTTCTACGGCATGGAGCGCAAGATCAGCCACGGCCTCGTTCGCGGCGGGCACTTCGTCTATGATTTTAGCTACCGCGATTGGGAGCGGAGCCTGCGCTTTTGTGGCCTAAAAAATAGCGGGCTAGAGAAAATGAACGCCAAACTCGTGCGTATCTGCGAAAATATCGGCGCCGATCTACTTCTAATCGGCAAGGGCGAAAAGATCAGTCTTAGGGCGCTGCGGGCGATAAAATCGGCGCTTCCTAAGATTAAAATCGCAATCTGGTATGTCGATCACCTGCAAGAAAGGCAGGAATTTTTCGAAAAGCTAAGTTTCATCGACGTGTTTTTTTGGGCGAATGCGCTGAAGCTACGCTATCTTTCGGCGAGATACGGCGCGAAATTTGCCTTTTTCCCAAACATCTCCGACGCGGCGTTTGATAAGCGCCTATACGCCGCTAAAACGACCGACGTGATCTACATAGCGCGCGATTATCAAGAGGACGTGAGGTATAAATTTGCACTTTTGCTGCGCGATTTTTGCGAAAAAGAGGGGCTTAGGCTTAAAATTTTTGCGAGCCTCGGCGCGCCTGCCGTATTCGGCGATAAATTTCATCGCGAGATCGCGGCTGCGAAGATCGCGATAAATTTTAATCGCGACGACGAGCTTGAGTGCGCGCGCGCTCATAAATTGCTCGGCGCGAGCGACCGCATGGCGCAGTTTTTAGGATGCGGCGTCTGCACTTTTAGTCCCAAGATCGCGGGGTTTGAGCGGCTTTACGAGGACGGCTCGGAGATAGTTTATTTTGACGGTCCTGCGGATTGCTTTTCAAAGATTAAACGCCTTCTTGCTAGCGGCGAATACGCGCGTATCGCGCGGTGCGGCAGAGCCAAGACGCTAAGGATCGTAAACGCCGCCCGAGTGGCAAAATTTATGCTTGAGACGATCTTTGAAGAGAGCTTCGGCGCGGATTTAAAAAATGCGGATAGCGACGACTGCAGTAAAGTTGGTGGCGAACTTGGAGAGAGATATGATAGCCGTAGCGAAGGCGGAAAAATTTACGGTAAAAAGAGCGATGAAAAACTAAAATTTAATGACGAGGCTCACGCAGTGGGTTGCGAAGACAATGGTAAGGACGATAAAATTGGTGCCAAAATTTGCGATGAAATTTACGGAGACGGCAAATATCGCGACGGCCGTGGCGAAAAGGATAAAAGCGATCGGAGCGATTTTTACAGCGAGCCTTACGAATGGCGCGAGTTTATTTATAAGAAAGGGCGAGCGATATGAAAATTCTACATACGCTACAATGGAAGCAGTTCGCTGGAACAGAGAAAGTCTGCGTCGATCTGTGTAATGAAATGGCAAAAACTAATGAGGTATTTTTGCTAAGCGACGAAAAGATTGCACCATATTTGAGTGAACGCGTAAATTTAATCAAATTTAATTTCGGGCATAATAGATATAATCCATTATTTTTACTACAGACAGCACAGCTTTTAATTAAAATTTCACCAGACATAATTCATTGTCACAATACAAAAGAAATTGAAATAATGTATCGCGCACGGAATTTAGCACGATTTTTAGGCTCTAGGAGAATCGGAGTGGTGGCTACGAAGCATACTTTGCAGGTGAAGAAAAATTATAAACTAGCTGATCTATGCGTGGCGGTGTTAGAGGATACGAAAGAAATTTTGCCTGCAAACTCCATAATCATCAAAAATGCGATGGCGTATAAAAAGCCAAAGGAGGGAGAATATAGAAGTAATAAATTTAGTATCATTTCAGCCGCCAGATTATCTGCGCCCAAGGGTATGGATATAATAATAAAGGCTTTGGCGGATGTAAATTTTGACTTTGAATGCACAATATTCGGTAGTGGTGAAGAAGATGAGAATTTAAAGGATTTAATAAAAGAATTAGGCTTGGAAGAAAAGATAAATATTGCAGGCTTTACGGATCATTTACAAGATTATTTAAGTGCTTGTAATCTACAAATCATTGCGTCTGCATTTGAGGCTTATGGGTTAACGGCAATCGATGGCGTATATTATTCGCCGCTTTTAATCTCTACTGCAGTGGGTATTTGCACCGAAATTTTACCCAAAGAGCTGCTGTTTGAAAGAGATATTTTGTCGTTACGGCGTAAACTAAACGAAGTATATGAGAATTATGAAGAATTTAAGGCGATTTTTTCTAAAGTAAAGGAAAAATGTAAAGGAGAATTCGATATGTCTAACGTCGTAAATCAATACATCAAAGCTTACAAGAGCTTGATATGACCTATTTTGTAGCTTTTCTGATCTTTGCCGCCGCGGTGGGCGTTTCGCTGCGGTATAACTGGTGGCGGATCCCGCAGGGCTGGCATAAGGCGCGGGTGCTGATGTATCATAGCGTAGAGGAGCATAAGGGCGATAAATTCGATAAATGGCGGCTGAAGCCTGCGGATTTTGAAAGACAGATCGCGTGGCTTGCGAAAAATGGCTTTAGTAGCTTTAAGCTTAGCGAGCTTATCGCGCTAGAGCGGCTGCCTAAAAAGGCGGTTTGCATAACGTTTGACGACGGGTTTGAAAATAACTTTACTAGCGCCTTTGAAATTTTGAAAAAATACGATTTTAAAGCGAGCATATTTTTGGTGCCGGATGCCGTGCAAAACGACTGGGAGCGTGCCAACACCGCCCATCTTGCGCGCATGCTAAGCAAGGAGCAAATTTTAAAAATGCAAGCAAGCGGGCTGGTAGAGTTTGGCGCGCATACGATGCACCACGTAAATTTAGACCTTACCTACGCGAGCGATCCGCAGCTCGCAGCAGACGAGATCATCGAATCCAAGGCTCGCGTAGCACGTATTTGCGGACGGCCGTGCGAGGTGTTTGCCTACCCGTACGGTAAGCTTAACGACGAAATTTTAAATATCGCTAGATCAAATTTTAAAGGCGCGGTGGTCGTCAAGCGCGGACTTTACGAGGCGGGCGACGACAAATACGCCGTAAAGCGTATCGGCATTTTGGGCACGGAGGGGTTTTTTGATTTTTGGCTGAAATTTACGAGGATAAGGAACAAACTATGATTAAAGCATCCGTTTATGCGATAGTGATGAATGAGGAGCGCCACATCGAGCGTATGCTGCGTAGCGTGGCGGATTTTGCCGAGATCATAATCGTCGATAGCGGCAGCACCGATGCCACGCTGCAAATCGCACGTAAATTTACCGATAAAATTTACCATCACGATTGGCAGGGTGAGGGGGTGCAGAAAAACTATGCGTTTTCGCTATGTAGCAACGAATGGGTGCTCAATCTCGACGGCGACGAGGAGGTAAGTCCTGAGCTAAAAGGCGAGATAGAGGAGTTTATGAGCCAGAGCGATTATTCGGCGCTGGATATTAAATTTCATGAATACTCGCTCGGGCGCAGATGCTCTGATCTCGTGCATAAAAACACTCACATCCGCTTCTTTCGCAAGGAGTGCGGCGAGTATAAAAATATGGGAGTACACGCGCAAATTTCGATCGTAAAGGGCGCGGTGAAAAAGAGCAAATTTTGTATTAATCACTTTAGCGAAAAGCCGATTGCAGAGCTCGTTATGAAAAACAACAACTACTCCACGCTGCGCGCGCAGGGGGATTTTGAGAAGGGCAAGAAGCCGAGCCTTGCGAAGCTTTTACTGATCTATCCGTTTGCGTTTTTTAAATCATACATTTTGCGCAGATCGCTTTTTGACGGGCGCAAGGGATTTATCACGGCAAACATTAATGCATTTTACGCGTTTTTAAAAGAGGCGAAACTTTACGAGAAGTATCTTAAAAAGGGCGAAGATTAATCGAAATGATAGAAAATTTTAGCTATCATATAGGCCTAAATTTAACGGCGAAAAGGGCGAAAAAATGGACAAAAAAGTAGTAGCAGCACATAAAATTTCAGACGAAGAATATGAAAAAATTTTAAAAATTTTAGGTCGCGAGCCGAATCTGCTTGAGCTTGGGATTTTTAGCGCGATGTGGAGCGAGCACTGCAGCTACAAATCGAGCAAAAAATACTTAAGCGGCTTTCCGACCAAGGCGCCTTGGGTTATCCAGGGTCCGGGCGAAAACGCAGGCGTCATCGACATCGGCGGCGGCATGGCTGCGGTTTTTAAGATGGAAAGCCACAACCACCCTAGCTTCATCGAGCCGTTTCAGGGGGCTGCGACCGGCGTGGGCGGGATACTGCGCGATATCTTTACGATGGGTGCGCGCGTCGAGGCCAATATGAACTCGCTTCGCTTCGGCGAGGTGCGAGGAAGAAGCGAAAGCGCCAGGAGGCAGCGCTATCTGCTTAAGGGCGCGGTCGCAGGTATTGCTCACTACGGCAACTGCATGGGCATCCCTACGATAGGCGGCGAGACGACGTTCGACGCTAGCTTTGACGGCAACATTTTAGTTAATGCCTTTGCCCTGGGTATTGTTAAAAAGGATGAAATTTTCTACGGCAGGGCCGAAGGCGTGGGCAATAGCGTGATCTACGTAGGCTCTAAGACGGGCCGTGACGGGCTCGGAGGAGCCGTGATGGCGAGCGATAGCTTCAGCGAGGAGAACAGATCCCTGCGCCCGACCGTGCAGGTGGGCGATCCGTTCGCCGAAAAGCTGCTGATGGAAGCATGCTTGGAGCTTTTTAAAACCGATTACGTCGTGGGTATCCAGGATATGGGCGCGGCGGGGCTTACTTCAAGCAGCTTTGAGATGGCTGGACGCAGCGGCAGCGGCATGAGGTTAAATTTGGACCGCGTACCGATGCGCGAGGAGGGGATGAGCCCGTATGAGCTGATGCTAAGCGAGAGCCAAGAGCGCATGCTGATATGCGCCAAAAAGGGCTGCGAAGAGAAAATCAAAGAAATTTTTGCCAAATGGGATCTGGATGCCGCCGTAATAGGCGAGGTAACGGATAGCGGCAAGATGGAGCTTTTTTGGCACGGCGAGTTAGCGGGTGAGATCCCGATCGAGCCGCTTAGCGAAGCCGCACCCGTGCTGGATCGCCCGATAAAAGAGCCTGCATATATGGCGCAGATCGCGCGGCAAAATTTGTGCGGCTGCGGCGCAAGCGAGCGCGAGCTGGACGCGGCGTTTGATAAAATTTTTGAAGACCCCGAAATACTAAATAAATCCTACATCTACGATCAATATGACGCCAACGTAGGGCTAAACTCCGCCAAGCGTCCCGGCATGCTGGGTGCTGCGGTGCTGCGCGTTAAGCAAAACGGCGTAAAGCTCGCGATGGCTGCGGACTGCAACACGCGGATGAATTACGTCCATCCTCGCATAGGCGCGGCGCTCGCGGTAGCATCGGCGGGGCGAAAGGTCGCTATGAGCGGCGCAGCGCCTCTGGCCATCACCGACTGCCTAAACTACGGCAATCCGCAAAATCCCGAGGTCATGTGGCAGTTCGCGCAGGGCTGCGAGGGGATCAAGCAGGCTTGCGCCACGCTAAATACCCCCGTCGTAAGCGGCAACGTAAGCCTTTATAACGAAACGGGCGGCGTTAGCATCCAGCCCACTCCCGCGATCGTGTGCGTGGGCACGAACGAGGGCGAGATCATCTCTAGCGATTTTTGCGCTAGCGGCGTGAGCGTCTATCTGGTAGGCGATACGAAGGGCGTCTTTGCGGGTTCGCTTTATATGAAAGCGGTAGAAAACCGCGTTGCAGGCAGCCTGCCTGAGCTAAATTTAAAAGCCGAACGCGCTCTGTGGGACTTCGCGATAGAAGCAGGCAAGAGCGGGGCTTTAGAATTTGCAAACTCCGTAGGCATCGGCGGCGTGGCGATTACACTAGCTAAGATGGCGTGCGTAGGCGGCGTAGGCGGCGAGTTTGAGATGAGCTGCGACGATAGCAGAGATATTTTCGACGAGAGCTTTTCGCGCGCGATTTTCGGCGTGCGCGATGAGGCGAAATTTAAAGAGCTGGCCGCAAAATACGGGCTAAGCTTGATGCGTCTAGGCATCAGCGGCGGCGAAGTGTTTCGCATAAATTCCGTCCGTAAAAAGCTCGCTGCGCTAAAAGAAATTTATTTCGGCGAGTTTGCCAAGATCATAAAGAGCGAAGACTAGCGTGCTTAGCGTCATATTTCTTTTAATCGCGCTTTATATTTTTGCCCAGATCGGCGGAGTTTTCGGTAACTCCGGTTATCGCGGCAAGGCGCGAATGCAGCTAGGAGAGGCTAAAATTTTAGTAGCGCTTCTAGCCAAGGTCGCCAAAAGCGACGGGCACGTAAGCGAGTCCGAAGCTGCGATGATAAGCGAAATTTTGGACGATTTGGTGCGCCAAATGGGCGCCGGCGAGCGCGAGCGAGAGGCGCTGAAACTCGTTTACAAAGTCGAGAAAGAAAGTCTCGCAAACGTGCGCGAGCTCGCCGAGAAATATAACCAAACCTACCGCCCGAGCCCGAGCCGCAAAACTGGGCTAATCTATTTCTTTTTAAATTTAGCCTACGTCGATCGCGGTTTTAGCGCGGCAGAGCGGCGCACGATCTCGCAGATCTGCGACGGATTGGGCTTGCCCGAGCATATCCAAAGCCAGATGTTTGCGACCTTTGAACGCAGCTTTTACGGCACATATTACGAAAACGGCGGCGCGCAAAGCGATACGGCTTACGACGAATACGACGGCTATAGCACAAGAAGCGGCGGGTATTGGGACAAATACGGCGGCAGAAGCACCGGCGGTTACGGAAGCAGCAGTTATGGCGGCGGCACGGGCTATGGCTATGGCGGCACGACGGGTTCGGGCTACGGAGGCTCGCAAAGCTCAGGCGGTTCATACGGCGGGTATTCGAGTGGATATGGCGGCTATTCGAGCAGCTCGCAAGGCTCCGCCAAAACCAAAAGAGATCCGTATGAAATTTTGGGGCTCTCCAAGGACGCTACGTTTAACGAGATCAAGAAAAAATATCGCGAACTTGTTAAAAAATACCACCCCGACATCCTGATGGGCAAGGGTGCGGACGAGGAGATCATCCAGGAGGGCACGAAGAAGCTTCAGGAGATCAATGAGGCGTATAAAATTTTAAAGGAGCGCTTCGGCGAGAAGTAGGGCGAGCAAATTTTAAAATTTGAGGGCGCAAAACGCCTTGAAATTTTAAGATGGATCGCGATACGGCGATAAGGTGCGGCGAAGGATTAGAATTTAAGGAGTGATAAATGAAAAATTTTATAATTTTTGCCGTTTTGGCGGCACTACTTGGAGGATGCGCGGGCAAAAAAGATCAAAACGGAATTGCCGACTCGGAAGATATCGCAATGTTAAGCTTTGACAAAAATATTTCCACCAGATACCGAGCCCATAACGGAAAACTCTATAAAAATGGCAAAGTGTTAGGCAAATATCTTACGGCACCGGGACTTGGTATGCAGATTTATACGGATGAAATGGGAAATGGTTATATAGATCCCAGTGCGATAAAGGAACATAATTCTAAAAAAATTACGGAGATAATATTCGTTCCGAACGAATTTCTTAAAGTAATCTCTTTTAGCCATAATGACGGCGTTTGTAAAGCATTGTCC
The DNA here is from genome assembly GCA_963522765.1 of uncultured Campylobacter sp. Taxonomy (GTDB): domain Bacteria; phylum Campylobacterota; class Campylobacteria; order Campylobacterales; family Campylobacteraceae; genus Campylobacter_B. The sequence goes on along the minus strand of CAUQZM010000007.1, from coordinate 35,923 downwards.
GCAGGAAAATATGTACATATAAAGGAGTATATCACTATATATTCACGAGGTGAGCCGATCGTGGCATATAGTTATGATGTTTTGATGTCAAGAAAAGGAATGGGGAAAATTTCATCCAGGTATGATTTCGTTAATGAAAAGTTATCTTATGTGGATAAAAAAATTTTAGAAAAACTAAATTCGACAATAGCAGATCATGTGCAAGCATCCGTCGTACTTAGCGGTGCTACGCTTCTTGGTCTGCTTTGTAGAGAAAAGTCTAAAAGGTTGGATTAAATTTAAGGAGAGATAAATGAAAAATTTTATAATTTTTGCCGTTTTGGCGACACTGCTTGGAGGATGCGCGATATTGCGCCCGGCTAAGAGCGATAAGGAGTTTAAATTTTACGACGGCAACAAAACCGTGATCTATAAATTTGCGGGCGAGGATCTGTATGAAAACGGCAGAAATTTAGGCGTGTATTCGATATATAGAAATAACATAAGAACGATTGCCGTCGATGGGGCGGGCAGGTCTTACGGTAATAACTACAGATCCGCTCTAAATGCTAAACGGATGAAATTTTATCATTTTGACGATGGGGGCGCAATGATATTTAGCGTTTGGCACAAGGATGGAATTTGCAGCGTCTATAACGCAGGCCGATACGTGAATTTTGACTTTATTTCAAATACTTTTAAAGATGGCGATTGGCTTTACGCGGATGGTAAAATTTCAAAAAGCGACGACGAGGGCATCATACAAAATGGAGCCTCAAAGGAATTAGGTGTATATAAAACTTCGGATATAAGCAAATTAATCCAAGATAAGAAAATGGATCGTGCCGTAAAAATTAGCGTTACGAGCGTATATCTTCGCGGATATGCAAAGGCTATGAAGACTAGGAAACTAGACGATTTTTGCAGATAAACTTCGAGGGAGTTATGGATAAAATTAAAATTTTAACGCTGTTTGCGGCGGTCGCGCTGCTTACGGGTTGTATGAAAGTAAAGTATTCACAAGCCGAGCTACATCCGGAAAATTCCGTGATGATGAGCTACGACGGGCAGACCGTCACCGAGTATAAAATTTCAGGCGGCATGCTTTTAAAAGATGACGCAATCTTAGGAAGATATGAAGAGGAGGGCTCCAATCTCTATCTATTTACGGACGAAAGAGGAGTCGGCACGGCTAAGGATCAAATTTCGCAGCGAGGTCTAAATAAATTTACGATCTACGTTTTTACGCCCAATAAAGAGCTACGAATCGCCGAGTATTCCGCGAGCGGCGGCGTTTGCAAGACCTTTGCGGAGGGCAAATTCGTAAGCCTAAAAGAGCACTTTAGCGGCTACGCTTCCTCCGCACCGCTTTATTCATACTCGTTTTCGGCTTCGGTGTCGCAAAGCGCTAGCGCAAACGTGATCTCACGTTACGAATACGTGGGCTCAAGTCTAAAAAATAGTAGGGCGTTTTTGCAAAGCCCGCATACGGCTCTAGGCAATACGGTTAAAGAGAGCATTGAGTGGCACCAAGATAGATTGCGCGATATTTGTAAGTTAAAATTTTAAAACCAAACCAACACGAAAGGAAAAACATGGGATTTTTATCCAAAGAGCAGGAGCCGCAGAAGCAGGGCGCCAAAAAGGCGGCGAAGCAACCGCCGATCTTGATGAAGCAAACGCAAGAGGTGATCACGAATATCGAGAAATATCTGGGCGCGCCGCTGCTTACCTACTTCAATTCGGGCGCGGGCAGCGTTTGCGGTAACGACGCGATCAGCATCAACGACCACCTAAAGGGCAAGCATTTCGAAAAGCTCTACCTTTACATCAAATCTGACGGCGGCAGCGGTATCGCCTCGCTTAAGATCGTCTCGATTTTGCGCAACCACTGCGACGAGCTGATTGCGCTAGTGCCGGCAAACTGCGCTTCGGCGGCTACGATGATGGCGCTTGGGGCGAATAAAATTTTAATGGGGCCGCTAGGCTACCTAACGTCGGTCGATACTTCGCTGCGCCACGAGCTTTCGCCGGTTACGAACACAAACGATCAAGCCAACGTTTCGATGGACGAGCTAAGTCGCGTGGTGAAGCTTTGGAAAAATAACGAGCGCCCCAACGACGAGAACCCGTATAAGGAGCTTTATAAATATATCCATCCGCTCGTTTTCGGCGCCGTCGATCGCGCAAGCAGCCTGTCGCTTAAAATTTGCCGCGAAATTCTGCGCTATCACTTCGACGATGAGCAAAAGATCGCCTTTATCAGCGACAAGCTAAACAGCGGCTATCCGTCGCACGACTATCCGATCTTATTCAGAGAGGCTAACGAGCTTGGGCTTCAGGTCGAGAAGATGGATACGCGCCTAAGCGAGATGCTTCAAATTTTAAACGAGCTCTACGCCGAGATGGGGCAGCGCACCTTCACTGACTTTGATGAGAACAACTACCACGACAACAACATCGCCAATATCATCGAAATTTCGGGATGCCAGATCTACTATCAGATCGACAAGGATTGGTTTTACCGTGAGGAGGAGAAGCGCTGGATCGTGCTAAACGACGAGAGCTCGTGGCGTAAAAACGAACTCGACGGCAAAAATATCAAAAACAGCATCTATTATATTTAGCGCGGTTTTTGGGTCTCGTGCCGATTTAAATTTGCAGCTTGTAAAATTTAAAGCGGCGCGTAAAATTTAAACGAGCAGCAGCGGCAAAAGCAAGTACAACCCGGCTTGGCGATAAAAGCTGCGCTGCGAAATTTTAAATTTAGCCGATTTGCGCAGGCCCTTGCGGCTAAATTTGCGCTGCGGTTTAAATTTACGTTTTGCGTTGCGGCTTTTAAATTTAGCCTTTGCAAGCGGCGCAAAATTTTAAAATTTACGTCCGCGTGAGCAAGGCGGCGGCATTTGAGAAGTAAATTTAAATTGCGTGCGGTAAATTTAGTAAATTTCGCTTTGCCGATTCCGCTTCATAAATTCGGCAAAATTTTAAAATTTAAAAGGGTTTTTGCGATGAAATTTTTTATCTCATCTCTGTTTTTGGCTCTGTCGCTGCTCGGCTGCGCGGGCAAAAACTCGCTCGCAACCGATAAAACCTACGTTCTTTCGGACGAGCTTAGGGATACGAAATACGCTTTTTACGGCGGCAATCTCTACGAAAACGGCACGATTTTAGGCCCTTACGAAACGCGCGGAGATGCGAGGCTTGCGATTTTAGGCGGTAGCGGTGCAAATTTAGACAAAAATGCAAAGCTCATAAAACTATATTTTTTCGAGCGTAGATACGGCGCGATCTATACCGCAAGCCACAAAAAGGGGGTCTGCGCCGAGTACAATAAGGGAAATTTCGTAGATTTTCAAATTTTATTTAATATTTTTCAAAGCAAAGAGTGGTTTAATTATAGCGGCGGCATCTCTCCGGGCGGCGAGAGGCTAAAAGAGCTGAGTTCGGCGCGTATGGCGAAATTTAACGGCGCCAAGCTCGGCGCAGCAGATGAAAAGACGAGGCGCGAGTATCAAAAGGCTCGCCGTGAGGCGATTTTGTATTTTCAGCTTAATGCAAACGACATGCGCGAGCTGATTTTTAAAAAATTATGCGAATAAATTAAAAGGAGAAAAGATGAGAGCGTTAATCAGCGTCAGCGATAAGAAGGGCGTCGTAGAGTTTGCCAAAGGGCTTGAGCAGCTAGGATTTGAAATTTTAAGTACGGGCGGCACGCATAAACTGCTTTTGCAAAATGGCGTGAAAGCAGCGGAAGTGAGCCAATACACGGGCTCGCCAGAGATGTTTGAGGGGCGGGTTAAGACTCTGCATCCAAAGATCCACGGCGGAATTTTGTATAAGCGAAACGATGCAAATCACGCAAGCCAAGCCGCGCAGCACGGCATCGGCGGCATCGATCTCGTGTGCGTAAATTTATATCCTTTTAAAGCGACCGTAGCCCGCACCGACGATTTTTCGGAGATTATCGAAAACATCGACATCGGCGGGCCTGCGATGGTTCGAAGCGCGGCTAAAAATTTCGCAAGCGTCTATGTCGTTACTAGCCCGCTTGATTACGACGCGGTTTTGCAAAATTTAAGCGGCGCGGACGAGAGCGAGAAGCTGAAATTTAGGCAAAATTTGATGATTAAAGCTTATGAGCACACCGCAGCTTACGACGCGATGATCGCAAACTATATGAACGAGCGCTTTAACGGCGGCTTCGGCGCGAAAAAATTTATCACGGGCAGCAAGGTTTTTGATACTCGCTACGGCGAAAATCCGCACCAAAAGGGCGCGTTGTACGAGTTCGAGGATTTTTTTAGCAACCATTTTAAGAGCCTAAAGGGCGAGGCGAGCTTTAATAATATGACCGATATGCACGGCGCGCTGATGCTCGCTAGCAGCTTTGGGGAGGCGCCTGCGGTAGCGATCTGCAAGCACGCCAATCCATGCGGCTTTGCCGTAAAATCCAGCTTGCTTGAAAGCTACGTAGAGGCGCTAAAATGCGACCCAGTCTCGGCATACGGCGGCGTCGTGGCGATAAACGGCGTTTTGGACGAGGAGCTAGCGAATAAAATTAACGAAATTTTTGTCGAGGTTATCCTTGCCGCTCGCGTTACGCCCGCGGCGCTTGGGGTATTTGAAAAGAAAAAGCGCATTAAAATTTTTGAGCAGGGCGGGGAGTTTTTAATCCGCGAAAACGACAAGTATGATTTTAAATTTATCGACGGCGGCTTCGTGTATCAGCAGCGCGACTACGTGGGCGCGGGCGAGGTCGCAAACGCCCGCTGCGTCACCAAGCGCGCGGCTAGCGAGAGCGAACTGGATGACCTAAAAATCGCGTGGCAGATCGCCGCACTTACGAAGAGCAACTGCGTGGTTTACGTCAAAAATCGCGCGATGGTCGCGATCGGCATGGGTATGACGAGCCGCGTGGACGCCGCACGTGCGGCAGTGGCGAAGGCGCGCGACGTGGGCGTCGATCTGCGCGGCTGCGCGCTTGCAAGCGAGGCGTTTTTCCCGTTTAAAGACAGCATCGAGATCGCCCATGCTGCGGGCGTCGCGGCGGTCGTGCAGCCGGGCGGCAGCATCCGCGACGATGAGGTGATCGCAAGCGCCGACGAGTTTGGCATGGCGATGTATTTTACGGGAGTGCGCCACTTTTTACACTAAATTTTGCTCGCCCGCGTCGGAGCGGATTTATTGTGCTAGCTTTGCAAATTTTTATGCCGTTGCGAATCTTTAAAACCGCGCCGGAGCGGATCTCGTTGCTCGCTGCGTAGCGGGCGCGATATAAATTTGACTGCGCTCCGCTACGCGGCGGAGGCAGTGCAAATCCGACTGTTCGCGCTTCATTATACTACTGCACGGCGCGGGTTTTTTGGATATGCGACATACCGCTTAGTATCGGTGCGGCGCAATCTAAATTTAATCACTCGCCTCTCCTGAATGGTCGCTAAAATTTTATCTAGCTGCCGCGGCGCGTAAATTTTAAATTTAATCGGCAGAATGCTAGGTTTGCCACTATGTCCGTGCAGTTTGATATAAATTTATCGGTTTAAATTTACGAGGGCTACTCGGTTGCGTTTTGCTAGGAATTTTAAAATTTACGCAAGTTCACGGGCCTTGGTGCGCTCTAAATTTTAAAATTTACGTAGAATAGCGCGGCGCACGCGGCTTGGGCGAATGTTTTATTACGACGCGCGATTTCGGCGCAGCCTTAGCGCGGTTTTATTATGGCGCGTAACTTAGCGGTAAAATTTTACCGTAGCCTCTAAATTTTGGCTCAAATTTTACCGCGCCGCACTCAAGCGCCTTTAAATTTCGCCGTTTGTGGCAAATATCAAGCTCGGCAAAATTTCACTCTCGCTTCATTTATAGATTGTAAAATTGCGCAAAATTCAAAACGAAAGGATCAAAATGAAAATTTCTAAAGTTTTAATCTGCCTCTTTGTTTTGGCGGCAGGTTATTTAGTCGCGCTTAATGCCGCAGGCGGCGGTAGCGCCGGTGCGTCGGACGCAAATTTCAAAGTTAAAGGAGGCGGCGTGAACGCAAACGTAAAAGAAATTTATCTAGCAGGCGGCTGCTTCTGGGGCATGGAGGCGTATTACAAACAGCTCGACGGCATAGTCGCGACGCAGGTGGGCTACGCCAACGGCAAGAGCGATAAAGCAAGCTACGAGGGCTTACATAGCAGCGATCATGCCGAGACGCTACACTTAAAATACGACGCCAACGTCATTAGCGAGCCTGAAATTTTGGCGCATTATTTCCGCATCATCGATCCGTTCTCGATCGACAAGCAAGGTAACGACCGCGGTCGCCAGTATCGCACGGGCATCTACTACACCGACGAGGCGAGCGGCGAGACGGCGCGTAAATTCGTAGCCTTTAAGCAGAGCAAATATGATGAAAAGATAGCGGTCGAGGTTATGCCGCTTAAAAACTACGTCAAGGCGGAGGATTACCACCAAGACTATCTAGACAAAAACCCGGGCGGCTACTGCCACATTGATCTGCGCCTTGCTAAAAAGCCGCTTGAGGACGATGAAAAATTTAAAGTGCAAAGCAAGGAGGAGCTGAAGAAAAATTTGACCGAGCTTCAGTATCAAGTCACGCAGGAAAAGGCGACCGAGCAGCCGTTTTCTAGCGAATACGACAAGAATTATAAAAAGGGTATCTACGTCGACATCGTGTCGAAAAAACCGCTCTTTTCCTCTACCGACAAATACAACTCCGGCACCGGCTGGCCGAGCTTTTCAAAGCCGATAACGACCGATGCGATCGCCTATGCGCGAGACGACAGCCACGGCATGCAGCGCGTCGAGGTCTCAAGCCGCGTAGGAGGCAGCCATTTAGGACACGTCTTTGAGGACGGACCGAGGGATAAGGGCGGTATGAGATACTGCATCAACGGCGCGAGTTTGGAATTTATACCGCTTGAGGAGATGGACGCGCGCGGCTACGGCGAGTATAAAATTTACGTAGAGTAAGCGGCGGTTTCGGGATTAGCCTGCTTATTGGGCGGCTTCTAGTTTAGCTTGCAACCGAGCAGTTTTGGGACCGGCTTGCGGCTTGGGCGACTTTGAGGCTAGCCCGCTTGCCGTGCGGCTTCGGGATCGGCTTACGACCGGACCGGACGGCTTCGGGTTATGCTTACGGCTTGGGTAGGTTCAGAATTAACCTGTGGCAGGGCGGCTTGGAGGCGGGTCTGTGACCGAGCGGTTTAGCGGCTCGGCTCGCAATTAGTCGGCAATTTGCGGCTATATCGTCTAGCTCGTTAGCCCGTCTGCTTATTTGCGGATCAGTCCGCTCGGATTGCAATCGGTCGGGGATTTACGGCTCGGATTGTTAATCAGCCTGCTCATTTGGCGTACCAAGCGGTTTTGAAACCGGATCGACGACCGATTTAGCGCTTCGGCTATCCCTTGATTTGACGACAGGTTCGTTTGCGACCGATCTTTTCGATTTTGCTAGATCGTTTGCTTCAGCGGGCTGCTGGTTTGTGGCCGGTTTGCTGCCGATCGGTCCTGTAATGAGCTCGTAACCGATCCCGGGGCTGGTCGGCGATCGGTCGGTGCAGCGGAATTTAAACAAAGCGGGGGCGGTTCATCCTCCGCCTTAGCGCTCGGCAAAATTTGTGCGATAGAATTTAAACGAGGCGGGGGCGGTTCCGAATAGAGTTTTAATAGAGTGCGGCTACGGTCGCACCGCTGCCAAAATGAACGCGCCATGGAGAAGCCGTGCCGTGGATGGAATTTGAGCTCGCATTGCTTAAATTCCATCGCCGCAAGCCGTTTCGGTTTTGCGGTCGGTCGGCGGTTTGATGATTTATCGGCGGATAAATTTGCTTGGCGGCTACGGATGGAATTTTAAAATTCCAAATACGATGAAATTTACCTCTAAAGAATTTCATGCGGCGTAGCTGCAATAGAAAGAATTTAACGCGAACGCAGCTTGTCCATATAGCGTTGTAGGGGGTTAGGCGGGGTTTGCGGGCGAGCAGAGCAATGCAGTGCTGCGGAGGCGGCGCCCGCGAGAAATGCGGCCTCGCAATGAGAGCCCCTTCCCACCCCGATAGAAACGGAAATCACGGCATAAATTCCACAAGCCGTGGATTCGGCGATAAAATTTTGAAATTTTATCTCTTAAAATATAATAAGCGTAGCGTGCTTAGCAAGAGGCGCAGTATAAAATTTTGAAATTCCGCTATGAATAACGGCGTCTATGCAATGCCCGCTCTGCATCCGCGTCGCAAATTTTAAATTTAAGATAAAATTTTAATGGCTAGCCCCGCGCAAAATAGAAAAATCCCCGCATAGATCACTAAAAATGGCGCGATTATCGCATAATGGATGACGAACTCGAAAAAATTGTAGATTAATGCTTGCTTTTGGGCTCTTTAAATTTTAATTCTAGCGGCTCGTTCGAATCAAACGGCGTATTGGAGCACAAAATATGCCTCGGTCCAGCGCACGAAATCTATTTTATTGCGCTGCATATAGTCTTTGCCGATCCCGCATACGCCGTTTATATAGCATGCAAAAGCCGCCGAAAAACAAAATGAGCCCGATATCGATCAGCCTATCCGCCATAGCGATCTTTCCCTTGCTATTTAAATTTAGAAATTTAGCCCGCCGTATTTGCTATCTCGCCGTTTGCTTATTGAAATTCTAATTTTGCAGGATTGCACTCTTTATCAGCTTTGCAATTTTCCAATTTTGTAATAATTTTATTATAGCGCTCTTTGTCATGCGCCAAATCTCGCGTCATCGTCATATATTTTATTACCTCTTCTATGTCTAAATCATAGTAAAAATGAGCTCCTGCACAAAGTAAGCAAAAATCTTCTATTTTGCCCACTTCGCAAGCTCTTATTAATCGTTTTAATCCAATTGACGGTCTATTTGTTCTAAATAGAATTTCACTGGATAAACCGCACGCCAAGGAATTTTCAATTTGATCCTTTTCAAAGCAACTCCTATCCGCAATATTTAATAAATTTTGACAAGCGCTATATTTTCCATCGCCGAAACCGCACTCCTTTATAAGTCGTGAAATTTCCAATGAATAAATTTTATCGCAATAGTCATAGATATGGGAAGGTAGGCAGCGACCGACTGCATTCGCGTATTCTCTTGCGGACAGCTTAAAAAACTTATCGCTTAAAATTTTAACTTCCGCCGAATTTTGCCCTTGTGCCTCGTTTGGCTCCGTATCTTGCATTGCAAAAGCAGCCCCGCTAAAACCGAGCCACAGCGCAAACGCTAAAAAGACCTTTTTCATTTTCTCTCCCTCGTTCATTTTATTGCTTGCTTATGATACCTAAAAAGCGATAAATTTTATTTATTTTGCGTGGTGTGAGATAGTAAAATTTTTAGGATATTTTAAATTTGACTTGCGGAATTTTAAGTAAGCTAAATTTTAAATTCTAAGATGCAAGCAGAATCCTTAAGTAAGTTAAATTTCAGCGCGATACAAGGTAAATTTGAGTAGGCTAAAATTCTTGCACGTTGGAATTTAAACGAAAAACTGGGCGTCGCGATCGGGCAAACGCAAAAATGCGAAAAATGCGAAGCTAAAATTTATCGCATGTCGAAATTTAAATCGCCTTTTTGGTTAAATTTAAGCTAAAAACGCTATAATCCCGTTTCTTTTATTTTGTGCGCTCGTAGCTCAGCTGGATAGAGCATTTGATTGCGGTTCAAAAGGTCGGGGATTCGAATTCCTCCGGGCGCACCATCTACAAATATCTTTTTTCACTATAATCCGTGAAATTTCAATCTTGGAGCAAAAATGAGAGCATTCGCCGAATGGGAAGAGCAAGAGACGCTTTTGGTGTCTTTGCCGCACGCGGACACCGACTGGGCGCCGTATTTAGGCGAGATACGGGCGGCTTATCGCAGCTTTATCGCCGCCGCAGCGAGGTTTGAGTCGGTCGTCGCGATCGCGCCTGGTCGCGAGGATTTTGAGCAAATTTGCGGCGGCTTAGCAAACGCAAGCTTCGCGCAAATCGATACCGATGATACGTGGATCCGCGATTACGGCGCGATCGACGTAGAGGAGGGCGGTAAAATCACGGGGTTAAATTTTCGTTTCAACGCCTGGGGTGGCAAGTTCGCAAGCGCCAAGGACGACGCGTTAAATTCTAAGCTTTACGCCGCGAGCGCCCGTCCGCTGCGAGACGTGGATCTGATCTTAGAAGGCGGCAGCGTCGATTTTGACGGCGCGGGCACGATGCTGACTACTAGCGCGTGTTTGCTGAACGAAAATCGCAACTCCCTAAGTAAGGCCGAGCTGGACGCGCGGCTGCGTAAAATTTTTGGGCTAAAAAAGATAATCTGGCTAGAGCGCGGCTTCATAAAAGGCGACGATACCGACAGCCACGTCGATACCCTTGCGCGCTTTCTAAGCTCGCGCGTCGTGGCGGTTTCATCGTGCGACGATCCGAGCGATCTGCACTACGCAGAGCTTGGCGCGATGAAGGATGAAATTTCATCACTTGGATACGACGTGATCGAACTACCGATCCCGCGCGCGATCTTTTATCAGGGGCGCAGGCTGCCCGCGACTTACGCAAATTTCGTCTTTTTAAACGGCGCGCTCATCGTGCCTACCTATGCAGACCCCGCAGATCCGCACGATCCAAACCGCGCGGCGGACGAGCTGGCGCTGTCGCGTCTGCGAGCGACATGCGCGGATCGCGAAGTAGTGGGAGTGAACGCGCGCGTTTTCATCCGTCAAAACGGCTCGCTGCACTGCTCGTGCATGAATAAATTTAAACTTTAAATTTAGATCGAAGGAAAAATATGAAAATTTTAAAAGTTGGGCTGATTTCGCATAAATTTGAAGGTACCAAGGCGCGCACGATAACGCGTAGTATCGAGCTCATCGCGCGCGCAGCGGCAAAGGGCGTGCAATTAATCGTTTTGCAAGAGCTTCATCAGACGCATTATTTTTGCCAGCGCGAAAATACCGAAAATTTCGACTATGCGCAGGATTTCGAGCGCGATTTGCGGCTTTGGAGCGAGGTGGCGAGGAGATTTGGCGTCGTGTTGGTAAGCTCGCTTTTCGAGCGTCGCGCCGCGGGGCTGTATCACAACACCGCCGTGGTATTCGAGCGCGACGGCTCTATCGCGGGGCGGTATCGCAAGATGCATATTCCCGACGATCCGCAGTTTTACGAAAAATTTTATTTCACGCCGGGCGATCTGGGCTTTGAGCCCATAGATACGAGCGTGGGACGGCTCGGCGTGCTCGTGTGCTGGGATCAGTGGTATCCCGAGGCGGCGCGTGCGATGGCGCTACGCGGTGCCGAGCTGCTCATATATCCGACCGCGATCGGGTGGTTCGACGGCGATGGCGAGGACGAAAAGGAGCGTCAGCTGGAGGCTTGGGTCGCGGTGCAACGCGGGCATGCGGTGGCAAACTCCCTGCCCGTAATCGCCGTAAATCGCGTGGGCTTTGAAAGTGCAGCGCTTAGCGAGGCTTCGCCGGATGAAATTTTATCCGGGGGAAATAAAATTTCGCCAGCAAGCGACGGCGGAGTAGCCAGCGATAAAATTTTGCGCTCCGTAGATGCAGGTGGCGATAGTAAAATTTTAAGCGAGGGCGGAATTTTATCTTTTAATAACAGTGCGCTAACGGATAGCGGCAAAGTGGCGATTGGCGGCGAAATTTTGCCCGCGAAGGATGAGGCGGTACGAGAGAATTTAAAAATTTCGATAGAGATCAAATTTAACGGCGAAACTTTAGAGGTGCTGCCGAATAAACAGCGCGTAGACCAGCTTGCCAGCGAAGAGGGGATTAGATTTTGGGGCAATAGTTTTGTTTTCGGCGCGCAGGGCGAACAGCTGTTTCGCGCAAATAGCACCGATGAGCTATGTGAAGTCGTAACCATCGATATGCAAAGATGCGAAAATGTGCACCGCTGGTGGCCGTTTTTGCGAGATAGACGCGTGGAGGAGTATGGAATTCTTACGAAGAGATACGGGCTGTAGTATCCTGCATCTCGAATAGACATATGGTTTATTGGACGCGTACAGAATGAAAGCAAATGATTTTTATGGTATCAATGTGCAGAGGCGCCGCCAAAATACATTAATAGACCGAATGGGTTTAAAATTTTTATTTTAAAATGCCCGCAAAATCGGACTTTATAAATAAATTGTAAAAAATTTGCCAAAAACTATTGACAATTTTTAAATTTTTCTCTATAATTCCGCCAAGTTTCGCATATAGGTATGCGGGATGAATTTTATTTAAGGAGTAAACCATGAAAAAAGGTTTTACTATGATCGAGTTGATCTTCGTTATCGTTATTTTAGGTATTTTGGCAGCTGTTGCTATTCCAAGACTTGCAGCTACTCGTGATGATGCTGAGATCTCTAAGGCAGCTACAAATGTATCTACGCTCGTAAATGAGATTAATGGATATTACCAAGCTCAAGCGCAATTACCAGACGCTATAGAGAAAATTACCAATATTCCAGTAGATCGCACTGGTACATCGGTTGATTTGAAGGTTAAGAATAAGGGATGCATTACATTTACTGTAAGCAATGCTACTGCTGCAATTCCTGATAAAAGTATCGCAAAAGACGATCCTATTTTGACCCTATCTAATGCAACAGCAGGAAATAGTGAGGTAGCTTGCAAAGGAACCCGAGATGCTGTTAAAAAGCTAATGGCGTCTAGCCCAATTAAACTTGGCGGTAGCAGTGTTAAATTTGAAGAATAATATTTTTTAATATTAACTTCCTAGTGCAATAAGGCCCAAGTGTTTGCTTGGGCCTTTATTATTTATATTATATCTTAGTTTTATCCGAGATTTTTTCCTAATTAAGTTATAAATGTTGTGTAGCACAAGTGTGTTTATTTTATATTTTTGTTTTACTTTATAAAATTTCGAATATAGTAGTATTGACATTTTATAATTATTTATGTACAATTATATTTCATTATTTTTACTGGGGTATAGCCAAGTGGCAAGGCAATTGGTTTTGGTCCAATCATTCGGAGGTTCGAATCCTCCTACCCCATCCATTTGGCGAATTTAAAAATTTATTCGCACTTCTTGTATCGCAGAGTAGAGCAGTGGTAGCTCGTCGGGCTCATAACCCGAAGGTCGGTGGTTCAAATCCACCCTCTGCAACCGAATACCCATTATAAGGGCATTTGATAAAATCTTAAAATTTTCTTATTTTTCTAATGGAAAGCATTAAGCTTATTTTAAGCGTATGGATCACAACGCTTATTTTTTACTTAAACGGAATTCATCAAATTTTCAATAGTGTTTTTCGATTGTTTTATATTTGCAGTAATATATTTTTGTGTAGTAATAATATTTGTATGACCCAAAGTAAAACTCACTTGCTCGATCGGCAGCTTTAGATGATTTATGCAATACGTGCCGATAAGATGTCTTATATCGTGAAGCCTAATCTTAGGCAGATTATTCCTCTTTAGCAAAGAATTCCAACTTCTACGTAAATCAACAAATTTTGACCCAGTAGCAGGATTGACAAAGACGTAGCCATTTAGCTGATTATTCTGTTTTGCGGATATATAGCGCTTTAGTAGCCTTTTATAAAGTTCGTCGCTCATAGAATAGACCATATCGCGCTTAGCTTTGTTAATTTGAAAAGGTATAACATAGGTTTTAGTCTTTAAATTTACATCACTCCAACGCAAGCTTAAGACCTCATTTTTACGCCTGCCGTGGAGTAGAAAAAAGAATATATCGGCGCTATCAGCTTCATTCTCACAAATAGCTTTTATAAATTGCCTTTGGACGGATAGCGGATAATCAAAGTATCGCTTATTGTCAAATTTAGGCAACTCGACAAAATCACAAGGATTTTTAGCTATAAGCTCAAGCTTTTGAGCGAATTTAAAAATTACGTGAAGCTTTGCAAGGATATTCTTAACGGTCTTGATTTTATAATCAGCTTTGATTAAGTTATTACAGAGCCTTTGAATATCTAAAAAGCTTATATCGCTTACGTCTTTTTCGCCCAAGCTTGAAGCTATATGCTTCTTATAAGTTGATATATCGCTTTCTAAAGTATGCTTACGAAGTATCAGCTCGTAAAACTCGATATAATCATTAAAAAGCTCATTAAGCAGCATAAAAAAATCCTAAATCCTACAAAAACAATCTTTTAACGGCTCATCATCAAAGTCAAAAAGACCACCTTGCCTATCGGACTTTTTAAAAACCCTCTCCATATCGGTGCAAGTTCTTTTCTTGCTAAACCAATATTTGTTTTGGATCTTCTCGCCTTGCTTCTCAAGCTGAAACAATCTAGCTTCAATCTGTTTCATATATTCCCAATCTTTAGGAAAATGTTTCCAGACTTGAAAAAAGCTTCTATCGCTTTGAGCCGGGCAAAAGCTACAACCCGTGCGCGTGAAATATCTATACAACGGGTTTTCCATCTCACGGTCTTTAAGATAGGCGACACAATCAGTTTCGCTCATAAAAAAATCATCGATTAAAGGATAGAGAAACTCATCGCCCGCCATCTTGCGATGAACTTCAGAAGTAGTATAACCAATGTAAATTTTATACTCAGTTATACCTTGTTCTTTAATGAAACGTTCAAAAGGACGAGTTTTGCTCTCTCTGCGCCAGGTGCAGGGCATAAACTGAGGCGTAGGCAAACCACGGATGTAACCCTCAAGCTGTCCTCTTGAAATTTTACCAAACACACTATCCTCAAACGAAATTTCAGGTTTGAGAATAACGACATCTTTGCAGTAGCGTGATTGAAAATAATCACTTAATCGCTCAACATAACGATACATCAACTCAAACTCGTGTAAGGTGTCCTTAAACACGATATAATCAAGCGGTCTTCGATTACGCAGTAACATATCGACCATTGCAGTACTATCCTTACCACCCGAAAGGGTTGCTATATATTTCATTGTTTCTCCTTCAAATTTTTAAAACGGATATGGGACAATCCCATTATTAGAATACTTAAAAACAAGATCTTCCAAATCATTAGTAAAAAGACGAATTTTATTTTTGAAACGTTGTAAAAATCCACGCTCGATCATCTCATTCTCAAGCATAGCGTAATCTTGGACGCTTAGAATGTCATCGGTCATTTCGTTTTGATTGTCGCGCCAGTAAAGCTTTAATCTTTCGTCGCTCATATCTTTCCAAGCGGTGCGGAAAATTTTATATGGGTTATAATAAACTGGCTTAATATCGCTGTTATAAGCCTCACTTATAGATTTAAACTCGTGAGATTGAATTTTGCCGCAAGGATTAAAAACTTGTGTCTTTTTCTTGACCCACAAATCCCCGAAATCGTTATCATAAATTAAAACAAGCTTCTTACTATCGGTGTCGCAAAGCACCGTAAGCAAACCCAAACTATAATTTTTAGTAAGCTCAATAAGGCTAAATTTACCACCTACCTTGCGATAAATTTCAAGACTAATAAAAGTCTTCGACATAGTCACGCGACGAATACGATGCTTTAGATACCAAAACGAAATATCGCTTAAATTTTCAATAGACGGATTATCTCGCAGATCGTCTAAGGTTTTAAAAATATATTTCATAATATAACCTGTAGCGTTACGAATATCCGTTTCAATCCTATTTTCATCAGAAATAAAGCGCTTCTTTATAATATGTATTACACGCTCTTTAAATTCAACAGGAACGAAAAAAAGCAAATTCAGATGACAAGTGCCATCCTTATGAGGTTCTTTGGTAGTAATATAGCATCTGTCCTCAGATGGAATTTCGCGAACCACTACAGAATTCATAATGCTACGAATAAGCAACTGAAGCCGATGAGCCCCCGCACAAATGCTATGTTCCTCATCATCGATAAAATTTTCATTACGCACAAGCCTATATCCGCCGTTTTTAAGCTTTATAGACCTTTTACAATGATAGGTACTAGGAAGCGTAAAAACGCAAAATATAGGCTCTAAATTACGATCAGAAGCATATTGCTCCATAGACGAAATACGAGTATTAAGCTCCGCAATATAACGTGCAGGATTATGCCAAGAACTAAAATAAAACGACGACAACGGCAAGGCAACATCATCAAACGAGACAAAATTCTCATCGAGAAATTTCTGCTGGAGCTTTAAACGCTCAGAAAGAAAAATCTTATCTTCTTTAGTTATACCATACATTATCAAAATCCCTAAAATATGAAAACAACACATATCTATTATATTTAGTCAAGAGGCACGCCTTCGCTCGGCGCGGGGCGCCTCGCTAGGCGTGCACCCGCCTCATCAAAACGCTTCGATTGTAAGCGTAATAACGGACTTCTGGATAACCTTTTGTTTAATTGAAAACAAATACTGGATAATCGGGATATCTTTTAAAAGCGGAATACCATTGCGATACTCGTAAGCTGTTTCTTTATTGATCCCACTTAATACTAAAATTTCGCCCTTGTTAATTGAGTAATTAGATTTTAACTCTTTCTTTGACGTTTGAGGCGTCAAAGTTGTTTCATCTAAAATATCCTCAACGACAAGATCTAAATCAAAATCAATATGGTCTTTCAATATAGTTGGAGTAATAGAAACTTTTAAGCCTACATCGCGATAATCATAAGTGTTTTGCGTAGTAGTAGAAGCATTAGAATAGGTAGAAGTATTTTTAAGATAAGGAATATTCTTAACAGATGAGAAATAAACGGGAGTGCCATTTTTGGCAACTAAATAAGGCGACTGTTTAACGGAAGTAACATCATTTTTAACAAGTAAATTTAAAACTCCATAAAATCCTTTTTTCTTATCTCTGACAACGTTAGTTTCGGCAGTGTAAGGCATAGTTATCAAATTTACAAAATAATTAAAGTCGGCGCGGGTTACAACATCGGCAAGAGAATTTAGATTTGTGCCTATATTTTCGGCATTATTGAGATTAGTTTCTAAAATAGTAAGCTTAAAATTTACCTGCTCAAGCCTTTTATCAGAGCGCTGCGCGAAGTCGATAATATCGCTGTAATCGTCGTCATTAGCCTTAAAAACAACAGAATTAGTAGATTTTATATATTCGACCTTGGACGAAGTAGAATTAAAATCGTTTGAATCGGTAGTCGATTTAATAATCTTAGACACATCATCAAAGGTATTATTCTTAAGCTCAAGATAACGAAGCTTAGCCTTAGGGGTTAAAGTGCCGTTATTATCAAGAGCTTTATTTTCTACGTAGTAAAAATTACTACTTCGAACGAGTCTTAAACCTTTAACTTCTATCGCTTTACGAAAAAGAGATATAGAAATTTTAGTTTGTTTATTGGTGTAAAAATAGAAATCATTAGGGTTAATATCGTCAGATATAAGAATATCTGTATTTGAATTTACGCTAGCGAGATTAGCAAATTCTAATAAATTTAACTTGACCTCACTTGCTAAAAGCAGATTTAACGACAGAACTAGTGCTAAAAGAATCCTTTTCATTTTTCACTTCCTTTTTTAAATTTTCAAAAACAGGCTTATCAAAATAAGCATAAATTTCTAAAAAGCCTTTAGTATCGCTTTTGTATTCGATATAAATAGGCTCGACTTGAGAGATCATAAGCGAAAAGTATTTATAAGTGAAAGGAGCATAACCATCTATCACGCAATCAGTGTATATGCACCTTACAAAATATGAATACTGAATTTGAGCCATAGAAACATTTTTATCAACCGAAACCGCAGTATTTGCATAAATTTGATTAACAACAACAGGGGAGGTAGAAATCGAACTAACTTTACGAGTGCTTTTATCACTAGTATTAAAATAATCTTTGAAAAATAAAAATAATACAACAATTAAAAAAATAAGAAAAAAAGATACTAAAAAATAATACTTAATAAGACTTTTGTGTTTCGTTTCATCACCACTATGGTAAAGTTTATAAATTTCAGGATTAAATTTAAGACTTATACCGCCACCCACGACTATATCACGCTTTTGATACATTGTAGGGCTGTTAAATAATACATACCGTAAACGACTAGAAAAAAGACGTTTAGAGCCGTCAACTGCCTTATAAAAAAATTCAGCAATCTTTTTATAAGCACTATCGACGAGGCTTAAATTTTGAGTAATAAGATAAATATCTTGATAAAGATGACGATGGTAAGTAAGCCACCAAATCAAGACCTTATCGCCTTTCTGACTAAAAATAGTTGAATGACATTCATCGATAACGATTAAAACATTACATAAATTTAGCTCCTTTGCGTGTTTTATAAGCTCGGTATCATCTACCTTTGATTTATAATAAGAATAAAGAATAGAAAGATTGGCTTTAAATTCATCAATATCAAGTTTTTTAATTTTATCTGACTTAGAAAAATCAAATTCATTAATATTTGTATAAGCAAACCGATAATTTTTCTTATTGGTTTTAGTATCACTGATAAAACATTCATATAGCTTATTAACAGCCAAATAGGTTTTACCGGAACCAGGATTACCAACGATATATGTTAAGCTCATTTCTTCTTATAGAACCTCTTGCCGTTTTTAGAAGCGGAATTTGCACTATATAAAGTAGCAGTTTTATAAGCACTATCATATTTAACCCAAGCAATTTTATAAAGCGCTTTAAGAGTATAAATCAAAAAAACGCCGAATAAAAAAGGTGCAAAAACATTAAAAGTTGAAGCAAGAGCTTCAAAGAAACCGATAGTTTTCAAAACGGCGAATACAACGTTTAAAAGTTCCCCGCTTGGATATACTATAGCATTGTTTAAAGCATTTATGCCATCTACTAAAAAAGAAAAAACTCTATAAAAAAAACGGAAAAGAGTAGCTAAAAAAATCAAAAAGGCAGAGAAAAAAGCTATCTGATAAACTCTAACAATAGGTATAGTCCAATTCTTAGACAGAAGATCAAAAAAGTATAAAAAAAGCTCCACCAAACCAGAAAACAACCAACCAAGAATAACAGGCATATCTTAATCCTTAAAAGTATGAAGTGAAATTTTATAAGCAGATACAACAAAGCCTATAAGAAAAACCAGATAAAACATAAAATACAATGGATCTCGCATAGGGGCTAAGACAGCACATAAATCCCAAGTAACATCTTTCGCTTCGATATTTGTGCCACTAAATTTACGAGTAACAGGGCAAGTTTTAGGAACAGAAGGACTATTAAGCTTAGGAATAGATTTCCCATCGCCTAACATATCCTTAAAGCCCTTTAAATCGCCAATAAGCCCATCAAAGGCTTTAAATTCGCCCTCTAAAGAACCGAAATAATCCTCATTGTCGCCGTCACCTATGCCAGCTTGAAAATCACCTTTACCCACACCATCATTGTTATTACCGCTACCACTATGACCCTTATCGCCTTTACTACCATCGTCCTTACCCTTACCATTATTATTGGGATCATCTTTAGAATGATTAGAGCCCGGCTTATCAGGGTTTTTAGTTTTGTTATTATCGCCTAAAGTAATATTACCACTAGCGCCTTTTGAATTATCATCACCAGTAGTAGAACCATCGCCCTTACCGTCGCCTTTACCAGAACCGCCGCCTTTATCTTTATCCTTGTCCTTGTTTTTATCTTCCTCTTTTTCTTTATCAGTCTTAGGGCTATTAGGATCGACAGAATTTTTATCTAGGGTATCAAGATTAATCTCGGTATAATCGTCAAGATTTAGACCAGAGCACATAGCATTACCAGCATCACCCAAAGCTACACGGATTATACCAACGGTGCATTTTGCGACGCAAGCATAATTTGCAACAATAGTATCAGGATTTTGATTTACACCAACGATAATGTCATTTTTATCGTAAAATCTCTCAAGTTTACCCGAAACTTTACCAGAACTAGCATTAACTTTAATTCTCTTATCGCCATCACCGTGAGAACAAAGGCAGCTAAAACGTTGTTGTAATACTTTAAAATCGGCACAAGATGTAATACAGTGATTATCATAGCTGAAAAAACCATCTTGACAAACGCAAGATTTGCTTTCAGGGTTATATTTTTCACCCTTGCCGCAAGGCTTGCAGGTATTAGTTAGCTTGTCCAAAACTTCAGGAGCGACACAAATAATTTCAGCGCAGGTTTTATAATCAGGATCATAAATTTTACCTGCAGGACAACCGGTTATGCACTTATTTTGTGATTTGTCCCAAACTTCACCTTGAAAACAAACCTGACACTGCTCAATAGAAGTATTGAAGTTGCTACCATCAGGACAAGAAAAAGTATCAGAAACCAAAGTATAAAAAGAGAAAACAGCACTATGAGTAACTGAAACTCTACCTTTGCTATAAGCAAAATTTTTATCTAAAGTAGCACCTTCAACGCCAAAATAGAAGTGATAAACATCAGGTAAAGAATACTCATAAATATAAAAAGCTACGCCAGAAACAATAAAACTATTAGTAGGAACAGGAAAATCACCGAAAGTAGAAACAATTCGACGTCTTTCATTCATAAACTTAACAATCTTGCCATTATCAAGGCTAAAATAAGAATAATCACCATTGGAATTCAAATATTTACCATTAAATTCGACTATTTTATCTGAACGTTCCAAATTAATACGTTGAAGTTCTTTCACATCTAAAAAAGGCTTAAGGCAATTAATATAATCTTTACAATCCGAATTCTCATCAGCAAGCAAAAAACAAAAAGGGAGTAGCAAGAATAATAATGCTTTAAATTTAAACATTTCACTTCCTTTCGATTTGCAAGATATAAACAGCTTTACGAAGTAGCAAAACTTCAAAAGCATAGACATAATCGGTGCCGTCGCTGCGGCTGCTGTATGCGCGTCGCAATAGAAGCGAACGCAGGCAAACAAACACGCTTCGCGACACACGCCTTGGAGGCGTGGGCTTGACGCGTGCGCTAAATTTCATTTCGTAGGACGAAATGAAAAGCGCGCGTCAAGCTGAAAAAAAGAGATATCAGACATCATTTAAAAAATTTAACCATCAAAACTGAAACGGCAAGCATTACGGGGACGATAGAAATAATCACATAAACGAAAATACTAAAAAATAAATCAAAACTCGCAACGCCCGTAATATTCAAAACAGAATTCATACTATTAACCAGAAATTTTGCTAATCGTCAATACAATAAACAACAATATCAAAGAGCCAAGCGTAATAGCAGTCGCAGCAAATAGCACGTTTAGCATTTCGTCGCTAAGCCCAACATCTACCGATCGTATCGTAAGCATTCTATACTCTCCGCAAAGCTTCTATTCCGACTAGAGCAGCTTTGACAACGAAAAGCGCAACGATGAAAACGCCAAGCAACGTCTGGCAAGCTAGAACTAGCGCGGACAAATCGAACGAAACCATACGACAACCTTTTCTATTCCAAAAAACCTACCTCCCGAACACACGGGAGATAGGAGCAAAGACGCTAAATTTTGCGGAACTGACGCAAAGCCAAACCGATAGCGGCAACGATAGCAATCGCGGTAACGATAATGCCGATAGCAGAGTAGAAATACGTAAGATCAAACGTTCCAGTGAATCCATTGTCCTTGGAAAACGTAACGTCCGCAGAAACAGTATCTACGCAGACAGCAGCCGCAGCAACGGCACCTAAAACCTTAGCTTTTGAAGTTTGCAAAAATGCTTTAACTTTACTTGCAAATCCCATAACAAGCTCCTTTTTTGAAATTTGCGCCTAAAAGACACATAAAAACTTTATAAGCGAAGCTTTTATGTGCTTTTTAGTGCGGGCGGTAAAGGAAGTGAAAACCCAACCGCCCTAGTAGTTTTTTGACTTGCCTAGGTCAAAACCTCTTATTTTTTTGAAGCAGTCGCAGTAGCAACCGCAGGAGCCGCAAAAGGCGATTTATCGAAAATTTCAACTTGGATATCCTCGGCAACTATAAGGAAATTGCCCCTTTGACCCGCAGAAATAAAGCGATAGGGAATTCCGACAAATTTATCTTTAAAAGCTTGCCATTTTTCGCGATCGGTAATAGGCAAACGTAAAATTTCAGTATCTTTAACTTTATAACCCTCAAGATCGTGAGAGGAGTAAGTAACGGTAACTTCAAGCGTTTGAGTAATTTCGCCAGTTTGGCGATTTGTATTTTTGACGGGGCGAACTTCGTCAACAAGCCCGATTAAGTAAGTAATCATAATAAAGCTCCTTTAAGGAAAGATTTCATCAAGCTTTTAGATTTAATGGGGGCGGAGCTTATAACCACCCCCAAACAGTTTAAAGACGTGCTCGGGTCTTGAATTTGAATTTTGCAAAAGAAACAGCTAAAATAAGCATAGCGTTTTTTTGAAATATTCAACTCACACTTTTGAATTATTCCAAAAATATGCTTAAAAATAAATAAAGTAGTAGAATAATGCTATGGAAAAAAAAGAAATTTCAAAAATTATAGGTAAAGATATATCGACTTTATATAATTGGGAAAAGAAAAATCCAATATTGTATAAAATAATCTACGACCACTTCAATAAAAAAGACTTTGATGACGACACAAAAGAACTTATAGAATTATTCAAAAATTTGAATGAACTTGAAAAAGAATTTTATTTAAGCGATATAAAAGCAAGGGTTTTAAAAAAGAAATTGGAAAAATAAAATGTTGTTTTTTATAATATTTTTTATAGTAATAATATTATTTTTATTATTTTTTTCAATAGCTAACCAATATCCAGAAATAGACTACAAAGATTTTGAATTTGAAAAAAGATGGAAACCTAAATATAAAAAAAGCTATCGAGAACAAACAAATAAAGAAAAAGGCGATGAATACGAATTTTATATAGGCAGATTATTCAAAGAACACGGCTACAAAGTATATTATAAAGGAATAAATGAGGGATATTTTGACGAGGGGATAGATCTAATATGCTACAAAGATTTAGAAGTAGTTTTAATACAATGCAAAAATTGGAAAAAGCAAGCAGATCTAAATAGCATTAAAAAATTTGTATATAACTGCAGAGAATACGAACAAAAAAACCATATCAAACTAAAACGAAAAAGAATAAGAAAAATTTTCGTAATATCAAATCCATATAAAAACAAGGAAATACGCGAATACCTAAAGCAAATAAATAACGAAATAGAATTTTTTAATGTCGCACTACAAAAGAAAAACAAATATTATTTTTAAACCGAAACACTCAAATTCATATCAAAGGCACGAAGTATTTTAGAAATAGTCTCAAATCTAGGCTTAGAGTTAGGTTTAAAAATTTTATAAAAACTCTCTCTATTAAGATTAGCCTTTTTAGCTATTTTTTCAACGCCATAGCTTTTTGAAATATGTAAAAGAGCTCTTTTAAGCTCCTCTAAATCGCCGTCAGCTAAAACTTGGTTTAAATATTCTTTTCTTACATCATCATTATCTAAAAAGTCAGACAATTCAAAAGTTTTTAATTCTTTCATCGAAGCTCCTTTAAAATTTCCTTAGCTTTTTCAATATCACGCGCTTGAGTGGATTTGTCGCCACCGCAAAGCAAAATAACCAAAATCTTATCTTTCATAGTAAAATATATTCTTATACCGCCTGAAATGAAAATTCTAAGCTCATATATATCGATAGCATTCGTTACGGATTTATAATCGCCGAAATGGCTACTATTTTTAATCTTATCAATACGCCTAAGAACCAAAGCCTTAGCTTTATAATCAGACAAAGAGCGTAACCACTTTTCAAAATGCTTAGTATATTTTACTTCCATAAAAACATTATATATTTTTGTAGCTTAATGGCTACTTAGGTGCACGAATTCCTCATAACCCGAAGGTCGGTGGTTCAAATCCACCCTCTGCAACCAATATCTTTAAATTTATATCACAGCATCGTGACTTCAAAATTTTGCTCTTGACTTCATTGAGGAATAAGAAAATCTCCTATAATATAAATCGGGGTATTTTATCTACTAATTTATTTTCAAGCCAATGGCTTAAAATTAATAATTATCGAGAAAGATATATAAAACTCTTTAAATTGTAAAATTTGCCGATTCGTCTAAAATTTGTGATTTATCATACCGTCAATATTATCAATAACGCTAATCAAGTATTGGAAATATTTAAATTTACATGGACTTTCTTATCGTAACGTTTAAAATTTTATTTACCCGCTCGCCTGCTCGCAAATACGGAGGTTATGGAAACTATTCTTCATCTATAATTACCCATCTTTTTCTAGTTTCCTCATCGTATTGCTTTAAAATTTCTATTATTCTATTCTGCAATATTTGCAAAGTTTCCATATATTTTGTAGGAATTAGCTCAAAAATATCCTCCAATTCGCAGCACTCGATTATTATATCTATAATGCGTTCATCGACCTTATTTTTTTCCAAATGCGTTGAGATATAGGGTGAAAACAAAATTCTTTGGCTTTCATCTATGGTAATCGCTTTGTGTTCCAATGCCTGTAATGAGCCCAGCGCCATTAGCAAAATGGCCCTTTCGCCCACAATATCAATATTTTTTTCTAGTATCATTCGTCTCGCTCCACCCCTATTTAATTTCATCTAAAATCATACAAATCTTCCTCTCGTCTATCTCTCCATAAAGGCAAGGGTTTGCCAGCTCAAATATGATCTCTTGCAAAATTTCATCCTCATATCCTATATCCTCGCGGCACTCGATTAAATTTGTCCATTCCTCAAGGAGCTCATATGAAATTTCTTTATCGACGACTATATTTAAGATGTTTGCAATGGTATTTTTAGTTATCGTTACAAGCTCCGATTCGCTATCAAAGCCTATCTTTGCCAAGTCGCTTTTTATCGCGCTTATATCTTTAGTAAAATTTACCAAATTTAATAAAATATCTATTTTGGCCATCAACGCTGTATTCGCTCTTTCGTCCTCACGCATCTATAACCATATCCTTATATTTTTCATAAAGCCTCGGTTTCAAAATTTTAAATTTCATAGCGTTTTTCCTTATTCCTTTCCAAATTTAACGCCTTTTCCAATCCTCTTTCTTCGCGCCGAATTCAAAATTTAACCCGTTTAAACGTACCCTCTATGCTTTTATGAAATTTCCTATACACAATCCAATTAAAATTTTCATTTGGACACCAGCCCGGGGCCAATGGCTGGATAATATATAAAATCATCTCCGTTTTTAGCGCGATAATTAGTGATATATTGGATTGCCACTTCGAATGCATTATTAACTCCCCTGTTGGTACTCCAGCCGTCGTATGTGATGATGGGCTCATTGCCGCTTAGGCGATATACGTCTCCTCCTAGGATAATCATACCTTTATCTCTTGTGATTTTTAGCACCTCCATTACATCGTCAAATTTCCAAGCGATTTCATAAAAACCGAGCTTCTCTCTTAAGTTTATACCGCGCTCTAAAAGATCCTGCGGCACGATATTTACGTAGTCCTCATCTGTAAACAACATAATTCGCTCCTTTTAAGTATAAGATTATTGCCATTGCCATTTTTCTATATCGTCTTTTTTTACAAAAACCCCTAATGCGAAAAAGCCCCCCCTGAATTAGTCCCTATTTTTTCAGAAGTAATTATACTACAAACAAAAACAAAAGGAGAGAAAAATAATCGAAATATAAGATAAGCACCTATATGCAGGAATTAAAGAGAAGTAAAAAGAAGTGATTAAAACTTAAAGATAGCTTAATTGGTGGAGGTGTGCGGGATTGAACCGCAGTCCGAAAACAAACGACCAAAGCCTCTACATGTTTAGCAAAAGTGAAGTTCTCGCGCAGGCTCGCTCACTTTCCAAAACGACCCGCCGGCGCAAAGACTAGGATTTCACCCTACGGCTTGTCACACCGCAGAGCTACGCTATCGCAGATTACCCGCCGCCGCGCTTAGATAGTATCGGCGTAGAGCAGGGCTCGACTGGACTTACGCAGCTTTAGCGTAAGCAGGAGCAAATTTAACGTTGTTTGCGTTTAAATTTAGTTTGGATTTTATACGCTGTATCCAAAGCGACATGCCGCCTTGACCCATCCGTTCCCGTCGAAGCCAAGTCACCCCCGAAAGAATGCGCGCGCATTTTACTTCAAAATTTTATAAATGTCAAATTCGGCTTATGCTAGAATTGCGTTCAAATTTTAACCAAATCAAGGAGCCAAAATGTCAAAAATCACGCTTTCTAAATTATACGAGATGAAAAAATCCAGCGAAAAGATCGTGATGATCACTGCCTATGACGCGCTTTTTGCTAAAATTTTCGACGACGAAGTCGATATGGTGCTCGTAGGCGACAGCCTAAATATGAGCTTCGGCGGACACTCCGAGACCCTGGGCGCGAGCGTAGAGCAGATGATCTATCACGCGCGCGCCGTAAGACGGGGACTAAAGCGGGCGTATATGGTCGTAGATATGCCGTTTTGCTCGTGCGCGACGCCAGAGCTTGCGCTGCAAAATTGCGCCAAAGTCTATGAAAGCACCGGCTGCGATGCCGTTAAGATCGAAGGCGGCGCGCATATGGCAGATACCGTGGCGCTGCTTAATCGAAACGGCATAGCCGTGATGAGCCACATAGGGCTAAAGCCGCAGTTTTCGCGCTTTACGGGCGGCTATAAAGTAAGCGGGCGCGGAGAGGAGGGGGCGCGCGAGGTCTTAAGCGACGCCAGAGTGCTTGCAGAGGCGGGTGCGGTGCTACTACTGGTCGAGGGGACGATCTGCTCGGTCGCAAATCAAGTGGCGCTAGGTACCGACGTGCCCGTCATCGGCATCGGCGCTGGCGCGGGCGTGGACGGACAGGTGCTCGTGTGGAGCGATATGTGCGGGTTTTTCACGGAGTTTCGGCCGAAATTCGTTAAGCGCTATCTAGACGGCGCTGAACTGGTAAAAGGCGCGGTGCGCGAATACGCGCGCGAAGTCAAGGAGGAGAGCTTTCCGAGCGAGGAGTTTGAATATAAGCAATAGTGGGATTTGGGCTAAATTTTAAAATTTACGCGCCGAAATTCTGGCAATAAAACTACGCTTGTCTTAAATTAACGCTTCGTTTTCGCGTCGCAGGCTATGTAAACGGCTCGCGCCGCTTGAAATTTATTCGACGTGAGCTATTGTGAGCGCTTTATCAAGTGCGAGAGATCGCAGGCGCTTTGGGCGGATACTCTGCGCAGTATTTTATGCGGGGCGGTGTCGCGCGAGAGTTTGCGCGCTTCTGCATGCGGGCGCTATTTCTGTCGCCGACTGCAACGCGAGAGCGCTTTTCATGAACGCTCTCGCGCCCGCAGCTCTAAAATATGCTGCGAGAGCTAAATTTTACGCACGCAGCCGTAGAATTCTGGCATAAACTAGCCGTCACGTCTAAATGGCTTATAAAATTTAAGGAGAAAATTTGGCTAAAGCTTTAAAAATCATCATAGCCGCGGCTCTGGGCTTGCTCTTTTGCGTAAAGGTACTGCCGATTTTGGCGATAGTTTTGTATTTTAAATTCTTTTTTGTCGATCACGACGCAATAGAGCTAGATAAAGCTCCGCTGATGCAAAACTACGAGCAAAATCGCGAGAAATTTCTAGACCTGCTAGCATTTGCGGATCGCAATTTTCCCAAAAATTTGCGCGTCATGATCGAAAGTGCCTACGGCGATGAGTATATTTGGATCTATATGGACGGCAATAAGACGAAATTTTACTCAAATTCCATTTTCAGAGATAATGCGCCGAGCATAGGCGAGGGGTTGAAGCTCATCGGCTGGGACAAAAAGACGTTTGCAGAGCTAAAATCAAAGCTCGCGGCGATAAACGCTAGAACCATCGCGCTAAATAGAAGCGGCGATAGCGGGGTGCCCTGGGCGAGCATCACCTACAGCTATATGGAGCACTTTGCCGATAGTTATGAGTTTTATGTTCTAAAGAGTCCAAAACTCGCCGAGCTTTACGCCAAGGGCTGCTCAAAGAAATTTCAAAGCGACGGTGTAGTATTTTTATATGCAATTGAAATATCGGATTATAGAGTGCTTTGTAAGAGTGACGACGATAATAAAAGTGTCTTGATCAAAGAGAGCGATCGATAAGGCGTTGCGAGATTGCACGGATAAATTTAATCTCACGAGCCCGCGTTAAGTTTAGCGGTAAATTTTAAAATCCGCGCCGAATTCCAAGCAGTCTCAAAATACAAACTTTGCGCGAAATTTTATCCAGCCGTGCAAGCGTGCAAGGCAGAATTTTGCATAAGATTTTACGTAGAATTCTACGCAGAATTTATCGCGAAATTTTAGCCGACTACGTAAGACGAAATTTTAGCCGGCTGCGCGCTGTGAGTTTTGAAGCGCAGAATTTAAACCCTCGCTGCCGCAAAAACAAAATCCGCATCAAGATTCTACAAGACAAAATTCCGCTGCAAAATTCCAGACGCCGAATTTAATATCACAAAATTCCAAGCGTCAAATTTTACGTCGTAAAATTCCGTGTGTATTTTTCAAACGGCTAAATTTCGTTTCTAAATTCTATGCGCTCAAATTTCGCACCGCCGCTCCGCAATCACCGATTGCGAACGCCTAAAGCCTTAAATTCTACGTGCTAAATTCAGCGCCGTAAAATTTAGCGCAGTTAGCAATCCGTGCGCTGTTTGGGAGCCGCCACAATAAAATTCCGCACTAAAGCATAGCAAGCGTAGCGGCATGAGCGTAGTCTTAAACCCGCCGCGGTAAAATTCCGCAGTCTTTCGCGACGGGTGCTCTGCTTTTTAGCCCCAGCCCTAAGCGCGTACCGTAAAATTCCGCGCGGCAAATTTTATTCCGCCCGCAAAGATCCATCCCTTCAAAATTGTCAAAATTTAGCCATTTTTCGCTACACTTGCTAAAATTTTAAAAACGATTAAAGAGAGATTATGGACAGAATTGTAGAGATCGAAAAGATGCAGCTCGATGAGAGCGTGGAGAGCTCGCTGCGCCCGTCGAGCTTCGAGGATTACGTGGGGCAGGAGAAGATCAAATCAAACCTCGCCATCGCGATCGCCGCGGCGAAAAAGCGCGCCGACGTGCTTGATCACGTGCTTTTCTACGGGCCGCCCGGGCTCGGTAAAACCACGCTGGCGCACATCATCGCCGCTCAGATGGGCGCTGCTATCAAGGTCACCGCCGCGCCGATGATCGAAAAAGCGGGCGATTTGGCGGCGATTTTAACGAACCTGCAAAGCGGCGACGTGCTTTTCATCGACGAGATCCACCGCTTAAGCCCCGCGATCGAGGAGGTGCTGTATTCGGCGATGGAGGACTTCCGCCTCGACATTATCATCGGCTCGGGTCCCGCCGCTCAGACCATTAAGATCGACATTCCGCACTTTACGCTCATCGGCGCCACGACGCGCGCGGGCATGATCTCGGCGCCGCTGCGGGATCGCTTCGGCATGCAGTTTCGCTTGCAGTTTTACACGCACGCCGAGCTTGCGCGGATAGTGCAGATCGCTTCGGTTAAACTCGGCAAGGAGAGTGCAAGCGACGCCAGCGCCGAGATCGCGCGCCGCTCCCGCGGCACTCCGCGTATCGCGCTGAGGTTGCTGCGCCGCATACGCGATTTTGCCGAGGTGCGCGACGAGGGCGCTATCTCGCACGATCGCGCGCGCGAAGGGCTTGAGGCGCTGGGCGTGGACGAGCAGGGCTTTGACGAGATGGATATAAAATATTTGGAAATTTTATTTGACGCCAAGCACCGTGCCTTGGGGCTTAGCACGATAGCGGCGGCGCTTAGTGAGGATGAGGGCACGATCGAGGACGTCATCGAGCCCTATCTGCTCGCCAATGGCTACATCGAAAAGACCGCCAAAGGCCGCATCGCAACCGATAAGGCGCGCGAGGCGCTCGGTCGCGTGCTAAAGACTGCGGAGAGAAATCTGTTTGAGGAATAGGGCGGATGAAATTTTATACTTCACGGTGCTAAGTCAAGCTACGCAGGTGGAAACCCTGCCGTGGTGATTTCGTATATTTGATCTTTGAATTTTGCTTGGTTTTAGAGCTTCTTCAGATTTAAAATTTAAAGCGGGCGATTTTGTAAATTTAGAGCAAATTTATTATCGGCTCAATAAAACATCCAAAAGAATATGAAGGGAAATTTTATGAAATTCATAACAAAATATATAAAAAGGCTCTTATATTATTTTTACGATGTATTTTATAGGCGTGTTTTTATTAGGGGGAGTTTCGCATCCGCCGGCGCAGGTGGCTAGCATAGGCTGTTATGGTTTGCTTTTTGTTCTGTGCGGGATACTTCTTACTATTTATAGAACGGATACGGCGCCCAAACAATTGAATGAGCTTGAGATAGATGCCGGAATTGTAAGAAACGTTTATTATAATTTTCGCGGAAGCGGCGGACGAATACATATAGAACTAGAAAACGGCAAGAAAAAGGTTTATGAAATAAGCAAAAGCGATAGCGATATTTATGAAAAGCCAAAAGGGCAAAAAATCAAAATTTACGGCGAGCCGAGCCCAGATATATTAGGCAATAATGAAATTTTACAGCTTGAAGATCAAGATGGAAAAATATATAAGGAATATAATTTCGATCATAGATTGTTAAGACCATATTTGATGACCGCACAGTTTAAATTCTTTTTAAAAGGGGCGATTTTTCTACTTTTATTGATATTTTTTATAAATTTTTCAGATAGAAATTTGATTAAAACAATCTAGAAAAAGGAACAAAAAATGAGTAACGGGCTAGGTATTATTAAAGATACGCTTTCGCATGGTCTCACTAATGCGGCTGCAGCGCAAGCTGGAGCGAAGCTCTGCTTTCATACGCCTATAAGGGCGGCTATTATTCTCACTCTACATTGAAAGTTAAAATTTAGTCTATTCGCGCATCCGTTGTGCTCATTATTTTATAAATTCGCTATTCTTTTGCTCTACGCAGATTGTTGTTTGCGATTATTAAGGTACATTAATTTTCTAAAAAATAGCCTGCCGCCTGCTTAGCTTTTACTTAACTCTCGTTTATCGTACCGATTTTACTTCGCTTCTAGCAGACGCATTCGCTATACGTTTTTCTTTTCCGCGTGAAGTTGCTATTGGGCTTATTGTAAGAGTTGCGGCGCGAGCGGATCCACACATCTGGCGCGCGCGGCTTTAGGTTTTGCGGCGCGGCATACGCATCTGGCGTCAACACATCAGCACTGCCCACCAAAGCGCTAATTTCATCAAATTTAGCCGCACGCACGTCCAGCGTCGGTCTGTCGGCGCGCACGGTCTGCCCGCCCACGCCTACGTAATCGCACACGCCGCGCAGCTCGTGCACGAATGCGCGCTGCTTCTCGCTGCCGATCCGCCCATGCACCGCGCCGTTTAGCGTGGCGTTGATTTTGATGAAGCAAAAGCCGCTCTCGCGCGCCAAATAAAACGGCTCCGCAAGCTCCGCCGCCGTGGCATGGCAAACGTCAAATTTCACCTCTATGCCCTCGCGACGTAAAATTTCCGCGCCGCCCGCAGCCTGCGCGTTCGTATCGCGCGCGCCGATTACCACGCGCGATAGACCTAGCTGTGCCAAAAGCTCGGCGCAAGACGGGGTCTTGCCACGGTGCACTCAGGGCTCAAAACGGCATAGGAGCGCCACTTCCGGTTTTGACGTATGTTAGAGCTATGCGCTATTTGCATAAATTAGGCGACGGTCCATATATGTGGTATAACGCGCTGTATGTGGAAAACGCACGAGAACGCTGCTCGAAAATTTTGTGAAATTTTAAAATTTAATCGAAATCTGATAAAAAAACTTATAAAATACATCATCAAATTTCAAAAGGATAAAATTTTGCCGACGCCAAAAGACAACGCCGCAAGCTGTAACGAAAACCTGGCTGAAAATATAGCCCAAAATAACGCCAAAAGCGAGGCGCAAAATTTCACCGAAAATCAGACCGTGAATAACGCTGAGGGCAAAATCCAAGCCGCCGCCGAAGCCAAAGCGACTGTCAAAAACAAAACCAAAACCGCTGCTGAAAATAGAGCCGAAATCGGCGCCGAAAATCAAAGCGGAAGCGGAGCCAATGTCAGTGTTGAAAGCGGGGTTAAAGCCGCTAAAGCAAATACCGGTGCCGATAAAGCAGACGCAGCTGCGTTAGACGCCGCGGAAGGCAGGACTAAAACCGCCGCCGAAAATCAAAGCAAAAACCGGGTCAAAACCGACAAGGTCTCGTCTGCCGGTGCGGCTGCATTTAGCGACGCCGCCGAAGCCAACGAGACCTTCTCGGCTAATGCTTCCGCGTTAGGCGCTGCTGCCGCTTCGGGAGCTGCTGCGGGTGTGAAAGCAGGCCTTGCCAAGGCTAGCGGGCGCGCGAAAACGAATAAGATATTTTTTATCGGCGCAACCTTGCTGATGTTTTGCTGCGTGATCTATCTGTTCTCGCCGTTTTTGATGGTGATCGTAATCGGCGTGCTCATGGCGGTGGCGACCTCGGGCCTGCACGCTAAAGTAATGAAGCTGTGTCGCGGCAGGCGCACGCTGGCCTCGGTGCTTAGCGTGTTTTTGCTCTGCGCACTTTTTTTCGTGCCCTTCATCTATGCCGTGATTGAGATCGCTAAAAACGCCGCAAGCTTCGATATGGCGCGCCTAAACGACGCGCTTAGTTACGTTCAGAGCTTAGACATCAGGCTGCCCGGGCCTTTTGAAAAATTTGATACGCAGTTTCGCTCGTTTTTGGCAAATCTAGACGTCGCGGGCTTAGCGAAGCAGATCATCTCCTACCTCTCGGTCGTCGGGAAATCCAGCGCAAAATTTATCGTCGATATGGTGCTTATCATCGTGTTTTGCTTTTTTGCATACCTCTACGGCGAGAGTTTCAAGCGCTTTTTCAAAAAAATTCTACCCGTCGAGCCCGCGCAGATCGATTATATCTTTTCCGAGACGGCAAATACGATGAGCGTTGTGTTTTACTCGACCATCTTCAACGCCGTATTGCAGGGCTTTTTGTTTTCGATCATCGCGGGGATCTTCGGCTTTGACGCGCTGCTGATGGGGGTGCTTTTTGCCTTCTGCTCGCTCATCCCTGCAGTCGGCGGCGCGCTCATCTACGTGCCCACAGCGCTATATGTGCTAGCGGGGGGCAGCACCTCGGGCGCGATCGTGATAATGGCGTATTGCGTGATACTGATCTCGACGCTCGCGGACAGCTTCGTAAAGCCGCTCGTGATAAAATTTATCAACTCGCGCCTAGTCGAAAACCCCGCGAACATCAACGAGATGCTGATCTTCTTCTCGATGCTTTCGGGCATCAGCACATTTGGGTTCTGGGGCGTGATCTTGGGGCCTGCGATTTTAACGCTATTTATCGCGGTGCTAAATTTATACGATTATCTAAAAAAGATAGAATTTGAGTAGGGCTTGCGCCGCTTGGCATTTTTAAATTTATGAAAATATCGCCCGTAAAGCGCAATGCCCAGCACGTCCTTGCGGCTCTTGCGCCCTTGCGGCTTTGCGCGGGTTTAAAGGCTTTAAATTTAAAGGTAAATTTTAATTTCAGCTGCTGCTCGCGCTCTTTGACGAATTTTAGAGCAAAGATCGCGAGTATCGGCGAGGTTATTTTGGGTCGCGTCATGCGGTGGCGCAGTATTTTTAAGCTACACCGCGCGGCGTGGCGAAATTTTATGGATTAGAGTTTAAATTTAAAGTAGTCGATAATAAAAGAAAGAATTTTAACTTCAGCTCTAGCAAGCAATGCCCAGCAACTCAATACCCACTTTCGTCGCCTTCTCCTTGTGAGTTAAAATTTATCTTGTTCTTTTGATTCTTTAAATTTTGGTATTGATTGAAAAGTATATCTATGCCGGGTTTATGATAATAGTTGTGATCTTTAAATATTGCATCTTTCGTTAATTTGGGAATTTTGTTGTAAACCGGTATAAAAGAAAAAGTATATTCTCTGTCACAATCTATAGGCTCGTCCTTCCACAGCTGCTTTTTTAGTGCAAAGCGCCCATGTATACCGCAAAAGGAATTTAGACTTATGCTGTTATCTATCTGGCTTTCGACAAAGGAATACAAAAGTGAATAGTAACAGTCGTTAATAGGACGAATTATATCGAATTTTTTGTTTTTAGTTTCAGGATATATCGGCAATTCAAAATTATCTTTATTTACAAACAAAAAACCCTCGAAAACCTTAAAAAGACCGTCTGGATACGGCGCGCCTAGTCCGAACCCCGTATATATAAAATTCTCTATAAAATTTCCATCTTCGTCAATCAAATGCTTTTGCTCCCAAGGATAAAAGAGGTGTAGCTTTAAAACCTCGTCGTTTTCTACAATCTCTTCGGCGTTTTGTATAGGTTCGCCGTCTTTGCAAATTTTAGAGCCCAGATTCATTAGATAATCAAAATTTAGCCTTTTATCCAGCTTCCAAAATTCGCATCTGTCGTCGGGATATTTATCGCCGTTGCACCATGAAAATCTTACTCTCTCATAGCCGTTTTTGTCTAAGTGAATATCCGCCATCTTGCCGAAAT
Organism: uncultured Campylobacter sp.; assembly: GCA_963522765.1. Classification (GTDB taxonomy): domain Bacteria; phylum Campylobacterota; class Campylobacteria; order Campylobacterales; family Campylobacteraceae; genus Campylobacter_B. The sequence continues at coordinate 1,561 of CAUQZM010000007.1, read as the reverse complement.
CTATTTGCGGATAATTATCTAAATAGTGAAGCTTTTTTAGGTAATCTTTTAAATTTAGCTCTACGATTTCTCTTTGCGTCAGGTTTTTATCTCTAAAATCAATCGCTTCAAAGATCGCTGAAATTCTATACGTGGGTAGCAAGGCGATAAATATGCAAACCCAAATCAGAAAAACTATTATGCAAAGGTACTTCAGGCGCAAGCTTACTCCTTCGGGCAGATTGCGCTATATTATCCAATGCAAGCTTAACAAGCCCATAATCCGCAGCGCTTGCAGCAAACGACTTGCTGTAAAAATTCCAAGCTTGTTTGCGCAGTTAAAATTATATAGTTAAATTTGGTAGTTAAATTTGAAATTTTAAAATTTACATTTGGCGGTAAAATTTTAAAATTTGCGGCGGCGGTTTAGACCCGCACCTTGCCGCCGTATTTGATCTGGCTCGGGTCTTTTTCGTCCAGCTCGCGCATTATCTGCTCGCCGTTGTCGGAGTTTGCCGCGGCGATATCTGCGTCAAGATCGGAGTATGAGTAGATCATCATCGCTTCGCTTACGTCCTCTATGGCTTCTATCGCGCGAAATGCGGCGATCTCGTCCTCGAAGCTCTCCGCACTAATCGTGGCTACCGCCTTGCCGTCCTCGCACGCTACGAACTCGCAGCCACCGATACTTTGCAGCTGCTTGCGAAACGCCGCTACGTCGGTATTCGCGCCCAGATAGATCACGACGCTTGAAATATTCATTTTAGCCCCCAAAAGTAGATATATCTATTGTATCCCGAGCCCACGAGATAATCTCCTTCGAAAAGCAGATAGTTGATGATATCGTTACCTAGCTCGATGCTGCGGACGATCTCGCCTGCTTTATCGATTACGCGCACGCCGTTACTAACGGTAAAAGCGCCTAGTTCTGGGCTTAGCGCCACGGCAAAAACTGCAAAATGGGCGTTATAAAATTTAGCGAAATCGCCGTTTTCGTAGTAGCACGATCTTTCTTTGTCGTTCGAGCCGCTCATCATGCGATCGCCAAGTAGCGCCACGGAGTAGATCCCATCCTTGTGCAGGGACTTTTGGCTCATAAGTTTTTTCGCTTTCGCGTCGAAATAAAACACGATACCGCCTTCGCACGAGATTAGCAGCGTTCCGCTAGCGCGGTCGTAGGCGCTGCCGCCCAAAGACGCGATGGTAAGCTTTTGCTCAAAGCTTACCTTGCCGCTAGGTAGGTCGAAGTATAAAATTTCGCTACCAAGACCTAGCAAAATCACGGTATTTTCGTCGTAGAAATAGACGTTTTTAATCCCCGTCATCGGTAGCTTGTAGTGCGTGATCTTGCCGCCTGCAAACACGCCCAGCATCTTTTCAAACGCATCGCCGTTATATAAAAATGCGTATTTTTCGCCTAGTTTATCGACGTCGAATATGGTAGCGCCCATCGGCTCGTCTAGGTAATTTTTGGACGAGGACAGGGCGAAAATTAGCGTTTTGGATATTGCGCCCGAGGCGGAATTCGCTAAAGAATTTGTGGCAGCGGAATTCGCAGTAGAATCTCTCGTGGAATTTACGT
>CAUQZM010000006.1:0-99784 GCA_963522765.1 uncultured Campylobacter sp. | reverse complement strand
ATATGATTACAAATTATCAGATGATGAAGTTGCTACAATATTGAGGAAGTAGTTTAACAAGAAAGGAAGAAACATGGGATAAAATAAAAGTATTAGAAATATGATTACAAATTATCAGATGATGAAGTTGCTACAATATTGAGGAAGTAGTTTAACAAGAAAGGAAGAAACATGGATAAAATAAAAGTATTAGAAAAAGGACATGAATTAGAATATAGCTTTGATGATTTACTAAACTATCATGGTGTAGATTATCCCGGGGGAGTAGCTCATGCATTTCAAGTCATGAGTAGAGCCTTTCCACTTTTAGATGATGGGAAATTATTAGAAAGAAGAGAGATATATCTTATTACAGCATTTCCGGGACCGGGAGGGCTAGATGCTTTTGAAATGGTAACAAGATGCGTAACAGGTGGTAGAATTTCCGTTGATATTAATTTAAAAGAAGCTGAAGAAGTCTTAGAAAGTCCCCATGGAAGATATTATTTTAAATTCAAGTATAGAGATAAAACAGTTGTTATAACCATAAAGCCAGGTTTTGTACTAAAAGAATTTGTTGAATTAGCAAGAAAAGAAGATAGAAGTGAAGAAGAAGAGACTACTTTGATTCAGATGAAAAAAGATATGGCAGCAAGACTATTGGCCGCTAAGCCCGAAGAAGTATATAACGCAAAAGTTCTATAAAAGAAAAAGAGAAGGGTTTTGATATGTACCCTCTTTACTGGACAAACCAGTAAGGAGGGTATTTTTATGAAATATAGCTATGAATTTAAAAAGAACTGTATAGAATTATACAAACAAGGTAAATGGGCTGATACACCTAGAGGTATCAACAAATATTACTTCCGTAACTACATAAGAATATGGAATAATTTAGTAGAAACACATGGAATTGAGGTATTAAAGCATAAATCTCATAACAATAGTTTTTTAGTAGAGGATAAATATAATAGTGTATTAGAAGTTGTTAAAGGAAAATCTACTTATCAAGTTTCTATTGAATTAGGAATCAGTGAAGGTAATATTCAAAACTGGGTTAACAAATATAAAATTTATTTACGCCTTTGCAATAGATAGAGGTGTTTTTACACCCCCCACTATTGACAAAGAACCTTTTAAATTCCGCGCCTTAAACCCGCCTGCAAATTTTAAAATTTTATGGCGCAAATTTCGATCCATTCGTTTTATAACATTTCACGCGAGCTTTACAAAATAAAAATTTTAACGAGCTTTACTCTAATTAGCGATAGAGCTTTCAAATGTAGGCGAAATTTTTAAGTGCAAACTTCCCACTTCAGCAAGAATGAGCTTAAATTTTAGGTTTTAGCGCATTAGCTTGAGCAAATTCGCTCTAAGCCTTCATACTCCCCGTATCTTTAAATCTTTGATGCCACGACAGCGCCTCGCTTAAGATGTGTGGAGTATGCCCCGCACAGGGCTGCGCACATGCCCGCTCGAAATAATCTCTCAGCGCGTCTTGGTAAGTGGGATGCGCGATGCTTATCATCGCGCGAGCACGCTCACGAGGGCATTTGCCGCGCAGATCGGCGATGCCGTATTCGGTGATGATGACTTGAGTGTCGTGCTCGGTATGATCAACGTGACTCACGAAGGGCACGATAGCGCTAATCGCGCCGCCTTTAGCTAGCGACGGGCTAAGAAATAGCGACAAATATCCGTTGCGAGCGAAGTCACCGCTACCGCCGATGCCATTTTTCATCTGCGAGCCCATGACGTTAGTGGAGTTTACATTGCCGTAGATGTCTGCCTCTAGCATGCCATTCATCGACACGACGCCAAGCCTTCTGATGAGTGCTGGCGAGTTGGAGACATCTTGTGAACGTAGTATGATGTGTTTGCGGTAGAAATCGATGCTTTTTTGAAATTCCTTGACACCTGCGGGACTAAGCGATAGCGCCGTGGCACTTGCAGTGCCTACGACGCCTCTTTTGATGAGATCTAGCATGCCGTCTTGGATCACCTCGGAGTAGCATTGCAGCCCTTGGTAGCCAGCATTTTGTAGCGAACTAAGCACGGCGTTGGCGACGTTGCCGATGCCCGATTGTAGCGGCAGTAGCTTCTTTGCGGGAAGTCTGCCGCAAGCCTCCTCGTTTTTTAAGAATTTTACGACATTGCGCCCGATCGCACTTGAAATTTCATCCACGGCGGTGAAATTATTGACGCGATCATGCGTCCTAGCCTCTATGACAGCGATTACTTTGGCAGGATCTACATGCATATAAGGGCTGCCTACACGATCGCCTACGTGCTTGATCGGCAGATCCTCAGCATGCGGCGGTAGGCGCAGATCCGTAACGTCGTGAATGCCCTCCAGCTCAAGCGGCTGATAGTAATTCGCTTCTAAAATCACGCGATCGGCGATATCGAGCCAGGCTTGGTTGTTGCCTAGCGATGTGGACGGCACGAGCTCACCGCCTTCTTTAATCGCCACTACTTCGATCACGGCAAAGTTTAGATGTGGAAAAAAGCCAGCTTTAAGCTGCGCGGCAAGGCTTGATAGATGCACGTCCGCGTATCGCACGGCACCACTATTTATCGCACGGCGCATATCGGCATCCGTAAAAAACGGCACGCGAAAGCTCACGGCACCTGCTTTTGCCAAAACTCCGTCTAAAAGCGGATCGGTCGATGCACCTGTAAAAATTTCGATTTGATAGGGCTCGCCTTTTTCGTGCAGCGCTGTCGCTCGTTGCGCCAGGGCTTGTGGTAGCGCTAGCGCGCAGCCAGCCCCAACAAAGCCACTAAAGCCCACCGATGCGCCATCTGGGATCAGCTCGCAGGCTTTCTCGGCGCTCATAATTTTTGATTTTAGATATTCGTTTTGCACGCGTGAGTTCATTTTCCGTCCTAGCCGTGATTTGGGCGAAATTATAATATTTTTGCGCTAAATTTCAAAATCCTAAAATTTCAGCGCGAGCTAGGCTATAGAGCAAAATATGAGGCGCGATCGGTTGGGATACGCCACAAACGCTTTCGATCAGGCTTTTTTGCTTCGACGGTTTGAAATACGCGCTTGCGCGAGCGCTCGGTAAATAGGGTTTTAAGCGTGATTGAAGCTTAGTTTGATGATCTTCGCCGCGATACCATCAAACGTTCATCGCGCGCCGAATTTTGCGGAATTTAGGCGCAAAATTTACGCATAATTTGTGAGCTACGATATTTAAATTTAAGCTTCTTTTTGCAATTTAATCGCTCGCCGCACTTAAATTTAAATCTCCGCTTCGCAATTTTAAAATAGGTGTTTTTGAAATTTATCGCTCGTGGCGTTTAAATTCTGCGTCTAGCGAGCCTTAAGTCTACATTTGAAATTACATCGCTTGCGGTGCACGCATTTGCCCGTTACGCTTGAATTTTAATCCGCATTAATTGAAATTCCCTCTGCCTGAAATTCTTGCCTCTTCACACAATATGGCAGTTTAAAATTTTAAATTTTGCGCTTTTTTGGGAGGGCGGCTCGACGTAGATACGCAAAATTTTGATATTTTACGCTTGCAAAATTCTAAAAATTATATCATCGTCACGGCTAGATTGCAGATTTTGTTTAAATTCTAGTTCTTAAAATTGTAGCTCCAACCGTTACGCGAAATTTTTGATTTTAAAGTTTTAGCGCGCGAATTATAATCTTTGCTGAGTCCAAAAATTGACGCTACTCAAGACACAAATTTAAATCCGCTTTGGAATTTGAAATTTAACCCGCCTAGCCGCTCTTTCGGTCGAGCTTTACTAAAATTTCGGCAAATTTTATTTTGCTAAAATTCCAAAAATTTTATCGCCGTAAAATAGAATGGAATTTTATCTCTGCGGCTTGCCGTCGCCGAATTTCGCGACTATCTCATCGCTGCAGCTTTCTTTGGGCGCCCAGCCATCGCGCTTCATCCGCGCCAGATTGTCGCACGCCTCCTGCGATCCGCCCTCGCAAAGCTCATCGTATATCACGAGGCTGCGGCACTGCCCGCTCGCGAAACTCTCCAGCGCCGCCGCGTTGCCCAGGCAGGCTCGCTCGCGCAGATCGCTCATCGCGCGCCCGCTCGCGCCGCTCATTTTATCTCCCTGCTTCCGCTCGGCGAGGGTGGCGAGCTCGCAGGCGTCTGCGAAAAAGCCCTGCGCTTTGAGGCGGTTTCGCACGACGCCGCGACCGCCCAGCTCGTATCTCATCGCCGCTTCGTAGCATGCGGCGGCGTCTTTTTTACTGCACTTTGCTAAAAGCGCGCTAGTTTTTGCGCCGCTAAATTTAAACTCTTTGGCTTTGCCGTCCGCGTTTGCCAAACTAAGCGCCAGCGCCGCCGCCAGCGCAAGCTTTAAAACTTTCATCTCTGCTCCTTTTGATTTTGTTTATCCGCCGCGCACCCCGATTTACTGCTTCATCGCGCCGTACCCGCAGGGATCCGCTAAAATTTCAAAGGCTCGTGCGCCTTATTTGCGATCGAAGCCAGAAATTTTACCGCCTCTGCCGCGCTAATTTTTCGGCAGTAGATCGAGCACCGCGCAGGCGCGCTTGTTGTGCATTTTGCACGCCTTATCTAGCGCCTGCCCCGAGAGCTCAAAGCTTTGAGAGGTGCCGATTCCTTGGAGATATTTGACCGACAGCTCGTAGCATGCCTCGCTGCTGCCGGCATCGCACTGCTCGCGAAAAAGCTCAAACGACGCCACGACGTCCTTTTCAACGCCGAGGCCGCGCCCTAGCGCATCTGCGTAGAAAAAGCACGATAGCTGATCTTTTCGCTCGCAGCCGCTTTTCAGACCGCGCGCGACGCGCTCGCAGGAGCCTTCGTCACTTTTTACGATGCAGCTTTGCAGATCCGCCCGCGAAATACCGTCCGTTTGGATAACCGCATCGGCGCTGCTTTGCGAGCCGGCGCTTGCTTCGCCGCTCTTTATAAAGCGCGCGCTTGCGGTCTCGCCGGTACTCGTTGTTTTGTCCGCTGTAGAAATTTTATCTACTCGCGCGCTTTCGTCGCAGTTTGCCGCAAGGGCGCAGAATAGCGCCAAAAATAGAAATTTTTTCATACCCGCCTCCGTTAAATTTAGCGCCATTTTAATTAAAAATGCTGAATTTAAGAGAAATTCGTTCTGCCTTAAATTTCAGCTCCGTGTAGCAACGTGCTTGGAGCGCGAAATTTAAAGTGCGCCGCCGAAGCGATCGATCATAGGCTCTTTAGCGCCGCAAGTACGTTTTGCGCGTCCTGCTCGGGTTTAGCGATGCGGCTAAAGCGCTTTATCTCCTTGCCGCCTCGAAAAATCAGGGTTTGGCGGTGGTAAAATTTCTTCCCGTCGCCGGTGGTGAAGGTTTCGAGCCCAAGCGGCGCTTCAAGCTCGAATTTTTCGTCGTTTATGAACTCAAACGTAGCGCCCGTAGCGCGCTTAAACTCGCTCGTGCCCGCCTCGCCCATGCTGCCTACGGCGATAAGCTCAAAGCCGAGGGCTCTTATCTGCGCAAACGCGCTCTCGTAGGCCTTACACTGAAGCGTGCAGCCCGTAAGCCCCGCCACGCCGTGCAACTCTGCGGGCAAAAATTTGCCGCTATCGCCCATTTTCGGGTAGGTAAAAACTACGCAATTTTTCGGTAAATTTATCATCTCTCACCTTTTGATCGAAATAAGGTCGCAAAAATAGCATAAAAAATCTTAAACCCGCTTAACGGATGAAATTTTAATAAAATTTAGCGTAAAATAAGGGGCAAAATTTCGGCAAATCAAATTTGGAGTTAAATTTGGATATTGACAGAGCGATAGAGGAGCTGGCAAAAAAGCAGCAGCAGTGCAAGATAAAATTTCTAAAACCGCTGATTTTATTGCTATGCATCGCGGTTTTTTCCGTCGGCTGGTTTATCCACGGCTTGATTCAAAACGAATACTCCTCCGCCGTGCTGATGTCCGCGATGATCCCGATAATTGCGGTAAGCTGCGTATGGGGGATTTTTGATGATTCCATCGCCAAGTGGGAGTACAACGCCTTTTACAAAGACGCCTTCATCCGCGCCATCATTTCAGATATCGATCCCGCCTTTAGATATGAGCCACAAAGCGGCATAGACGAAGAAGAGATCCGCAAAACGGGCATCTATCCGAGCAATGAATTCGTAGCCGAGGATCAGATAGACGGCGTGTATAAAGGGGTAAAATTTAGCCTAAGCGAGGCGATAAAAATCTATGAAACGCGAGAATCTATGAGGCTTGTAGAGTTATCTCAAAGATCCAAGAGCGATCTTTCTGCGACTTTTTTGCTATCGGCGATCGCGCTTTGGAACGCTTGGAGGCTCGGCGAATATGTGCAAGCCTTTAGCGGCTCGGTTTTGGTGTGCGAGTTTTATAAGAAATTTAAGGGGCAAACCATCATCGCGGACCGCTCGCCAGGCACTAAATTTTTAGGCGATCAGGAGCTGATGGACGACGTGATTTTCGGAGAGGAATTTCGCGTGTTCGCAAGCGATAAGATCGAGGCGCGATATCTTTTGACGCCTAGCTTTATGGGGCGCCTCGGAGCTTTGAAGCTTAAGCTTGCGCCCAAGATCGCTCTTAGCGCGGCGTTTATGGACGGTAAATTTTATCTATTTTTAAACGGCGCGAAAAACCGCTTCGAAGCCGCGCTGTTTTCGCCGCGCACTACGCTAAAAGACGCCGAGCGGATAAAGGCTGAGGTTTTACAGCTTCTTGGTATCATTGACGAGCTGCGTTTAAATGAAGGATTTTTTGGCGGCGCAAGCGAGAGCGGCGAGCCCGCAAAGAGCACGTCCCTCGGCGGCGAGGAGCTACAGAGATTGCGCGATAAAGGCTTGAGTTCGCGCGACCGCTGATTTGAATTTAAAATGCCATCTCGCGGCTTAAAATTTAATGCTTTTCGTAAAATTTTAATCTCATCGTTCGCGTCTTTAAATTTAGCGCTTTTTAGAATTTGGCGTTTCTTGAAATTTGGCGTCTCTTGGAATTTAACGCGGCGCAAGCGAGTAAAATTTACCGCTTGCGGCAGTAGCTCGAAATTTTAAAATTTGATCTCGCGCACGGCAAGATATGCGATGAAATTTTACTCGTTGTTTCCCGCGATCGTTTCGATTAGTTTGCGTTTGTTGCGGCGGTTGTAAAGCACCGACGAAAGGAGCGATAGCGCGATGAATAAGATCCCCACGGTGCCGGTTATGATCTCGCTTACTTCAAATTTCAGCTTAGCAAACATTATAAACGCCAAACACGCGATAGCGTAGTGCGCGCCGTGCTCCAGATACGCGAAGTGCGACAGCGTGCCGCGGGCGATGAGATATAGCGTGATGGAGCGCACGAACATCGCGCCCGCGCCGAGACCTAGCATGATGATGAAGATATTATCGCTTAGTGCAAACGCGCCGATCACGCCGTCGAAGCTAAAGCTCGCGTCCAGGGTCTCTAAGTATAAAAAGCCCGCAAGGCCGTTTTTTACACCGTCCGTGCCGAAAAGTCGGTCGAAGCAGGAGATGAGTAGATAGAGCAAGATCGCGCCGAAGTACGCCGTGCCGAGCGTAGCCGAGCCCGTTTTAGCAAGCAGCACGAGCCCGGCGGCTAGAGCGATCAACGTGGGGGCGTTTGGAATGCGCTTTAAAAATCGCACGAGCCCGTTATTTTCGATTATGCCTAGCCAGTGTAGCTCGCGCTGCGTATCGAAGAAAAAATCGCAAAAGACCATCAGCAAAAACGCGCCACCGAAAACGTAAATTTGCGCTTCGTTCTCGCTTAAAATTTCATGGTAGCGGTGCGGCTGCTTAAGCGCCAGCACGAGTGTTTCCCAAAGACCCAGATGCGCGCTTGCAGCGACGATTAGTACGGGGAATAAAAATCTCATCCCAAAAACCGCGATCGGAATGCCCCAGAGGATAAATCTGCTCTGCCACACCGGCGCCATATCTTTTAGCACCTTGGCATTGACTACGGCGTTGTCGAAGCTGAGGCTGATTTCGAGTGCGCACAAAAGCGCGCAGATATAAGCGGCACCCGCGCCGCCGATATAAAACGCGATAGCAAACGCAATTAGGCTTACTACAAAAGAGGAGTAAAAATATTTCATCGCTGTCCTAGCCGATTTTTTGCGCGATTTTAGCAAAATTTAGCCCTAAATTCTATATAATTGCAAAAATTCCAAAAAAGGCAAAAGATGCTTACCAATCCCGTATTTATCAGTATCTGTGTGATGTGCGCGCTGTGCTTGTTTAGGTGCAACGTAATGCTTGCGATCCTAATCGGCACGATATGCGCCGTGCTCTCAAGCAAGATCCCGCTGGGCGATGCCATAAATTTATTCATAAACGGCAACCCCGAAAACGCAGGCAGCCTCGGCATGGGCGGAAATTTAGAAACCGCGCTTTCGTATCTGCTGCTAGGCGTCATCGCAAGCGCGATCTCAAAGACTAATTTAACGGCGATCTTGGTGCGCGCGGTGGCAAATTTAATCAGCGACAAAAAATACGTTTTTATCTTTTCGATCGCCTTTTTTGCGTGCTTTTCACAAAATTTAATCCCCGTGCATATCGCCTTCATCCCGATTTTGATCCCGCCGTTAGTTAAGATCATGAACTCACTAAAGATCGACCGCCGCGCCGTTGCGTGCGCGCTGACGTTCGGCTTGCAGACGCCGTATATGGCGCTGCCGCTGGGATTTGGACTTATCTTTATGGGGCTAATCGAAAAAAATATGAACGCAAACGGCATCGCAGTAAGCCTAAGCGACATATCAAGCGTGATGTGGTTAAGCGCCGTGCCTATGCTCGCAGGTCTCATCCTAGCCGTGATCTACTACCGCAAGCCGAGGGAGTATGCCGAAACCAAACAGAGCCTGGATGCGCATTTTAGCGAGCTTAAGATGGGTATGCGAGAGTGGGGCGCGCTAGCGGGCATCGCGGTGTGCTTCGCGGTGCAAATTTGGATCAAATCCCTTCCGTTTGCCGCACTTAGCGGAATTTTAGTAATGCTTGCGGGTAAGGGCATCGAGTGGAAGAAGCTCGATAGCGTATTTGACGAAGGCGTGCATATGATGGGCTACATCGCGTTTTTGATGCTGATCGCCGCAGGATACGGCACGATCTTAAAAGAAACCGGCGGCGTGAATGAGCTGGTGCACGTAGCGAGCACTTTAAGCGGCGGCAAGCTCGGCGGCGCGCTGCTTATGATCGGTATCGGACTGCTCGTGACGATGGGTATAGGCTCGAGTTTCGGCACGATCCCTATCATCGCTACGATATATTGTCCGCTAGCCGCACAGCTGGGCTTTAGCACTGCAGCGACGATCTTTATCATTGGCGTGGCCGCGGGTATCGGTGATGCGGGCTCGCCTGCGAGCGATAGCACGCTTGGGCCTACCGTGGGGCTGAATATCGACGGCGGACATAGTCACATCTGGGATACTTGCGTGCCGACGTTTATATTTTTTAATATCCCGCTAATCATATTCGGCATAATCTTTTCGATGATGCTTTGAAATTTTATAAAATTTAGCTGCGCGGCGTTGCCCGTAAATTTATAAATTTACTGACGCAAATATTTTTAAATTTAGCCGCGTGGCTTTGCTTTTAAATTTGCCTGCGCGATTTTGCCAAAATTTATCTGCACTGCTCGCACGATCGGCTTAAATTTAACCGCTCGCGGCGTGTTGATAAAAATCATTGCTAAAATTTAAAATTTCGCATAAAATGGGCGAAATTTCAAAGCAAGGAGCGGTGGTGGAGCAAATTTATCCTTACGTGCAGATCGTGCATCTCATCTGCGCCATTATCTTTTTAGGCTACATATTTTTCGACGTCATGATTTTTTCACGGCTTAAAGGTACGCTGGGCGCGGATTTCGAGCGCGTTAAAAAGGCGATCGGCTCGCGCGCGATTAAGATCATGCCGGTTTGCCTTTTTACGCTGATAATCACCGGCGGAATGATGATGAGCCGCTGGGTCGGGAGCGCTAACGGCGGGTATTTCGGCACGCCGCTTCAAAAAATCTTTATGCTAAAAGTCACGCTCGCGCTCATCATCGCCGTGTGCGTAGCGATAAATTTAAGCTGCCGCGCAATGGGAAGGCCCGCGCCTGAGTTTTTACGAGCGAACATCCACAAGATCGCGCTTACTTTCGGCTTCATCATCGTGCTTTGCGCCAAGCTGATGTTTGTAGTATGATTTATAGCGCAAATTTAGCACTGGCAGCGTGACTTTTATTGCGAAATTCTGCAGCGTGGCACAGATTTAATTTTGCTTGCTTTTAAAATACGACGTTTGCTAAAAATTTTAAAATTCCAATTTATCGAGCGGGCGCATAAATTTAATAATTTTAAATTCCACTATGTCTGCACCAAAGCACGAAATTTTAAAATTCCACTCCTTTCTTGTGCTGTTTTGTCAAATGCAATCTGCAAAATTTAATCTCATAAAATTTTAAAAATTTCATCGTAAGCTTTAAAACGCTCATAAAATTTTTAACCCCATCCTACGCTGAAAATTTTGTAAAATTCTGTGGCTTTAAAATTTTAAAAATTTTAAATTTTGCCGCTAGGACGCGGATGATAATTCTAAAAAGCTCGCGTGAAATCGAAGCAAACAATGAAAAAGCGAATTTATTTGGCGACTTTACTTACTATTTAATAATCATTAAAGATATAAAAAGCTAAAATTGCTTTTCGCCTGCGGGCGAATTTAATGTCTGCTTGCCATTCGGGCGGGATTTTGAGGTTTTCCGTAGCCGTGGCAATGGTTTTGAAATTATTTATGAGAAAGGAAAAAGGATGAAGAAATTTCTCTTAGGTCTGCTCGTCGCAGCTTTGGCCAGTAGCGCGCTTTGCGCAAGATCGCTCTCCGAGATCAAAAGTAGCGGAGTACTTAGAATAGGCGTTTATGATGCGCAGCCGCCGTTTAGCAAGATAGAAGACGGCGTGCATCAGGGCTTTGAGGTCGATATGGCAAACGCCATCGCTAAAGATATGCTTCCATCAGGCGGGAAGGTGGAGTTTACCTCCGTGCTTGCAAATCAGCGTATAAAATTCCTACAAGAAGATAAGGTGGATGCGGTTATCGCAACTCTTACCGTAACTCCGGAGCGCGAGAAGCAGATCGATTTTACGACCCCGTATTTTAGCGTCAATATAGGCATTCTAACCCGCGTCGAAGATAAGATTAAATCCTTAAATGAATTGCAAGATAAAACTATTTTAGTTCTTAGCGGCGGCACTGCAGAAACATACTTTGAAAAGCAAGGCTATAATATCGCCAGATGCGATAACGCAAACGCTTGCTACAAGGCGCTAAAAGCTGGACAGGGCGACGGGTATGCCGACGATAACCTAGTCGTGCTGGCTTATCCGGTATTAGATAAAAAGGTTGAAGTAAATATCAAAAATTTAGGCACTTCGGATTTCTTAGCCATCGGCGTGAAAAAGGGCAATTCGGAGCTTTTGGATTTTCTAAACGGCGAGCTAATCAAGCTAAGCAAAGAGGGCTTTTTCAAAAATTCGTTCGATAATTTTATCGAGCCTTACTACAAAGGAACTGCAGAGAAAAAGTATTTCTTGCTGGACGATCTTTATAGCTTGCTGTAATTTTAAAAAAAGGGGGACGCTATGAAAAAGATAATCTTGGCGTTAATGCTGGCTGCGTGTTCGCTTCTTAGCAACACTTTGACTCAAATCAAAGAAAAAGGGGTTATTCGAATCGGTATAGATGGCTCATCTCCGCCGTTTAGTGTCGCTAAAGCCGGCGAATATAGCGGCTTTGAGATACTCTTAATAGAAGGGCTTGTTAAAGAAATTTTCGGTGATAAAGGCAGCAAGATACAATATGTCGTAACTTTGGGCGATGATCGTATAAAAGCGGTACAGGACAACAGAGTCGATTTAGATATCGCGCTTATCTCGGTTACGAAAGAGCGCGAGAAGCTGGTAGATTTCTCCGATCCATACTTTAGCGTAAATATCGGCGTGCTAACTCGTAGCGACGATAATATCAGAAAGGTCTCCGATCTAAACGGAAAGACTATACTGGCGCAGCCCGGCACTACTGTGTTTGATTACTTTACGAAACAGGGCTATAACGTAGTACCGTGTGCGAGCGCGAATGAATGCTTTAATGATCTAAAATCGGGTAAGGGCGACGGATACGGCGATGATAATCTACTTGTATTTGCTTATGCCGTAGTCGATTACAAGGTTGAGGTAAATATCAAGAATTTAGGCTCGACGGACTTCCTGGCCATCGCGGTGCAAAAGGGCAATACCGAGCTGCTTAACGCGGTAAATGCGGGACTAATTGAGCTAAGTAAAAAGGGTTTTTTTACAAAAATTTTTGATGAGAGTATTGAGCCTTTTTATAAAGGAACCATTGATAAAAAGTATTTCTTGCTGGACGATCTTTACAGCTTGTTTTGATTTAAAGTGGCGATGGATGGAATTCCATTTGCTGGCAAAATTTTAGTAAAATTTAAAGGAATTTTATGAAAAAGATTATATTTGCGTTGTTAATCGCTTCGTGTTCGTTATTTGCTAACTCTTTAGCGCAGATCAAAGAAAAAGGGCTCATTCGTATCGGAATAGACGGCTCACTGCCGCCGCTTAGCGTCTCCGAGGACGGCAAATACAGCGGTTTTGAAATTTCGCTTATTGAAGAGCTCGTGAAAGAAATTTTCGGCGATAAGGGCGGCAAAATCGAATATGTTGTAACTCTAGGCAACGACCGTATCACAGCCGTGCAAGATAACAAGGTCGATTTGGATATCGCAGCCATCACGGTTACGAAAGAGCGCGAGAAGCTAGTGGATTTTTCAAATCCCTACTTTAGCGTAAATATCGGCGTGCTAACTCGCACCGATGATAATATAAAAACCGTAGACGATTTACAAGATAAAGAAATTTTAGCAGAGCCCGGCACTACGGCGTTTGATTATTTTAATAAGGAAGGCTTTAAAGTTATCTCATGCGCTAGTTCTAGTGAATGTTTCCACGCGCTAAAATCCGGTCGCGGCAGCGGCTATGCAGACGATAATATGGTAGTTTTGGGCTATTCGGTTGTAGATCGCAAGGTAGAGGTAAATATCAAGAATTTAGGCACGACGGACTTTTTAGCTATCGCGGTGCAAAAAGGCAACGATGACTTGCTAAATGCCTTAAACGACGGGCTTGTCAAGCTCAGTAAAAATGGCTTTTTCAAGAAAATTTTTAACGACAGCATCGATCCTTTTTACAAGGGCAAGGCTGAGAAAAAATATTTCTTGTTAGATGATCTTTATAAAATGTTTTAATTCAAAGGACGAAATATGAAAAAAATTCTACTAAGTATTTTACTGGGTGCTGGCGCGCTTTGCGCTAACTCATTAGCAGATATCAAGCAAGCAGGCGAAATTCGCATAGGCTTGCAAGGCTCCCAGCCTCCGTTTAGCTTCGATGATAACGGCACGCTGAAGGGCTTTGAAGTTGATTTGGCAAATGAGCTAGTTAAAAATTTATTCGGCAATAAAAAGATCAAAATCGACTTTATCTCCGTAGCATCTAAAGATCGCGTTCCCTCACTGGAGCAAAACAAAGTAGATCTCATCATATCCAAGCTTACCGTCACAAAAGATCGCGTTCAGAAAGTCGATTTTTCTTACCCGTATTATTCAGTGCAGATCGGCGTGCTAAGCCGTAAGGATGATAATATTTCAAGAATCGATCAGATCGCGCATAAAAAAATTTTAAGCGTTAAAGGCACAACTGCCGAGGAGCATTTTAAAAACGCGGGCTATGAGATTGCGACATGTGCCGATGCCAATGAATGCGTCGCCAGACTAAAGGCTGGCGAGGGCATAGGCTTTGCCGACGATAATACGGTCGTACTCGGATACGCTAGAAACGACGCCGCGCTTGATGCAAAAATCATCAACCTTGGGAAGGTAGATTATATCGCCGTCGCCCTATCTAAGGGCAATACCGAGCTGCTTGATGCGGTTAATAGCAGCCTGGTAAAAATGTATAAAGCGAAATTTTTCCATAAGGCTTTTGACGAGGATATCAAGCCATACTACGGCGGCAAGATCGATAAAAAGCACTTCACGCTCGATGAGGTTTATAGCCTGTTTTAAATTTAGACGCATTTAAAAATTTTAATGCGCCCTTTGGCGTCCGAACATACGCGCAGCTGCGATATTTGATCGTAGCTAGCTTTTGCCGCCAAGGCTTCGGCGGCATTTATAATTTAAATTCCGTATTTTTGCGAGTCCGGTTGCGATATAAAATTTTATGAGATTTTGATATGCGGTTGCGAAAGAGTGTGACTTCTAAAAGATAGTCGGTTGCGCGAAATTCTAATCCGAGTAGTAAAATTTTATATCCTTTTTCAGTTGCGTGGGCAGCACGTTAAATTTAGTCCTAAAAATTTTAGAAAAATGCGATAAATTATTGTATCCGACCATTTTGGCGGCTTCGTTTACGCTGATTTGATCTAGACTTAATAGCTCTTTTGCAACCTCAAGCCGTTCATTTGCCAGCATCGCATAAACGCTCGTACCGAAATATGCTTTAAAATCCCTTTTTAGTGCAAATTCATTCGTAGCGCAAAGATGAGCGAGCTCTTTAATGCTAGGTGGATTTTGCATATTTTCGAGTAATATTTTCTTTGCTTTTTGAACTGTTTTTATGCGATTTTCATCAAGGCTAAGCGCATTTTCGGGCTCATTAAATTTATGAAAACTTCTATAAAGCATCTCTAAAATTTTACTTTCCATAAAAATTTCGCGTATTTTACCGCCATATATTGCGGCATTTTCGAGCTCTTTGAGAATAATATTTTGCACGGCGCTTGTTTTAAATTTCTTCATGCAAACGGCTTGATCTAAATTCAAATTTTTTAAAATTCCCAGCTCATTTGCAAAAGCGGTGCTAAGCGCTATGCAGGAGCTTTTATAGTGTTTATTTTCAAGCTCGTGAACGCCACGCAATTTGCTTTGCATAGTTCCGAGCCAAAACTCACCTTTATTCAAAACGAATTGATCTTTATCCGATCTGAAGCAGATAGGATTTTCGCCCGTATTGAAAAATAAAAATGAATAGCGGCTGCCCCGTTCGTGGCGATGCAAAAGGGAATCTCTGCAAATTATATCGCTGCTATAATATCCTATCTCTCCGCCCGTATAAAAAGAGCTAAAGCCGAATTTTATACTTTCGCTTTCAAGCTCGGTTTTGTTATACCCACATTGCTTGGACGGCTTAATGTCGTTAGATATTTTTTGCAAAAAATCGTCTAAACTTATCTCTTTACTCATCTTATCCCTTTAGCGTTTAAAATAATCCCTCTGCCGTTTAGTATTTCTTGATAATGCATATCTTATTATAGTAAAATGAGTTTAAATTTTAATAAGAAAAGGGGCGTTTGTGCGCGCAATATATAAATTATCGCTAATCACTGCTATAGCGACAGCCGGGATATCGAGTGAGTTAGAAAAACAAGGTAAAAGCGTAAATTTGGGTGAAATTACCGTAGTCAGTGCTACGGGCTATCGGCAAAATATCCAAGACGCACCCGCTTCTATCTCCGTTCTTACGCAAAAAGAGATACAAAAGCGCAACTACCAAGATATCTCCGCAATGGTAGAGGACTTGCCGAGTGCCTTTACCGCAACGCTAGGTGCTGCATCTAGAAAAGGCATAAGCCTAAGAGGCCTATCTCAAAAATATACAAAAATTTTAATCGACGGCAAGCCTGCAACCAGCGATAGTGCTTATAAAGGATTAAGGAGTATCGGCAGCAGCCAGAATTTCTTGCCTCCCGCAAACACGATAGAGCGCATAGAGGTCATCCGTGGGCCTATGAGCTCGCTTTACGGCAGCGACGCTATGGGCGGAGTAATAAATATCATCACCAAGGGCTTTTCAAATGAGCTTAGCGGCAATGTAAACGGATACTATACTTTCGCTAAAAAATCGCAAATAAAAGGTGATTATCAAACGGGTTTTTATCTAAACGGGGCTATCGTCCCGGACGTGCTAGGTATCGCACTTTACGGCAGATTTTTTGAAAAGATAGAGGACAAAGAGCCTTATGCAAATAGAAATAATGAAGAGGCGAATATGGGCGCAAAACTAATGTATAACGTAACGCAAAATGATAAGGTAACGCTTGATTATCGTAAAGTAAATAATAAATTTAGGCGTACATATGGGCGTACGCGAACAACCTCGGGAGGCAATAACGATATTGCGAAAGAGGATATGAAAGGCTACACCGCAAGCCTGTCTCATCAGGGAAAATACGATAAGTTTATGATAGATAGCTACGCGAATTACGATAGCATGAAAGAAAGCGGCGCCCAGGATCTGCGTCTTAGAACGACTACGCTAAATTCTAAAGGCTCATATTTTTTCGATTCAAATGCTTTGAGTTTGGGCGTGCAATACCGAAGCGAGAGATTAAACGAAGCCGCTACTACCGCAGATGAGGCAAATGTCAAAAGATGGGATTATTCGATCTACGGCGAGGATGATTTTTATCTAACTGACGATTTAACGCTAACCGGCGGAATCAGATATAACCGAGATAAAGACTACGGCGGCCATATATCGCCGCGCGCTTATGCCGTTTACCGTTTAAACGAAAGCTTTTCTATTAAAGGCGGCGTTTCGACAGGATATTCAACTCCGGATATTAAGCAGCGTAGCGAGGGCCTTGCCCTGCCATTTGCAGGAGGCCAGGGAGCGCAGATCGGTAGAAGCTCTCTGAAGCCTGAAAGTAGCATAAGTTACGAAGGCGGGTTTTCTTACGACGATAACGATAAATTTAACTTTAGCGCTACCGCGTTTTATACCAAAATCAAAGATGGGATTTCTACCAAATTGATTTGCCGTCCAAGACCGGGAAATCCTTGCGTGCATAACGGCAAAACTTACAGACGCGGTATTTGGGACACTATAAATATCGGAGAAGCTGAGGTTAGGGGTCTAGAGCTAAGTAGCGATTATCAAATTTTAGATAATTTGAAGCTGCATGCAAACTACACCTATACGAAATCCGAGCAAAAAACGGGTAGCGAGAAGGGCAAAACCTTAAATAATTTTCCAATCCATTCGGTAAAGCTAGGATTTGATTACGACGTAAGCTCCAAGCTAAACTTATGGTCGCAAATAAATTATTATAGTAGGACGCGCGATAGCCTAAGCTACGATGAGGATATCCGCTCATACACACTTTTTGATCTGGGCGCGAGCTATAAAGTCACAAAAGACGCAAGTTTAAATTTTACGCTTTATAACATATTTAACGAATTCGTACTAACGCGCTCGGGAAATTATCAAATGATGGTCGTAGACGGGATGAAGGCGCAGGTTGGATTTAACGTGAATTTTTAAATTCGCGGCGCATAAAATTTCGTCCGCGGATTTAAAATTTAAGGAAATTAATGGTGATTTTAAAAAGGAAAAAATTTTGGTTCAACATCCATCTTGTTTTGACGCTTATATGCTGCGTGCCGATCTTAATCGTAGCCCTTAGCGGCGCTATTATCTCGTATCATGATGAGATTATAGATGCGTTAAATCAAAGCAAATCTTTCGTGAGCCAGAGCGGAAAAGACGCTCTTAAGCCCGCCGAAATTTTAAATATTTTCAGAAAAGCTAAGCCCGGTTTTACGCTCAGTTATTATAGGATTCCTCAAAACAAAAACGAAGCGATTCGGCTCTCCGGTACAGATTCTGGCGGCGAGTTTAAATCATATTTTATAGATCCTTATAGCGGCGAAATTACTTCGGAAAACATAGGCGATACGTTTATCGGCGTAATGCTAAACCTACATACCAATCTTGGATTTGGGCTAAGCAAAAATGAAACTCTGCGGCTAATAGGCAAAAATATCGTGGCGCTTAGCACGGTTATGTTTATTTTGGTCTTAATTTCAGGCGTGGTGATTTATTATCCTAGTTTTAGAGGGAAAATTTTACGTGCATTTAGGATAAATTTTAAAGCGAGAGGTTACGCGTTTTTATATAGCTTGCACGGCGCAGTCGGAGTTTTGCTGCTACCTGTTTTGCTTACGATAAGCGCTAGTGGGCTTTATTGGTCGTATGATTGGATAGCCAAAATCACCAACAGAGCGCTAGGCGAAAAGGAAATTTTTAGAAAAACGAGCTTTACCGAAGTGCGAGGATTTTCGCTTGAGGATGAAGATAAAATTTTAAATTTGCAGACGGCACTTGATATTTTTAAGCGTGAACGCGGTGAAAACTACGAATTCTTTAACATCATCGCTCAAAAAGATGGAGAAAATTTTATGATCTTTTATTTCGATAAAGGCGAAGAGGGCGAAGAACATATGAATACGATGAGCGTAAACGTTAAAAAGGGCATCTTGCGGCATGCTCGCTATGATGATACGAAAAGCGCTATGCCGCGCCCTTTTGCTATACATAAAGCCGTTTTGAGCGTGCATTCGGGCTATATCTTCGGCGAAGCGGGTAAGTTCTTGTTCTGCGTAGCGGCGATTTCTGTGTTATTTTTTATAGTTACGGGGTTTTGGATGAGCATAAAAAGAATTGGCAAGAAAAGATAAATCTATGAATTCAAAGCGGAGAAATAGCTTATTCGCGGCGTAAATTTAAAATTTTATCCGAAGCAGTATCGCTTCTTTTCAGGTAATAAAATTTTATATACAGCGCTTTGAAATACTGCGTGCAGAGTCTTTGTGGGCCTTGTGCCGTATCTTGATTTGTTAAATTTGCTTCGGCGTTTTAACTGCATTCATTTGCCGCCCATAAAATCCCTAATATTTTGCGCGATCATTTTTATCAGCCGTTTGCGGGCCTCTATGCTCGCCCATGCGATGTGAGGCGTGATAATGACGTTGCGGCGATTTTTCACGCGCAGCAGCGGATGATCCGCTCTCATCGGCTCTGTTTGCAGCACGTCAAGCGCCGTGCGCAGGCCTCGTTCGTCCACGGCGCGAGCTAGCGCGTCCTCATCCACGATGCCGCCGCGGCCGAAATTCATCAATATCGCCCCTTCTTTCATCTTTGCAAGCTCCGCTTCGCCGATCAATCCCGCCGTTTTTTGATTTAGCGGGGCGTGTATCGAGATGATGTCGCAGGCCCTCAAAAGCGCGTCCAGGCTCACTCTGGCAAACTCGCCGTTATCGTTCGCGCCGCCGGTGGAGTAGTATTTCACGTTCGCGCCGAACGCGGCGGCGATGCGGGCGACCTTTGCACCGATCTGCCCAAGCCCGATGACGCCGAATTCTTTGCCGTAAATTTCGCTGATGGGCGCGTCAATGTGAGTAAAAATTTCGCTCTCGCACCATTTGCCGCTACTGCCGTAATCCGCGTAGTATCCGAGCGCGTTGGTCAGTGCAAACAGCGACGCGAAGGTCTGCTGCACGACGCTGTTCGTCGAATAGCCCGCCACGTTTTTCACTGCGATGCCGCGAGCCTGTGCGGCCTGCATGTCGATGTTATTCGTGCCCGTGGCGCTGACGCAGATCAGCTTAAGCGCAGTTTGCGCCATGATCTCATCCGTGATTAGAACTTTGTTGGTTATGACGATGCCCGCGCCGGCTAGGCGCTGCGCAGTTTGCGCGGGCTCTGTCATCTCGTAGCTTTCAAACTCGCCCAAGCTAGCGATCTCACTAAGATCGGCATCGCTTCCCAGCGTCGCGGCATCCAAACATACGATCTTCATATTTTCCCCTTTGCGTTTTAAAATTTTAAGCCGCAGTCGCGCAGCTAAATTTAGCCGCTAAATTCCATTGCGCGATTCGGAGCGCAGCGCTTAAACGGCAAAATTTTAACTCTGCAAATTTAGCTATTGCGTAAATTTGCTCTCGCGAAATTTTACCATTGTGAAATTCTGCTTTTGCTAAAATTTAATACTTGCAGCGCGCGGGACGTTAAATTTTAAAATTTTAACTCGCATTGAAGCAAGCGTTAAATTTTACCGCCGCTGGAACCTGCGCCTAAATTTTGAAATTCTAATTCATGCCGAAGCGAGAGATCAATTTTTACCGCTCGCGCCTAAATTTTAAAATTTAGCTCGCGCAAATCCTGCTCCGCGCGGAATTTTAACTCGCGCCGATTTAACCTGCACAAAATTTATCCGCGCAGAATTCCGGTCGCGCCGCTACGTTAAATTTTACCGTAGCCTCCAGCGTTAAATTTCGCTGCCGCCCCGCTATAAAATTTACCGCCGCGAGAGCCTTGCCGTCAAAGTTATCGCGAAGAGCTGCCACTCTAAAATTTCTCAAATTTTATAAAATTTGCCGCGCCGCTACTTCGCATCCTCGATGTAGTGCCCCACAAATTTTGAGAGATTATTGAGTATCTCGCCGCCCTTGCGGAAGCCCAGCGCGCAGCCTTCATAGGCGAAAAATACCCCCGCTTGGTAGCTCTGGGCGCGCTCGTCTTTGTTTAGCTCGTAAAATTCCTGATATAAAAATTTCTGATTTCCGTATTCGCCGCCGTTTTCCTCTATCTTTTTGCCGTCCGCGTCAAAAATCGCCACGTTCGCCCCCTCGCGCGCCAAAAACGGCTTTTTGATCATCTTTTTGCCGATTATCGGCGAAAAGGAGCTTTGCAGCAGCAACGGGTGGTTTGGATAGAGATCCCACAGGATTTTCATAATCCCCTTGCTTTGGAAAAGCAGCGTGTATGCGGGGTTTAGGATGATCGCCTTTTGATTTTGCACGATGTTTTTTAAGATGAGCGCAAGCTCGCCCTCCTCGATCGCGATCGCCTCCCAAGGGATGAGCTTGAACCAATACTCGTAGTTTTCGCCCTCAAAAAACACGCCCTCTTCGTCGTTAAATTCCACCTCGTCCACGTAGGCAAAGCGCGTCTTAAAGCCCGCATCCTCCGCGGTCTGCTGCAAAAGCTTCGTCGTCTTTTCATCCTCGACGTTGCCCGCGACGCTGCTAAATAAAATTTTCCATCCCTCGTAAAATTTAGAAAAATCCTCAAGCTCGCCGTCAAGCACCACGAGCCGCTTGAAATTATCGCGCAGCGCGTCGTAGAGGTCATTGAACTGGCTCGCCTCGTCCATGCCGTTTTCTTTGAGCATCGCCCACTGGATGATCGCCGTCTCAAACACCGCCGTGGGCGTGTCGGCGTTAAATTCTATCAGCTTGATCGGCTTGCCGTCCAGCCCGCCCGCGAAATCGAAGCGCCCGTATAGGTGCCAGTGCACCTCGTTTTCCCAGCTTTGTTTGATTAGATCGACGAGGTTGAAGGGGATGCCGAGCTCGTGGAAGAGGTTATTGTCGATGACGTGCTGCGCAGCTGCGACAAACATCTCGTATAGCTCGTTTGCGGCCTCATAATACGCATCCGCCTCCGCAGCGCTCACGCACACGATCTCGTCGCTGACGTAAGGGGTCTCGTCTGCGTCCGTGTGCCAGTAAAAGCCGAGCTTTTCGAGATATTCGTTGCTTAACGGCGTTATCTTTTTTAGTTGCATAGATTTTCCTTTTTATGTAAATTTTAAAATTCCGCCCGCAGCGCAAAACAAACATAGCGTTAGTCGCTGCCGGCGTATCTTGCGAGCGCAGCGAAGCAGAATAAAACGCGAGTTATGGGCTCGCACCTCTAAGTGCGCCGGTTAATCAGAGCTCGGCGGGCGAGCGGTGCATTGCCCCGCCGCAGAGCGGCACTTTTTTGCAAGAAATACACCCTTGTAAGTAGCCCCTCCTCGGCTTCCTCAAAAACTGCGGCATGACTTAATCGCGCGATGCTTTGTCGCAAGAAGCGCTGCGATACGAAATTCCGATTGCGGATGCGGTGATTAAAACTCCCGTCGTAGCACGACCTCGCTCGCCTTAACATCGCGTCGCAATATAAAATTTTATCGCACGACGCTGCCTTTCATATCAAAATTTCGCCCCGCGTTACAATTTAAACTCGCCGCGTAAAGCCGCCGTATATTTCAAAGCGAGTTTAGCCGCCGAAAAATCCGCCGCTCTTGCCGCTTTTACTTCCTCCGAAAAATCCGCTTCTGCCGCTTCGCGCCTTGTCGTTTTGCTGCTTTGCTTGATTGAAGCTATCGACGCTTCTGGAGTAGGCGCTCGGGCTTTTGTAGGCGGTTTGGCGCTGACTTTGGTAGGCTGGGTTGTTAAACAGCTTGCCGCCGATCCACGAGCCGATGATGGCGCCTGCAGCGCTTGCCAAGATCGCTTCGCCCAGGCTCATGCCGCCGCTGCTAAGCTGCGCGTTTTGGTTGGTTAAATTTGAAGTGCCGGCGTCGATTTTGGCGTTTTCTTCGGCTAGAAGGGCTTTGGTTTCCTCATCGCTTAAAATTCTCTCCGTGCCGTCGAGCGATCTTAAGATGATCTGGGTTTTTTCGCTCGGAAATTCCTCTAAAATTTTATATTTTCCCGGCGCGACCTCTTCGAGTCGCACGAGCGCGCCTTCTTGCAGACGGACATTTTGCTCCTGCCCCCTATCGTCGCAGCCCGCTAACGAGCCCGCCATAACGAGCCCGAAGCCGCTTACCAGCGCATAGCTAGCGATTTTGCGTAGTTTCATTTAGATCCTTTCAGTGATTTTATATCTAGGCTTTGATTTATCAAAAGCTCGTTTCCCTCGACGCGGATAAACTCGCTCTTGCCTATATTTTCGATGATTAGGCTTTGCGCTTTAAGGCGCTTTTTGCGTTTGAGCGATTTTACGAATTTCGCAAGGCTCGTCCATTCGCTACGATCGAAGGTTTTTTCTTTGATTTCGACATCGTAGGGTTTGGCTTCGCGGCTTTTGCTCGAAAGCAGCGGTTTATCGAAAAATGACAAAAAATACCTGAGCTTCTCGTCGCGCTCCTTATACATCAGCTTGATTTCATCTTTTGAGGCGATTAAAATTTCCTCTTTTTCTTTGTGAAGTCTGTCCTTATCGCTTTGCAGCGCTTCGATTTTACCTTTTAGCTCGGAGATTTCTTTGATGAGATAGTCGATGAAGCTTTGAGTGCCAGCTGTGCCGCCAGTACGCGTGCTTTTTGCAGAGCTTTGCGAAGCGGGCTCGCTTTGCATTTCATCATCTAAAAGCACGTAGCGCACGCCGCTGCTTTCCTCGGCACGCAAGGAATTTCTACGGATGCGGTTGTAGACGGCTTCTTTTGAAATTCCTAAAATTTCGGCTGCTTCGCCGATCGAGACTTTTTTCATACAAAGATGCCTTTTAGCGTTTTAGGTAATTATTGCTAAATTTGCCTAAAATAGGCATTAAACGCTTCGTTTACAAAGATAGATTCCGCCTTGCCGCAGCCGGCGCGCGATAAAATTCCGCTCGCTTGCGCCCGCACGATATAAAATTTCGCTTCGCTTGCAAAGCCGCGTAAAATTATTTTTTGCTAAGCTTTTAGAATTTTAGCCTAATAATGTTGCTTAATTAAGTATATTTTTTATACACTTATAAAAAAATTTTAGTATTTCAAAGGAGGCGAAATGCCCGAATCGCCTAAATATAAAAAATCCGAAATTCGCTGTAAGCTCATTTTAGACGCGGCGCTGGAGCTGTTTTTAGCCAAAGGTTACGAGGCTACGAGCTTAAGCGATATCATCGAGCTTAGCGGCGGCTCGCTATCGTCGGTTTATAAGTATTTTGATAACAAAGAAAGCCTATTTTTGCGCATCATCGAACTGCAAAGTAAAAAGCTCGACGAGCGAATGAACGAGCGCATGCGAATCAATAAAGACCTAAAATTGCGTGAGTATCTGCAGGAGTTTGCAGGGATTTATCTGGAGTTTCTTTTCGCTCCGGAAGCGATAAAATTCTACCGGCTGATACTTTTCAGTGGCTTTAACGGCGCGCTTAGCGAGAGCCCAAAAATCTTTTTAAAAAGCGGCGTGCTAGGTTCACCGAATGCGCTGGATGAGTATTTGGCGGCGCATGCAGACGAGTTTGCGCCCGGACGCACGGCAAAAAGCCTAGCGCTATATTTTTGCTTTTTACTTAGAGAGCCGCATTTTAGCAGGCTGCTATTTTTCGACGAAAAGCTAAATTTTAAAGCGAGCGAGCTAATCAAGGACCGCATCGATATGTTTTTGCTCGGCGTAAAAAAGCGCTAGTAGCGGAATTTTACGGCGTAAATTCCGCGCGCTTCGCGCCTTTAAATTTTATGAGCAGTTTGGGGTTTAGAATTTTGTAGCTTGGATTCTATCTGCTACCAAGCGCTATAAAACGCCACGTATCTCGCGCTTAAAATTTAATTCTATTGATGCAAAATTTTTATTTTCCGCATTAAATTCCGTGCTGCAGTTAAAATTTCATCGTGGAATTTCGCGCCTCTTGTCTGCGCCTTTAAATTTGCGCCACTCAGATTTTAAATTTAATAAAACCTCTTATAATCCCGCGAAATTTCAGATCAAAAGGATTAAAAATGGATTATGATATCATCGTAATAGGCTTTGGCAAAGCGGGCAAAACCCTTGCCGCAAAATCCGCCGTGCTCGGTAAAAAGGTCGCCCTCATCGAGCGCTCGCCGCAGATGTACGGTGGCACCTGCATCAACGTAGGCTGCATCCCGACCAAGAGGCTAGTTACGGCGAGTAAGGAAGCAGGCTTTGTAAATTTCAGCGTGCTCGGAGAGTATTTCGTGCTGAGCATGCAGAAAAAGGACGAACTCGTAGAGGCGCTGAGGGCGAAAAATTTAGCCATGCTAAAAGGTAACCCGAATATCGACATAATCGACGGCGAGGGCTCATTTACGAGCGCGAATTCCGTGCGCGTGCTAAGTCCCGATGGACAAACGCGTGAAATTTCGGCAGAAACGATCGTCGTAAATACGGGCTCGAGGGAGGTCGAGCCTAGCTTTGAGGTAAGTTCTCAGATCGCTTATAGCAGCGAAGAAATTTTAAATTTAAAGATCCTGCCGAAGCATCTAGTAATCATCGGCGGCGGATTTATCGGGCTTGAGTTTGCCTCGATGTTTGCGGGGTTTGGCTCTAAAGTCAGCGTGCTGATGCGATCGAAATTTATGAAAAACGAGGATGAGGACGTGGCTGCCAGCGTCAAATCCGCTCTGCAGGCCCAAGGCGTGGAGATTATCGAAGGCTGCGAGTTTTTGAGCTTAAATGACGGCGAGCTAAAATTTAACCTCGCGGGCGAGAGTAGGGTGATCGTAGCGGACGCGTTTTTATACGCCCTCGGTCGTCGCGCAAATACGAATGATCTAAATTTAGCCGCTGCGGGGGTGCAGACGGACGCGAGCGGCAATATCATCACGAATGAGCATCTGCAAAGCTCTACTGCTGGCATCTACGCAGCAGGCGACGTGCGCGGCGGCGAGATGTTTACCTACACGAGCTTAGACGATTTTAGGATCATTTTTAGCGCACTTTTCGGAGATGGCGCGCGCACTACGAAAAACCGCGCACCGCATGCAAGCGTGCTGTTTACCCGCACGCCGCTAGCTCGCATCGGCCTTAGTGAGCGCAAAGCAAGAGAGAGTGGGCGCGAGATCAAGGTGCTGAAGCTTTCGATGGCGGCGGTGCCTGGCGCCAAGGTCGTAGCGCACGACGAAGGAATGATGAAGGCGGTCGTGGACGCAGCTAGCGGCGAAATTTTAGGCGCGGCGCTTCACTGCGTAAACGCGCACGAGATCGTTAATGAGTTGGCGATCGCCATGGCACTGGGCGCAAAAGCGGACTTTTTCAAAAATCAAATTTTTACGCATCCTAGCATCAGCGAGGCACTTAACGATCTTTTCGGACAGTTTTGAGCTTTTAAGCTTTTTGGCGTTTAAAGCTTTGATAGCAAGCGGCGCTCGGGCTTGGCGATGCCCGGGCGCCCTAGCGCAAATCGATCGTGAAATTTAATGCGCCGGAGTGGGTTAAATTTAGACTGGGTTAAATAATTTGAGTCTTTGCCACCAGCGCCTTTCTTGGTCGCTATAGCTTGGCACGCATCGCTTCATCCGCCGCTTGTAAAAAATAATTTCTAGGTTATCTTGGAATTGTTTTGAAAGAGCTGTGTGTAAAATTCTGTTAGCACCTATTGCGTTTTATTGTTTAGAATTTCAAAAATTTATACTTTATAGATAGATCTTAAATTTTATTGATCTCCAAATATCAAATAGGCTAAATTTCTACTCAAATTCCCATACGCAACTACCCAGTATTCTCGTATGATATTTTTGATTTGCAAGTTATCATCCAGAAAGTCGGCAAATATTTTAATCCTATCCTTATCTACCGCGCCTAGCTCTTCATCCTCTTTCTCAAACGAAGCGACAATTAAATGCGACAGAGCAGTCTTATCGTAGAAATTTAATGTCTTGTTTTCTAGTAGATTTAGCATAGACGTAATTTTGCCAATGTCTGCTAATTCTAGCTCCCAATCTTGCTCATCTGCCGTCGAATCTAACCCCAAAAGCTTATTTAATTTTATTGCGCTTTCTTTTCTTACGAAATAATCGGTCATTTTATTATCCTTTATAGATGTTTTTGCCGCGATACTTAGACAACTGCGCCATCTAGCAGTTTCCTAGAATTTTGCAAAGCCCATACGAAATTTTCGAGCTCTACGCAGTCTTTTAATACAAATCCAAAATTTAACAAACCTACCAATAGGGCGTCGCCATCTTTTATGACATGCGCTATTAGATTGCCTTTATGTTCTATACTCACTTTATTTTCATATCTTGTAAATTTAAAGATATTTTCCGAACATCTTCCGTTTCTTTTTGAAAATTTCTCAAATTGCTCCGTAAAATTCGGTGTTTGATTTCCATCTTTTAGCCATAATCCCCCAGCATATAGCGCCCATATAAGCTCGTAAAAATTGATATTATGCCGAGTCTCGGTAGCAGCGACCAAAAGCTTATTCGTTTCATGGTTGATCTCTATTAAAGCCTCTCTGTCCATATGCCAAATCTCGGCTACTACTTTTTCTCTATCCGGCACGGAGGCAATTAAAAATTCAAATTCATTTTCTATCATATTAAAATCCTATTTTTTGTTTTTTACTGCCTAATTTAATTTGAATGCTCTATCGTTCGAGCCTAAATCGTATTTATCCCATTCTTTTATAACTTCTTGAGCCATACTCTTTACGCAAAATTCCTGCCCTTTTAAATTAAGCATCTATTTTTCTCCATAATTCTATTAAATCATCATATCTAAATCAAATTTCTATCCATATCAAATATTTTGGGATAGTTTTTATAGTTTATTTCGATATAGTCGCCTTTTTTAAATTTTGCAGCTTGCGTTGATAAAACCTCTAAAACTACAAATTCAAATCCAAAAAATAGCTCATCCCACCCCTCTTCTCCTTCTTCGAGACCTGGATCACAGCATCCCTCAAAGTCGTCATAAAATCTGACTTTATATATATTGTTTTCATCAAACTCAATGATAAACTCTCTTTTGTTTAGTTCATATATATTTCTCGCCAAATTTTTCATAATATCGCGTTCGTTGTCCGAAAATCTTAATAAAAAATTCTCGTAAATTTCTCTTCCGCTTAGCATCGCACTCCTTTCTATGGTTTAGCAAAGATTTGTCCGCTTGAGCCTTTTAATCGGCTTCTTGGCTATTGTATTTCGCACTCTCGATCTTTGCAAGCGTTAATTTTGCCAAAGGATTGATAAGCTTAGCGATGCAATATTTATTATTGCATGTAATCACGCTTTGGCGCCCATCTACTTTCATTGCGTTGGAGCAATTCGGGCACATTACATAGCCTTCGCCTAAATCAACGCCAATCAGAAAATTTAGCCCTCTCTGCTCTTTCAAAAATCTAAAAAATTCCTCTTTTGAAATTTTGATATTAGAAAATAATCGAAAAATTTCTTCTGCCTTTTGCCTTATCTCGCCTTCTTTAAAAAATACGTTAGGAGTCTTTTTAAAATCTTCATCAAACTCAGAAAATCTACCCGCCATCATATCCAATTCTTTTAGTGCCTGCTCTTCCGCTTTATTGGTTGCGCAATATTGCGATTCCAAATCATACATCTTATAAAATTCATCGCAAAACAGCTCTATATCGCACCAATCGTATATGAATCCAGCTATTAAATAATACAATTCTTCATTTTGCTGCATATTTCACCTCATTTTAAATTTTATCGCCATTTTTATTATTTACGCCTTTTAGAATTTCATGCAATAGCTCGTTTTCAGCGGCATTTTTCTCATCCAATATTGACACGCCCATAGCCGTTGGAGTAATCTTAGATAAAAATAGATTTACAAGCTCTGTTTTTTCATCGATTCCGTATGACAATGTAACGATATCCAATAAATCGTGCCGCTCTATAAAACCATCAAAGATATCTTCTAATTGCGACGCTTTCTCTGTGTAGAAGAATATCCACTTGACGCCTATAAGAAAATCCGTTGTGATATTGCTAAAGATATCTATCTTATCCATAAAGTGCGATCCGATAAGCAAATATATATCCGAGCCGCTTTTAGACAAAGAGTTAAGCTCATAAATGGACCCGATATTTTTATAATTTAACATTTTACTCCTCATCGCGCCGATTTTGCACCCTCTTTAGCCACTCTTTTTCAAATTTATAATATCTTTCAAGCTTTTTATTCTTTTCCGCTTGATCCGATTTTTCTATCTCGGCATAATCTTGCAGCTCGCCTCCGCATTTAGGGCAAACACTCCCATCTTTAACGCCCGAGAAATTATAAAATTTACTTCTCATATTTTTAAAATTTTACCGTAATTTTCTTATAAAATTTTGCTTAAATTAGGCTTCGGTCACTTAAAATTTTATCTCTTTGAAATTTAAATTTCAACCATTGTCCGGCGTTTTAAATTTCTATATTTTTTTAAAATGCGCGCCTCAAATGCCGCTTTAAAATTTACGCGGACGTGAGCGAGCGAGGAGTCGCTGCGATAAATTTAAAGTCAAATTTTATTTCTAGCCATTTTTTAATTCGTTTCTTATTCTTAATATACTAAAATCCCGCTCCGTTTCATTTGCAAATTTGAAACGTATTTCTAAAAAGGTAAATCAATGAGCGAAAGAAATTTACAAATTTTAGGTTGGGCGGGCACATGCCTGTCGGTCATCATGTATGTGTCCTACGTACCAAACATAATGGCGAATTTAGACGGCAACAAAGTCCCGTTTCTCCAGCCGCTTGCAGCTGCGATAAACTGCACGATATGGGTCAGCTACGGTCTTTTAAAGCCTAAAAAGGACTATCCGCTCGCCGCGGCGAATTTCCCGGGGATCATCTTTGGGCTACTAACCGCAATAACGGCGCTTTAACCGCGCTTTTAGCGGCTTGATAAATTTCAAAATCGCCCGCACCGCACTTTGCCTGCCACGTCCGCAACGCTTTTTAGCTGCCTACTACGCTGCAACTGCTAGCTCGCTGCCGCACCGCACCCGAGTAGCTTATCGCAAGCGCGCCCGCACCTCACAAATCCATTACGACGCGGCTTTAGAATTTCACAAAATCGCCCGCGCCGCATTCAAATCTACGGAATTTAAATAACTTTTATACAAAATTTGATAAGCTTATTTCGGTTAAAATTTTATCTTTAAAAGGACGAAAAATGAAAAAGGTCATCACTTGCGTCGATCAAAATGCGCTTGCCCCGGCGGTTAGAGATTACGGAATTTACGTCGCTAAAACCTTGGGTGCCGAGCTCGTGTTTATTCACGTGG
Organism: uncultured Campylobacter sp.; assembly: GCA_963522765.1. Classification (GTDB taxonomy): domain Bacteria; phylum Campylobacterota; class Campylobacteria; order Campylobacterales; family Campylobacteraceae; genus Campylobacter_B. The sequence goes on along the minus strand of CAUQZM010000006.1, from coordinate 70,203 downwards.
TTGAAATCCCGGAGCTTGGCGAGAATTTTTATGGGCTAGCCGCAGGCGGAATCGTCCTAGGAGAGAATGATATCCTTGCAAATAGCTACGGAAGTCCCACACTAGGCGGCGTGGATGCGGAGAAAGACCACGAAGAAGCTGAAGCGATGCTGGATGAATATATCTGCGCTGCGACTGCTGCGGGTCTAAAGGCGAGTAAGATCATTAAAGATGGCGATTTTATCGACGTTATCGCCGAGTACAAGGACGAAGCTGAAATTTTTGTACTCGGTATCAAGGGCTCAAATAACGAGGACGTAGGCTTTAACGCAAGCGTGCTGATAAAGGAGCTTCACGTGCCGTCGCTGCTCGTAAATAAAGAATTTTCGCCGATTAACTCCGTGCTCATCGCATTTGACGGCACTGACGCGGCGAAACGCACGCTTGAGTTTATAAAGAGCTCAAAGCTTCTTGCGAGCGCACATAAGCATGTCTTGCACATCAATGCGGGTGCCGCAGAGGGCGAGCGGATGCTGGATCTAGCGCGCGAAATTTTAGGCACTCAAAACGCCACTTTCAAATTCATCCAAGCGGAAGTTCCCGCCGATGAGATCATCAAATATCGCCGCGCCAATAACCTCGATCTCATCGCTACCGGTGCCTTTACGAAGGGCTTTTTCAAAAAGCTCTTTTTAGGCAGCGTCTCCGAGGATATCTTGCACAATGCGCTTGTACCGGTGCTAGTGCTATCGTAATCGCAAGATCAAACGCCGATAAACGCTAAATTCCGTCGCTTACGTTATTTTAAAGTGGCGGAATTTTAGAATTTTAAATTTTTAAATCCTTTGTTTTTCAAATTCATAGAAATTTTGCTTAAAAATTCGTCAATAGATCTTATTAAATTCCATTAAATTAGTAATTGCATATAAAATTTTATGATTTAGTTTATTAAAAATTTTATTATTATTTAAGAGGAATTGTAAGATAATCCCGCTAATAAATTGATATAGATTATAAAATCTAAAAAGGATTTTTATGAAAAAGGGTAAAATTTTGCTCTCTTTTGCGCTACTTTGCTCGCCGTTTTGGCTTACTGCGGCGCAAAATAGCGGCGCTTCTCAAAACTCGTCCGCCGCAAGCTCTGCCTCTAAAATTTCGTCATCGCAAAGCTCGCGCGCAGCCGCCGCATCGCGGAGTTCCACGCCGCGGGCTTCAAATTTAGCCTCTAATAGTGCGGCTCCTAAAAGCTCTGCGCAAAATCCTCGAAACCCTACCACCGTAAATTCCACGTCGCAGGGCAGCGCCGTCGTAAGCTCCACTACTAAGGACGTTGTACAAAATTCCACGTCGCAAAGCGGTAGCGCAGAAAATTCTACGCTGCAGAGCTCGGACGACGATAATCTCGGCACCATAAACGTCACGGGCAAGGCCGATCTGTCCACTACCGAGGGCACAGGCTCTTATACGACGGGCAATATGAGCACCGCGACGGGCCTTGATCTAAGCATCCGCCAGACGCCTCAAACCGTTTCCGTCGTGCCCGATCAGCTCATAAAGGATTTGAGCCTTACCAAGGTCGATGACGCGCTAAATTACGTACCCGGCATTACCGCTACCAGCAGATTTGGTATGAGTTTGCCGATATCGCGCGGTTTTAATATCGACAATATCCAAGAAGACGGCATGCAATCCACGACTGCGCTTGCGGCGCAGGGGCTTTACGGGCAGTCTAAGGAGCACACGGATTTGGCGTTTTACGACCGCGTCGAAGTTTTACGCGGCGTCGCGGGTCTTACGCAGAGTAACGGCGAGCCGGGCGGAACTATAAATTTAGTAAGAAAGCGTCCTCAAAAGGAGCTCGGAGCGAATTTATCGCTAAGTGCGGGCAGTTATGATTATTATCGCGGCAGCGTGGACGTGACGGGCGGCTTAAACGAAAGCGGCTCGCTCCGAGGACGGCTCATCGGCGTAAGCGGCAAGGAGGGCTCCTTTAGAGATTTGCAAAATACCGAACGCGGCGCGGCATCGGCGATGGTGGGAGCTGATCTAGGAGATTTTAGCGAAATTTTAGCCGGCGTGATCTATCAAAAAACGAGAAGCGTTTACGATCCTTTCGGTATCCCCGTAGTGGATAAGGACGGCAACGCGTTAAATTTAAGCAAAAGAACGACCTTTATATCGGATTGGAGCAGGTCGGTTTATGAAAAATATAATACGTTTTTGGAGCTAAATCATAAATTTAGCGATAATATCAAGGCTTACGCCAAACTAAACTATACTCACAGCGAGAGCTTGTTGAAATTCGGCGGCTGGCACGGAGTGGGCAGGGATCCTGCGAGCAGATACATAGGCTATGACAGATACGACAACGGCAGTAAAGAGTTAAGCTTTCAAGTAGGTAGCGATATAAACTATGAGCTGTTTGGACAGAGCCATGATTTTTTCATAAACGCTACTGCGTCGAAGGAGAGATTCACGCAGCACGATAGAGATGTTTATGGCGGCGCAGCGGGATTGACGTATGAGAGCTTTAATAAGGGGCTTATAAACAACGAGCCTAATTGGAATGATACGACCGCGCTATGCGCGCTTGGAACCCGCTGCTACAATCTTTACTACACGACTAAAATTTATCAGCAGATGGTTGCGATGGGCACGAGATATAATTTTAACGATGATTGGCATCTGCTCATAGGCGGCAGATATTCAAGGCTAAAGCGAGAAAGCGCTACGGATAACTATCGCACGGGCCGCCACAGCGAAGACGATATCGTTAAAAAACACAAGATCACGCCTTACGTAGGGCTTACGTGGGATTTTTCGAGAGATCATTCGCTATATGCGAGCTATGCCGAAATTTATAAACCTCAAACCGCTAGGGATAGAAACGAAAAAATTCTAGAGCCGATCGTAGGCTATAACGCCGAAGTGGGCGTGAAGTCGGAATTTTTCGACGGCACGCTAAATACGACCGTGGCTTTCTTTCAGATCGTGCAGGAAAATAGAGCCGTCACCGACTACGATTATTACGACGCTACGGGTCTAAGCAGATCGGTAGCCAGCGGCAAGGTCAGATCCAGAGGCTTTGACATAGAAGCAAACGGCGCAATTACCGATGAGTGGAAAGTATTCGGAGGCTATACCTACAATAAAAGCGAGTATATGAAGGACGAGAGGCGTTTTGCGGCGCTAAGCAATGTCGATTACCGCAAGGGTGCCAATGCCAAGCCTTGGATCCCTAAGCGTATGTTTAAGCTCTACAGCAGCTACGAAATTCCGCTCGTAGCGCAGCAAAAGATCACTTTGGGCGCCGGATTTCGATATCAGAGCAAGACCGACAGCCAATATACTAGGCACAATATCTCAACGGGCGCTTATTACCCCGCTAATGACATCCCCGTACAGGGCGGCTACACGATATGGGACGCCAACGCCGCGTATGAATACAATGAGAATTTTAGCCTAAATTTATCGGTAAAAAACATAACCGACAAGCGCTACTTTATCAATCAAAATAACAGAGTAGCGGGACAAAACAACTACTACGGCGAGCCGCGGAATTTTATGCTGACATTTAATTATAAATATTAAGGCGCCGTTTTGCTCAAAGTCTACCCGCGCCTTGCTTTGGGCGGGATGCATAAAATTTGCGAGTAAGTCGTATTCGCAAATCTTTATGCTCTCAGATCGCGCGGGTTAGTGTCAATGCGAGCGCAGCGGGGCTTGCATGAAGGTATGAGTTGATCGGCGCTCATTAAACTTGAGCAATCCGGTGCGCCGAAGTCTGCAGACAGGTTTTGCGCGAATAATGCTGCGCAGTTAAATTTTGCATTCGTTCGCGCGGATTTTGTACTTGCAAAGCTGCGAACGGAGCGAGTACACAAAGGCGCGTGAGTTAAATTTATCGCAATCCGCACGTAGCGAGGCGGGTAAAATTTGAACGAAGCTGCGGGATTAAAATTTAACTTGCGATTTGGTTGATTGGTGATTGATTAGCGCGAGCGATCGCAGGCGAGGGCGATAAATTTAATCTCGCGAAATTCCAAGCGAATTAAACGCGCAGACTTGCGAGCATAAATCCGCTCGCGAGCCTGCGGGATCAAATTTAATCCCGCGATCTCGCTGTAACCGGCGCTAAATTTTAAAATTTAAAGAGAAAATTTGAAAACGCTAAAGCAATTTTTTGAAATTCTACGTCCGCACTGGTTCGGCAAGGGGGCGGCGAAGCTATGGGCGCTGCTGCTGCTCGCGCTTGGTTTTAGCCTCGCTATCATCAAAATCAGCGTGCTGATGAACGCGTGGGATAAGCGCTTTTACGACGCGCTAAGCGAGCTTAAGGGCGAGCTCATTCCCGCGCTCGTGGGCGAGTTTTTGCTCTACACGGCGCTCATCGTGCTTTTTATCGTCTGCGGCAGCTGGCTTCGCAAACTGCTCGTAATCGTCTGGCGCGAGCGGCTAAGCGCGATGATGGAGCGCAAATGGCTACATAACGCAAACTTCTACCGTACGAGCCTTGAGGGGAATTTCAGCGCCCAAGGCGGTTCAAATTTAGAAAAACCTGGCGACGCAAATTTAAACGAGTGCGCAGAGTATTCCGCAGCCGAGGCGGACAGCGCGGCTTTACGTAGAGACGTGGGCGGGCTTGAAATTTTACCGAGCGCGGCGGAGCAAAATGCAGCAGGGCAAAGCGGCGCAAGCGAGAATGAAATTTCATCTAAAACTCGCGCAGATTGTGAAATTTCAAAAACGATCGCAAAGCTAGACAACCCCGATCAGCGTATTGCCGAGGACAGCCTGCTACTCGTGCAAAAAAGCGTCGATCTCGTAAAATCGCTCGTCTATAATCTCGCCAAGCTCATCGCCTTCGTTGCGATATTGTGGCAAGTCTCGAAGGTGCTGAAATTTGAAATTTTCGGCATGCACTTTGAGATCGAGGGCTTTTTGCTCTACGTCGCGCTCCTTTATACGCTGCTTTGCTCGCTGATTACGCATCTCATCGGGCGCAGGCTTAGGGGGCTAAATTTTGCCAAGCAGCGCGCCGAAGCCGACTACCGCTCGGATCTGTTGCTCGTGCGCGAAAACGCAGAAGCCGTAGCCTTTATGCGCGGAGAGTATGCCGAGCGCGGCCGCTTCCGCGCGAGCTTCGGCGAGATTATGAGAAACTGGCGCAGCATCATGAATACGGAATTTCGCCTCGAGTGCTTTTCTGCAAGCTATCTAAAAATCACGAATTTGATCCCGATCTTTGCCTGCTTACCGCTCTATCTGGCGCGCGCGATGAGCTTTGGCGACATGATGCAGGCGCGCTCGGCGTTTTACAGCGTGCAGGACGGATTTGCGTGGTTTATGGACTATTACAAGCAGATCATGCAGTGGGCGGCGAGCGTGCAGAGGATCTATGAGTTCATCTCGCGCATGGACGGCGAGAGCGCAAATCTGCGTGTTTGCGTCACGCAAAGCGATGAAAATTCCGCTCGTTGCGAGAGCTTGTCGGTCTTCACGCCTGCGGGCGAGCCGCTGATCGAGGATCTACGCTTCGAGCTTGCGCCTGCGCAGTTTATAATGCTGCGAGGCAAGAGCGGTGCGGGTAAAAGTACGGCTCTGCGCTACGTAGCGGGTCTTTGGAAATACGGCCGCGGCGAGATCAGCCTGCCGCGCACGGGGGTGATGTTTATCCCGCAAAAGCCCTATCTGGCGCCGCTTAGCCTAAAAGAGCTTATCGCTTATCCGCAGCCGCCGCACGCAGACGACGCGGAATTTTTAGAAATTTTATGCCGCGTAGGACTTAAGAAATTTGCCCGCATGCTAAACTTGCGCGCCGATTACGTTAAAATTTTAAGCGGCGGGGAGGCGCAGCGGCTTAGTTTCGCACGTATTCATTACCACAAGCCGAGCTTTGTTTTTGCAGACGAGATCACGTCCGCGCTCGATCCGGCCTCGGCGCGCGAGCTGCTACTGGGTCTGCGTGCGGATCTACCGAGCCTCGGCATGCTAGCGATCGTGCATCAAACGGGGCTTGAGGACATATTCGAGCGGACGATAGAGCTTTGAATTTTATCGTTTAAATTTCTCGCCGCAGGGATTTCGCCTTTAAATTCATATCTTTTTAAATCCGGATTTATTAAAATTACTCGTTTATATTAAGCGGCGATAAAATTTAGCCGAGACACTCGGTGTTCGCATATATGGGCATCGGCACCCGCGCGGCTAGGTGCTTGCACGCAGTCGGCGGCGGGCAGGCACTACGGCGCGGCGAGCGGCTTGGAGGTCGGTAAACGGCGTGCGATCGCGATTTTGCGCGAAATTAAGTCCGTAGAATTTAAACGCAAAATGATCTGCCAAGAAGGCGGCGCCTAGATAAAATTTTAAACCGAGCCGCGATCGGTAGACGGCGTGCTAAATGCGCGGGCTGCGGCAGCGGCGCGATGCGCGGGCGTAGCGATAAATCGGTAGCGCGTCGGATGGCGTGTAACACATCGACGGCGCAGACGGCACGCCGCGGCTGATGAGAGACGCGGCGATACGTACCTACTCGGCGCCGTATGACATAACCTTCGCTCGGGTATATCATCATCGTAACGGCGCTACGATCGAAGCGAACAACGCTGCCGCGACGACGGATCGGCAGTACAAGGGCGCGGCGTGATTGCGGCGGCGACAGCATAAAATGCCTCAATATGGCAACCGCGATCGACAGGATGCGTATGTAGGGAAAGCGCAGTGCAAGTAGTGCAAACGTCGCGATACGATGATGGCGATCCGCGGAGCGTATAGGCAAGCAGCAGTGCGGGCGGCGCAATAACGCCGAGGCGATACGATAGCGGCGACCGACGGGACGTAGCGCCGCCGTAGCGTTCGCGGGCGCTACGGCTAAGCCGCTAAATTTTAAAAACGAGATAAGGAGATTTGATGCTTAAGGCAGGGATTGTTTATAAATTTGTGCTCATCGTGTTGCTAGGCTGCGCGCTTTGCATTTTGGGCTTTTCGGGCGCCTACTTTGCGCGCGGCGAGTACGACGAGACGTGGATGAGCCTGCATAAGATCGCGGGATTGGGTCTGCTTTGTGTCGCGATCTTGCATATAATCACAAGGCGAAAGAAGCTCGTAAAGCTCTGGGGCGAGTTTTTGGACGTGGTTTTGAGCCGCAAAAATCCCGGCTTTTGTAATATGGATCGCATCATCGGCGCGATCGAGCGCTATAATATCAGAGAAATCGCTGATAAAATGAGCTTTGAGCCGGACGAGCTCGCTGAGATTTTGAAATCAAACGGCATCAAGCTCATAAGCGCAGATCAAGACCTGCGCGAGCTTGCGAAGCTCAACGACGAAAAAATTTTCTTCATCTTGGTGCTTTTAATAGAGGCAAAATTCGGCAAAGCAGGCGGGTGTAAGGTCTAAATTTAAAAGGCTTAATAGCCTGCGTTTGCGATCGCTTCGGCTTGAGAGTGCGCTATGAGCGGATCGATGATCTCGTCGAACAAACCGCCAGCCATGATCGCGTCCAGGCGGTAGAGAGTTAAATTTATGCGGTGGTCGCTGATGCGGTTTTGCGGATAGTTGTAGGTGCGGATCCGCCCCGAGCGGTCGCCGGTACCCACCTGATCCTTGCGATCTTTGCGCTCTTTTTCTAAGCGCTCCTGCTCCTGCATATCGTAAAGGCGTGCCTTTAGCACCTTCATTGCCGCCTCTTTGTTTTTGTGCTGATCCTTGCCGTCTTGGTTGGTGACGACTAAACCGGTCGGAATGTGAGTGATGCGAACGGCGCTATCGGTGGTATTTACGGACTGCCCGCCGTGGCCGGAGCTGCGCATAACGTCGATGCGAAGGTCGTTTGGATTGATCTGTATCTCGCTATCCTCGATCTCCGGCATGACGGCGACGGTGATTGCAGAGGTATGCACCCTGCCCTGGCTCTCCGTTTCTGGGACGCGCTGCACGCGGTGGGTGCCGCCTTCAAATTTCAGCCGCGAATACGCTCCCGCGCCCTTTACGAGCAAGATAGCTTCTTTATAACCGCCGACGCTGCCTTCGCTGGTGCTTACGATCTCGCATTTATATCCGCGAAGATCGGCGTAGCGCAGATATGCGCCGAGCAGATCGCCCGCAAACAGCGCCGCTTCGTCGCCGCCTGTACCGGCGCGGATCTCTAAAAAGATATTTTTATCGTCGTTGGGATCTTTCGGAAGCAGTAAAATTTTGATTTTTTCTTCGAGTTGCGGTTTTTCGCTCTCTAAGTTTTTAAGCTCCTCTTTGGCTAGCTCGCCGAGATCGGCATCGCTTAGCAGGGCTTTGTTTTCTTCGATCTGATTTAAAATTTTAAGATACTCGCTAGCCGCCTCTTTGATCGGCTCGATATTGCGCTGCTCCTTAGATAGCGCCGTCATATTAGCGATATCTGCGGTAACTGCGGGATCGCTAAGCATGCGCGAAAGCTCGTCGTAGCGATCCAAAAAAGGCTTTAGTTTATCGGCTAGCATTTAAATTTTATGCGTAAGTAGCGCTTACGCGGCGGTTTTTAAAGAATTTACGAGTTTGGCTAGGCGGCTTACTTTTCTGCTCGCGGTCTGTTTTTTCAAAAAGCCCCTGCTTACGAAGCTATGAAAGCTTTCATTAGCCATTTTTAGAGCCTGGGTCGCTGCGTCTAGATCCTTGCTCTCGACTGCCTCTCTTACGGCTTTTGTGATATTTTTTACTCTGGTGCGATAAAATCTATTTCGCTCCGTTCTTTTTATGGTTTGTCTCGCGCGTTTTTCGGCGGATTTGTGATTTGCCATAACGTTCCTTTTCGGTTAAATTTGAACCTGCGATTATACGTAAAAAATATTTAATCGACGCTTAATTTAAGTAAAATTTAAATATAGTTTAAATTTATTAAGATTAAACTTTTTCTGGTAGAATTTCCCGATTTTTATACAAGGATTTGATAATGAAACTTTTCGGGACGGACGGCGTACGAGGCAAAGCGGGAGAATTTTTGACCGCCGAGCTTGCGATGCGCGTAGCGATGGCAGCGGGAATTTATTTTAGGAAAAATTCCGTTACGAATATGATTTTAGTCGGCAAAGATACCCGCAGAAGTGGCTATATGATAGAAACAGCGATCGTAGCAGGCCTTACCTCGGTGGGCTACAACGTACGTCAGATCGGACCGATGCCTACTCCTGCGATTGCCTTTCTTACGGAGGATATGCGCTGCGACGCGGGCATCATGATAAGCGCGAGCCACAATCCATACTACGACAACGGCATTAAATTTTTCAACAGCGAGGGCTTCAAACTCGACGAAAAAGAGGAAGCGCAGATCGAAAAAATTTATTTCAGCGACGAACTCATCTCTGAGGCGCGCACAAAAATGATGCAAATCGGCGCTGCAAAGCGCGTAGACGACGTCATCGGCAGATATATCGTGCATATTAAAAATTCATTTCCGAAGCAAAAGACGCTGCACGGGCTTCGCGTAGTGCTTGATTGCGCAAACGGAGCAAGTTACAGGGTCGCACCTACGGTATTTAATGAGCTGGGGGCCGAAACGATTGTCATCGGCGACGAACCTAACGGCAAAAATATTAATGATGCTTGCGGTGCACTAAGCCCGCAAAATTTAGCCTCGGAAGTCAAAAGATTACGCGCCGACGTCGGCTTTGCCTTCGACGGGGATGCCGATAGGCTCGTAGTCGTGGACGAAAACGGCGAGATCATCCACGGCGACGCGCTACTTGGAATTTTAGCAGTCTATTTGAAAGGAAAAAATCGCTTAGCAGGCAATAAAATGGTAGCCACAGTAATGAGTAATTCTGCGCTGGAGGATTTTTTAGCTAAACACGACATCGCGCTTCATCGCTGCAATGTAGGCGATAAATTTGTACTTGAGACGATGCACGAACTAGGCGCAAATTTTGGCGGCGAGCAGAGCGGGCATGTGATCTTTGGCGATTACGCCAAAACGGGCGACGGCATCGCAAGCGCGCTGCAATTCGCTGCTTGCATGCTAGATATGAAAAAGAAGGCAAGCGAATTTTCGGGGATGATTAAGCCCTATCCACAAATTTTAAAGAATTTAAAAATTTCGGATAAAAAACCGCTTGAAAAATTAAAAGGGCTAAAGGAGCTTGAAACAAGCCTTAAAGCGGACAAAATCCGCTCGCTCTTTCGCTACTCCGGTACCGAAAACGTTATCCGCCTCTTAATCGAGGGTAAAAACGAAAAACTGCTGCAAAAGCGAATGGATGAAGTGGAAAAATTTTTCATCAAAGCCCTAAATGAATAGCGATTTTATAAAATTTTACGGCGCGGCAAACTGCCCGCTCCACACGAAAAGCGCGGGCAAAAAACGTAGGCTTTATATATTTAAATTTGGATTGCAAGATGGCTAAGACCTGTATTAAATTTATCCTGCTTTTCGCGGTGATCTTTGCGATCGATCAAACGATCAAGCTCGCGTTTTTAAACGGCTTTTCGTGGCAGGGGGAGTTTTTTTCGCTAGAGCTTACACTTAATCGCGGCGTTGCGTTTTCGATGTTTGCGTTTTTAGGCGAAAATTTAAAATTTATCCAGATCGTGCTGATCTCAGCGCTTGCAGGATACGTGTTTTATCACAAGAAATTCTTTTGTGAGCACTGGGCACCGTTTGCACTGATGCTCGCAGGAGGTTGTTCAAACCTGCTCGATCGCTTCATTCGCGGCGGCGTGGTCGATTACGTCGCGTGGCATAAATGGTTTGAGTTTGCGGTGTTTAATTTTGCCGACGTGATGATCGATCTAGCCGTGGTGATTTTTATTTTTCAGGGCTTACGCACCGCAAAAAAGGAGAAAAATGAAGAGAAATAATTATATCGCTTACGCGCTTTGGTTTTTAGGTGCGTTTTCGTGGATCGCAGCTATGCCGATCGGTGGCGGACTGCATAGAATTTATTGCGGCAAATTTATCAGCGGATTTGCTCAAATCGCGCTATTTTGGCTGGGAAGTTTTACGCTATGGTTTTTGGTGGGCTTTTTGTTTTGGGCAATTTGGGGAATTTGGATTTTGCTAGACATATTTTTCGTAGGAATTTGGGTGGAAGATTTAAATGCTTTTGCAAGCGAGACGGAGGAAGACGACTACGAGGGGCGTCTAAAAAAAGTCGATGCGCTCTTTGAGCTGTATCAAAAAGGCGCGATTTCCAAAGAGGAATTCGAAGCGCGAAAAGAAATTTTAATGAGAGATTAAGGAGAAAAAATGAGTTACTATTGGTTTAAATTTGTCCATTTTGCGGGCTTTATTTCATGGATGGCGATGCTATTTTATATGCCGCGCCTATATGTCTATCACGCTGAAAATTTAGACAAGCCGGATTTCGTAAAGGTCGTTAAAAAGATGGAGCGGATGCTGTATCACGCGATCGGCTGGATAGCAATGGCGGTGACGGTTTTTAGCGGCGTGATGCTTATTGTTTTAAATCCGGGGCTTATGAAAATGGGATATTTTCATATAAAATTACTAGCCGGAGTTTTGTTAATCTGTTATCATTTGTGGCTGTATTATTATATGTATAAATTTGAAAAAAATGAGTGTCACAGGAGCGGAAAATACTTCCGTGCGATCAACGAAGGCCCTACGATCATAATGTTTATAATACTTTATGCAATGCTAATAATGCCGAATTTACCGAGCAACTAGCCCGTTTTGATAAAAATTTAATTAAAATTTGCATAAAATTAGAGCAAAATTTTAAAGGAAGCATGTGCAACATATCATTAAGAAAATTTTATCAAGCGAAAGTAGCGCCGGCGTCATATTACTTCTATCCGCGGTTTTTGCGATCATCGCTCAAAACGTAGGCTTTTTATCCAAATATTACGAAGCGTTTTTGCATTTGAGTTTTACCATAGGCGTGGGTTCTGCGAAACTTGACGAATCGATGCATTTTTTAGTAAACGACGTGCTTATGGCGATATTTTTCTTTGCCATCGGACTTGAGCTCAAGCGCGAAAAGATCGAAGGACAGTTGCGCCATTTCTCTCAAATTTTACTTCCTAGCTTCGCGGCTTTAGGCGGAGTAATGATGCCTGCGATCATATTTTCGATCATCAACTGGGGCGATGCCGTCGCGATGAAGGGTTGGGCGATCCCTACGGCGACCGACATAGCCTTTGCCGTGGGCGTTATGGCGCTTTTGGGCAAAAAAATCCCGGCTAGCCTTAAAATTTTCGTTTTGACGCTTGCAATAATGGACGATCTGTGTGCAATTTTAATCATCGCTTTATTTTATTCCTCAACCATAAACGCAATCTATCTAGGCGGCGCAGCTGCCTGTGTCGCAATAATGCTAGCGATGAGCAGACTTGGGGTCGATAAAAAGCTTCCGTTTATCATCGTGACCGTCGTGCTGTGGGTGATGGTACTAAACTCCGGTATCCACGCGACCATCGCAGGAGTGCTTGCGGGCTTTTGTATCCCGCTTAAGACCCGCTCGGGCTCGATGTTAAAGGATATGGAGCACAGCCTAGCCTACCCAGTAAATTTCTTCATCTTGCCAATCTTTGCCTTTACAAACGCAGGCGTTTCGCTAGCGGGCATCAGTCCTAGTTTTCTTTTCGGTCCGGTGCCGATGGGCATCATGCTCGGACTATTTTTCGGTAAACAGATCGGAATTTTTGCCTTTAGCTGGATCTTAATCAAATCCAAAATCGCTTACATGCCGGAAAATGCAGGCTGGCCGCAGCTTTACGCAGTAGCAATTATCTGTGGCATCGGCTTTACGATGGCGCTTTTCGTCGACGGTCTGGCATACGGCGGCAGCGATCTGTATCACTACACCGATAAACTCGCGGTATTTTTAGGCTCAATAATTTCTGGAGTAGTGGGATTTTTCGTCGCAAAAGCAGTCGCAGTAAAACAAAGCTAAAATCCATAAAGGGTTAGAGTCTTAAAATTCTACGAGTAACACAAAATTTCAAAATTCTACCGCTCAAAAAATTCCAAAAATTTTAAGAGCGGCTCTAAATTTTAAAATTTATAAGCTAGAAATTTTGGCTTGAAATTATGTTTAATCTAAGTACAGCTTAAATCACTAAAATCCCCGCATTTTGCATTAAACTTAGCGCGCATTCGTCGTAGTAGCCGCGCTCATGATTCGGCGCATCGTAGGTAGCTACCGCATCGCGCGGAACGATGACGTCTTTATCGGCGCCAGTTTCGTTGAGATAGGTGCGCAGGCTAAGCGCAAACTGTATCACGCAGATATCGGTGCAACAGCCCGTAATCACAAAGCGATCGAAGCCGTCCAGAATTTTCTTATCCAAATTATGAAAGCCGTTCGTACTGCGCTTAAAAGTGACGTTTTGCTCGCCTACGTAGGGCGCAAGCTCCTCGATCACCTCCGCTTCGGGCGAGCCAACTAGACAATGGATCGGATAGCGCTTCATCTCCAAATCCCGCTCGGCGTGAGCGTCACAGATGAAATGCACGTTTTTCGCCGCTTCTATCTGTTTAAGCACCGCAGGAGCGATCTTTGCTATGCTAGGATCGGCCATCGCGCCGAATTTTACGAAGCCGTTTAACATATCGATCACAAATACCAAAGTTTTCATCAAAACTCCTTGTAAATTTCAGGTTTCATATCTTTTAAAAGATCCATTTTAGCGCGAAATTTTAAAATTTCATTTAAATCCGCTCGAGCAATCTTCACGGCCTCTTTTTTGCCTGAGCGTGCGACGATCTCGCCGCCCGGACCAATCAGCATGGAATTTCCGCCGAAACTCTCGCCCTGCCCCGTATAGCCGCAGCCGTTTACCGCGCAGATAAAAATTTGATTTTCGATCGCGCGGGCCTTAGCGAGCGTGATAAAATGCTCTATACGGCTCTGTGCAAACTGCGCGATCACAAAAACCACCTGTGCGCCGCGAAGCGCTAAGGCGCGAAAAATTTCACAAAAGCGCAGGTCATAGCAGATCACGACGCCGATTTTGACCGAGCGATTTTTAAATTTGACCTCGCAAATTCCTAACCTATCGCCGCCACTTACGATCTCGTTTTCGCGAGCGAGCGAAAAAGCATGGATCTTGTCATAGCGTAAAATTTCGGCTCCGTTTTGATAGACGAAAGCAGAATTATAAATTTTATCTTGCCTAGAATTTATCGCTCCACCTATTAAAACAGCGCCGCTTTTTTGCGAAATTTCGCTTAAAAATCCCTTCGTTCGCGCAGCTCCCGCGTCGGCTAAGCGCTTAAAATTTTCTACACAAAAGCCCGTGTTAAAGGCCTCTGGCAGCACCACTACGTCCGCGCCGCGTTTTAACGCGCGATCGATCAACCCGCGCGCCCTGATAAAATTTTGCTCGCAATCCACGGCAGTAGAGGCGAGCTTCACGTTCATTTGTAAGATTGCGATTTTCAACTCTTTCTCCTATCTAGGCGCCCGGTGCATCGCGTGAGCGTGCGTGAGAGCAACGGCGATGGCGTCGGTAACATCGAGCGGTTTAATCTCTTGATTGATCCCTAAAATACGCTTTACCATGAAGGCGACCTGCTCCTTCGCCGCCTTTGCCTTTCCTGTGACAGATTTTTTTACCTGAAGCGGCGTATATTCGGCAAAATTCCCAAAAATTTGTAAAATTTTAAGAGCAAGCGCGCCGCGAAACTGAGCGAGCTTTAAAACAGACTGCGGATTATAGGCATAAAACATCGATTCTATCGCAACCTCATCAATCTTATGAGCGCTAAAAATTTGATCGATCGCCTCGCTCATCTGCGTCATTTGAAATTGCACGTTTTCGGCCTTCATTTTTACTAGTCCAGCCTCGATGAGTTTTATCTTATTCACATCTTTTTCCAAGATCGCATAGCCTAAATTTCTAGTTCCTGGATCAATTCCTAAAATTTTCATAACCCTCTTTCACGCTTATTCACGGCTTAATCACAAGTGAATAAACTTAAATTTACCGCAAATTTAGCGAAATTTAGCTAAAATTTTAATCTAATTTGTAAAGGAATTTTATGGCGACGTCGCAAGCACAAGAAATTTTATTGAACCTAGAGAAGGAAATTTTACCTACCGAATACTCTAGATACATTAAAAATTTGAAATTTAACGATAAAAACTCGACACCGGAATTTTTCATCTACAACGCAACTAACGAGTTTATCGCTAAATACGCTCAGACAAAATACGGCACTAAAATAAAAGAGCTTATCAAAAAACACTTCGGGCTTAATGACGTGATCGTCAAAATCACCTCAAAGGCTAAAATTTCGCCGAAAGAAAAGGTAAAAATCATCTCTGAAAAGCCTAAAAGTACCATTTTAAGCGAAAATTATAACTTCGAAAATTTTATCATCGGCGATTCAAATAAATTTGCCTTCGAGTGTTCGGTCTCCGTCGCGAAAGAGCCAGGAATTCGCTTTAATCCGCTCTTTATCTATGGACCTAGCGGACTTGGCAAAACTCATCTGCTTCAATCGATCGGAAATTACTGTATCAAAAAGGGAAAGACCGTCATTTGCGTCACTAGCGAGCAGTTTGCCAACGATTTTGTCTTTAACCTCAAAAACAACTCAATCGATAAATTTAAACAAAAATACCGCAACTGCGACGTTTTACTCATCGACGACATTCAATTTTTAATTGGACGTGATAAAGCTCAAGAGGAGCTTTTTTATACATTCAACGAGCTCAAAGACAAAAACTGCCAAATCGTGCTAACCAACGACCTACCGCCAAAATTCCTAAAAGGCTTTGAAAGTCGCCTGACGACACGGTTTGAAAGCGGCATAATAGCAAACATAACCCCGCCGGATCTAGAAACTAAAATCGCCATCATCAATAAAAAGAGTGAAGAAAATCGCGTTAGAATTCCACACGACGTCGTAGAATATATCGCTGCAAATATGGGTGACAATATCCGCGAGATCGAAGGCGCAATAAATAAACTAAATGCATATTCCTCGATACTTCGCACAAAGATCACACTAGAATTTACCAAAAGTACGCTTCAAGATCAGATCCATCAAAAATATTCAAGTGTAAGCCTTGAACACGTTATAGAGGTAATCTCAAAAGAACTGAACGTAAAACCTAGCGAGCTAAAGAGCAAAACGCGAGCTAAAAACGTCGTCGAAGCGCGCCAAATTTGCATATATCTAACCAAACAGTTAACTCAAAACTCAATGCCTAAAATCGCCGCATTTTTTAATCTAAAAGATCACAGCGCCATCAGCAAAAATATCAAAAAAATCAACGAACTCATTCAAACCGACGAGATGTTAAAAATAAAGATCGAAGAACTAAAAAACAAAATAACCAAAAAGGATAAGAATGAAATTTAAACTTTATGAAAATAAAGCAAAAAAGGTGAATGAAAGTGAATAAAACAAAGCTACTTACTCACTGGATAAACTACCTAAAGACAAGCTTTAGGATAAGTTTTTCACAAAAACCACTTGCCAACTACTACAACGATAAAAATTTAAAAGGATAAAAATATGAAAGTGCTAATCACTAAAAAACTTTTAGAAGAGATAGTTTCAAATACTAGCTCCTATCTTGATAAAAAAGATCTAAGCTCGATAACTTCGCATCTTTTAATGAGCGCTAAAGATGGAATTTTCAGTATAAAAGCTACTGATCACGAAATAGGCCTTAGCTATAATCTACAAAATATCTCAATAGAAACAGAAGGCGAAGCCACTGCAAACGGAGGCAAACTCCTTAGCGTCATTAAAGGCCTAAGCGACGATAGCGTTACTTTAGAAACCGTTAACGGAGCGCTATTCGTAAAGCAAAAAAAATCCAAGTACAAGCTTCCGATGTTCAAAACGAGGGATTTTCCAAGCTTCCCTACGATAGACGGTAAAAACAGCTTTGACGTAAATGCTGGAATTTTAGGCAGAAGCCTTAAAAAAATCTATCCCTCGATCGATACGAACAACCCAAAATATGAGCTAAACGGAGCCTTAATCGATGTAAAAGAGGGCTTTTTAAATTTAGTCGGAACCGATACAAAACGACTTAGCGTTTATAAGCTGATCACTCAATCAAAAGCGGGCGAGCTAGATACTAAAATTTTGATTCCTAAAAAGGCGATAGGCGAAATTCAAAAGTTATTTTCGGATAAAATTAAAATTTACTACGACGAAAACGTGTTGCTGGCGGTGAGCGAGAATTTTGAGTTTTTTACGAAGCTTATTAACGGCAAATTTCCAAACTACGAGCGCGTTATCCCAAACGATACAGCGTATAAAATTTCAATTCCGCGCGATAAGATGGTAAGTGGCGTACGAGCAATAAACGCAATGTGCGAGGAGATGAAGGTTACCATTAAAAAGGACGGAATGGTTTTTGAAAGCATTAATGAGGACAATTCCGAGGCAAAGACCGAAATTGAAGCGCCAATCGAGATAAACGGCGAGATAGTTTTTGGCGTTAAAAATCGCTTTCTGCTTGATTTTTTAAGTAATATCGAGAGTGAAATTTTTGAGCTTGATTTTAACAGCTCCGATACAGCGTTTGTGCTTAGCGCGGATGGCTTAAAAACGGTCGTCATGCCGATAAATAATATTTAAAGGAAAATTATGAAGCAAAATTACGGCGCTAGTAATATTAAAGTTTTAAAAGGTCTTGAGGCTGTTAGAAAGCGTCCCGGTATGTATATCGGAGACACCAATATCGGCGGACTTCATCATATGATCTACGAAGTCGTGGATAACTCGATCGACGAGGCGATGGCAGGTTACTGTGACACAATCGATGTTGAGATCACTAGCGAGGGAAGTTGTATCGTTAGTGATAACGGTCGTGGGATTCCCGTTGATATACATCCGACCGAAAAAATTCCTGCGGCAACGGTGGTTCTTACGGTGCTTCACGCAGGCGGTAAATTTGACAAAGACACTTATAAAGTCTCCGGTGGTCTGCACGGCGTGGGTGTTAGCGTCGTAAATGCGCTCTCAAAAAAGCTCGTTGCTACGATCAAACGGGATGGAAATATTTATAGACAAGAATTTGCCAAAGGAATTCCTACTACCGAGCTTGAAAAGATAAAAACTACTAATCGCACGGGTACTACGATCGAGTTTTGGCCCGACGGCGAAATTTTTGAAATTTTAGAATTTGATGATGAAATTTTATCAAAAAGATTTCGCGAGCTAGCGTATCTAAATCCAAAAATTACGATAAATTTTAAAGATAATCGCACGGGCAGGGACGAGCACTTTCACTTCGAAGGCGGTTTAGAGAGCTTCGTAAACGATATGAATAAAGCCGCTCCTATATCCAAAGCCGTATCGTTTAGCGATAGCGCGGATGATGTTATGGTGGATTTTGCACTGATGTATAACGAAACGTATAACGAAAATTTACTAAGCTTTGTAAATAATATTAAAACTCCGGACGGCGGTACGCACGAGGCGGGCTTTAGAGCGGGTCTTACGCGCGCGATAACAAATTATGTCGCGGCAAATGCGGCTGCGCGCGAAAAGGATACGAAGATCACCGGCGATGACGTTCGCGAAGGGCTTATTGCGGTAATTAGCGTAAAAGTTCCCGAACCGCAGTTTGAGGGACAGACTAAAGGTAAGCTGGGCTCCAGCTATGTTAAGCCGATCGTGCAAAAGATGGCGTTTGAGGTGCTTAGCAAGTATTTTGAAGAAAATCCGATCGAAGCGCGTGCCATTATGAATAAGGCTCTTTTAGCTGCGCGCGGTCGTGAAGCGGCGAAGAAGGCGCGCGATCTAACTCGCAAAAAAGACAATATAAATTCTGTAGGAACCCTTCCCGGAAAGTTAGCCGATTGCCAGAGTAAGGATGCAAGCATTAGCGAAATTTATCTAGTCGAGGGCGATAGTGCGGGCGGTTCGGCGAAACAGGGAAGAGACCGCGTGTTTCAAGCGATCCTACCGCTTAGAGGTAAAATTTTAAACGTAGAAAAGGCGCGGCTGGATAGAATTTTACAATCCGAAGAGATTAAAAATATGATCACGGCCTTTGGCTGCGGTATCGGCGAAGAATTTAACGAAGAAAAACTCCGCTATCACAAAATCATCATTATGACCGATGCGGACGTCGACGGCAGCCACATCCAGACGCTGCTTTTAACATTTTTCTTTAGATTTTTGCGTCCTATCGTGGAAAACGGCTATGTTTATCTGGCACAGCCGCCGCTTTTTAGATATAAAAAGGGTAAAAAAGAAATTTATCTAAAAGACGAAAAGGCGCTTAGCGAGTTTTTGATCGAAACTGGCATTGATATGGGCGAGTTTGAAGGCATCGGCAACGAGGATCTAATCGATTATCTAAAAATTGTTTCAAACTACCGTTCGCTTTTGAACGAACTTAAAAAGCGCTTTAGCGTGCTTAGCGCGATCAGATTTTTGATAGAAAACGACGAAGCGCGAAGCCTCGGCTACGAGGAGTTATTTAAAATTTTAAAACCGCGCCTAGAGAGTGAAGGATTTAACATCTTAAATTCCTACGTAAATGATGAAGGCATTAGAATTTATGTCCAAACTCCGAGCGGCTTAGAACAGCTCGTGATAGATGAGAATTTATTCGGCAATTATATCTTTGAAGAGGCGATCAGAGTTTATTCAAAGATCAAAGAGCGAGATGTAAGCTTCGGTAAGGATTTTATTGAAATTTTAGATGAAATCGAAAAAAGCTCGAAAAAAGGCGCTTATATTCAGCGCTACAAAGGTCTTGGAGAGATGAATCCGGAGCAGCTTTGGGAAACAACTATGAGCCCTGAAAATAGAAGGCTCTTAAAAATCAGCATTGCAGACGCACAAAGTGCTAGCGATACCTTTAATCTTTTCATGGGCGATGAGGTTGAACCGCGTAGGAATTATATTCAAGACCATGCCAAAGACGTTAAACACTTGGATATATAATGTCTGTTCTATTTAGTGAGACCAAAGAGCGCGAAAATCGCTTCATAACGGCGCTTAAAATTTCGGTGCCGTTTACCTGCGTTTTGATTGTTTTCGGAATTATTTTGTTCCGAAACGGTGAGTTTAAATTTGATGACGTAATTTTGTTTTTGATACTTTTAACCTGCTATGTTTATTATGTCATCTATCAAATTTACTTTGGTTTTCAAAAGACTCTGATCGATCCCGTTACTCACGTATTCGTGCGCGAGGAGATCGAGAAAATTTTAAGTAATGATCTAGCTAAAAATCGTCAAATAAATATCGTGCTTTTGCGAATTAAAAATATCATCGACATAAATGATCGATACGGCTACAAAAACGGCGATGAAATTTTATACGAGTATTGTAAGGAACTTTCAAATTTTATGGCGGAGCAGGGTTTTAAGGACCTTCCGATCGGGCGCTTCATAAATGGCTACTTTGTATTCGGCGTAGAATCAAAAGCTACGAATTTAAGCCATATTTTGCGGATGTTTGAACATAAAATTTCAAGTCAAACGATTAAAAATGTAGAGATAAAAAGCGAATTTGCAATGCTTCCAAGCTCATATGATCGCAATCTAAATAATATCGTAAATGCGCTATTTTATAAGATAAATCACCTGGATGACGAAGAGCACGGCGAGAAGGCTATTGACGTAGAGAAAGTATTAATTGACGTATTTTCCGCCGACGTAATGGAAGCGATTGATAGTGAAAATTTTAGCTTTAAATACCAGCGCGTTGCAGATAAAAACGGCATAAAATCGCATATAAATTTGATCCCGAAGCTTGATCTAAGAAGCGGCGAAAAGATCACAAAAAGTAGAATTTTAGATATTTTGCTTCTAAATCATTACGACATTAAATACGATATTTCGATGATGAGGCAGATTTCTAGGATCATCTATTTTAAAGATATTGACGCTAAAATTTTTATCGAGATCATGCCTCAAACCCTGCGAAATAACGAGTTTCGTAATGAAATTTTAAAGCTCATCGATAATAATTTGATCGATCCGAAAAAGATCGTGTTTGAGTTTAATGAAAAGCTTATCTATTCGGAGATCAAACGCTTTGACGAAATTTTGATTAAATTCCGCGAACTTGGATTTAGCTTCGCACTGTCGCAGTTCGGCGGTTCAAACGCGAGCTTTGAGTATTTAAAATTTCTAAACGTAGATTTTATCGTTTATGACATAGAATTTAATAAAAATTTAGACGATGAAAAGATTAAAAATATTTTTATAGGTATCAACGAAGCCTGCGCTAAATCGGGCATTAAAACCGTAATGCGTTTTGTAGATAAGCAGGAATTTCAAATGCAACTTTATAAAATGGGCATTGATTATATTCAGGGATTTTGCGTCGAAAAGCCGAACGATATATCGAATTTAAGGAGATCATAGTGAGATACGGCGAAGAGGAGATAAAAAATTTTAACATCGAAAATTTAGAAGTTTGGCCCAATAAACAAAAGCGCGATTATTTGATAAAAATCACCCTACCAGAGTTTTGCTGCCGCTGCCCGCGCTCGGGCTATCCGGACTTTGCGACGATTTATTTGGAGTATATCCCGGATAAGCTCGTAGTCGAACTTAAAGCGATTAAAATTTACATTAATTCATTCATGAACCGCTACATCAGCCACGAGGATAGTATAAATGAAATTTACGGCGCGTTGCAAAGTAAGTTAAAGCCTAAATTTATGAAAATCAGGGGCGATTTTAATCCGCGCGGCAACGTCCACACGGTAATCGAAATAAACTCGGATCAAATTTACCGATGATAAGCTCAAATTTAGTCGAACAAATTTTTAAATCCGCAAGCATTAGTCGCTGGAACGATTACCCAAAGATGGTGAGTTTAGTCGAGCTTGATAAGCAGGCGCATAAATTTATAATCGCTTATTTTATCGCTAGTTTTGAGCGCGACGTGGATATCAACTACGTGATAGAAGCGGGGATTTTCGAGTTTTTAGCGCGCATCGTCGTGACCGACATCCGTCCGGATGTCTTTCATCAGATACAAAAAACCAAGAAAAAAAAGATCAACGAATGGGTTTTAAGTGTCTTGGAAAGCGATCTTTTGCCTATTCAAAACGGCGCCTTTCTCGAGCGATTTAAAAAATATCTAAATTCCAAGGATCACAAGAAAGAAGCCGTGATCTTAAAGGCGGCGAGTTACCTTTCTACGCGCTGGGAATTTAATATCGTCTATCAAACGAGTCAGTTTCTAAACGACATTGAGGAGCTAAAAGCCAAGGTCGAGGAGGAGCTCGAGGATTATTACGAGCTCATCGGCGTGCGAAAGATCGTGATGAACAAAAAACTTGCCCGCATAGTTGATCTTAGCGGCAGACTTCGTTTTCAAAAACGCTGGGCGCAGACGCCGCGCATCCCTGAGACATCGGTGCTAGGACATATGCTGGTAGTCGCGATTTTAAGCTACTTTTTCTCGCTTGAAGTGGGTGCGTGCCACTCGCGCACGGCATATAATTTTTTCTGCGCGTTATTTCACGATCTACCAGAAAGTCTAACTCGCGACATTATTAGTCCCGTAAAATACGGCGTTAAAGGCCTTAGCGACATCATCGGCGAATATGAGATGCGGCTAATAGACGATAAAATTTTACCTTTCGTGCCCGAGCACATCAGAGACGATTTCAGTTATGTTTTAGGCATCCGCAAAGAGAGCGGTAAATTTATAAAAGACGAGTTTGAAAACCGCACTTTTGAGCTAGGCAAAGAGCCTAAATTTGCAGAGGGCAGCCTAAAGATGTTTAACGAAGATAAATTTCGCGTAATCGACGGCAAAGCGCTTAAGTATTGCGATAAGCTAGCGGCGTTTTTCGAGGCGGGGATTTCGATTAGTTACGGCGTGAAAAGTAAGGAGTTGCTTAGCGGGTATAATTCGATGCTTGAATTTTTCAAATCAAAGCCGAAAATTGAAGGCGTCGATTTTCAGAGTGTTTGCGAGGATTTTAAAGAGCATTTCGGGCTTAATAGGATCGATTTATAAAACCCCTTCCCAGATGGCTGCGGCACATGCGAGATCTAAGTGCTCTGCTGTATTCCTACCCTGAAGCGGTGCCTAAAAAAAGCATTGCACAGGTCTAAGAAAGGGCAATCGGGATTATATGGAAATGTTTCTTAAAGTAAGGTTATAAATGAATTTCAAAAATCATCTTTTATCCGTATTTCGCGAAGTCTTTATTCCCCATCATCGCTCTATTGAGTTCAGAGCTAAAATTTTTGCCGCTATGCTGCTTGCCAAAAAGAAGCAGACCAACGAGGATTACGACGCGATCAAAGATATAGCGGGCGAAATTTATCCGGGCGACGAGCAGCGCATCGGCGTGCTGGTCTCCATCGTAAAAGAATATATCTTAAAGGCGAAAACCTATAAAAGCTTAAATTTAGATTCGCTTTTAAAAGAGATCGACAGAGATATCAAAAATAACAAAAAATATATCAAAAAGATTGATTTTTCGCATCTACGCCGTTTAATCGGAGATGATGACGAGGATGCGCTAATCCAACAGCGCGTGTATGAGTTTTTTGTCTGCGAAGTCAAAGAGTATTCGTAAATTTTTATCTTAAGAATTTTTTTAGTATAATCGTCAGCTTTTGAAATTATAAACGGAGAAAAATTTGGAAAATATCAGAAATATCGCGGTTATCGCGCACGTTGATCACGGCAAGACCACTATCGTAGATGAGCTTTTAAAACAGTCCGGCACCTTTGGTAATCACCAAGAAGTCGGCGAGCGCGTGATGGACAGCAACGACATAGAGCGCGAGCGCGGCATTACGATCCTATCCAAAAATACCGCCATCCACTACGGCGGCGTTAAAATCAATATCATCGACACTCCGGGTCACGCCGATTTCGGCGGCGAAGTCGAGCGCGTGCTAAAGATGGTAGACGGCGTGCTTTTGCTCGTCGATGCGCAAGAAGGCGTCATGCCGCAGACAAAATTTGTCGTAAAAAAGGCGCTATCTTTGGGGCTCAGACCTATCGTAGTTGTAAATAAAATCGACAAGCCCGCAGCCGATCCGGACCGCGTGGTAAATGAAATTTTCGATCTTTTCGTAGCGCTTGACGCAAACGACGAGCAGCTAGAGTTCCCCGTCATCTACGCCGCGGCCAAAAACGGCTACGCAAAATACGATCTAAGCGACGAGAGCGCCGACATGAAGCCGCTTTTTGAGACGATTATCTCTCACGTTCCGACCCCTAGCGGCAGCGACGATAATCCTTTGCAACTGCAGGTTTTCACGCTCGATTATGATAACTACGTTGGTAAGATCGGCATTGCTAGAATTTTCAACGGCACGATAAACAAAAATCAAAGCGTTATGTTAGCTAAAGCCGATGGCACGCATATCAACGGTAGGATTTCAAAGCTCATAGGCTTTAGCGGGCTTGAGCGCACCGACATTGATGCGGCGGGCACGGGCGACATTGTAGCGATCGCTGGCTTTGACGCGCTTGACGTAGGCGATAGCATCGTCGATCCCAATAATCCGATTCCGCTTGATGCGTTGCATATAGAAGAGCCGACCCTTAGCGTAATTTTCAGCGTAAATGACGGACCGCTAGCCGGCACGGAGGGCAAATTCGTAACCTCAAACAAGATCGATGAGCGCTTGGAAGCGGAGATGAAAACCAACATCGCGATGCGCTATGAAAATGCGGGCGAGGGTAAATTTAAAGTAAGCGGTCGCGGCGAGCTGCAGATTACGATTTTGGCTGAAAATATGCGCCGCGAGGGCTTTGAGTTCTGCCTCGGGCGCCCGGAAGTCATCATCAAAGAGATCGACGGCATCAAATGCGAGCCTTTCGAACATCTAGTCATCGATGCGCCCGATGATTGCACAGGTACCGTCATCGAAAAGCTCGGTCGCAAAAAGGCCGAGATGAAGGTGATGAATCCTACCGGCGACGGGCAGACGCGCATGGAGTTTGAGATCCCCGCGCGCGGTCTTATCGGCTTTCGCTCGCAGTTTTTGACCGATACTCGCGGCGAAGGGGTGATGAATCATAGCTTTTTGGAATTTCGCCCCTTCATCGGCGCGGTCGAGAAGCGGCAAAACGGCGCGCTCGTGAGCATGGAAAACGGAGTGGCGCTAGGATACAGCCTGTGGAACCTGCAAGATCGCGGCGTGCTTTTTATCGCTCCGCAGGCGAAGGTCTATCTGGGCATGATCATCGGCGAGCACAGTCGCCCGAACGATCTTGACGTCAATCCGATCAAGGGTAAAAATTTAACCAACGTCCGCGCCAGCGGCAGCGATGATGCGATCAAGCTCGTGCCGCCGCGAGCATTAAATTTAGAGCGCGCTTTGGAGTGGATCGAAGAGGACGAGCTTGTGGAGGTCACGCCCGTAAATATCCGCGTGCGCAAGCGATACCTGGATCCTACAACGCGCAGACGAATGGCGAAAAAATAGAATTTTTGGATGAAATTTTAAAATTCGGCGTGAAATTTAACTTTTAAATTTTACGCCTTTTTTTATAGCCAAATTTTAAAATTTGAGCTGCTAAAATTTTGCTAGGAGAGGCAATGAATCTTGTTTTATTCGACTTTGACGGCACGATCACGCGCGATGATTCGCTACTTGAGTTCGTCGCCTACGTAGTCGGATTTAAGAAATTTTTTCGCGGGATTTTAGTGCTATCTCCCATTTTGGCGGCGTATAAATTAGGCCTTGCGAGCAATAATTTTACGCGCAGAAAGCTCTTGGGCTACTTTTTTGCGGGCATGAGCGCCGATAAATTCGATAAAATTTGCAAAAAATACTCCACTACTCACATCGAAGATATCCTCAAACAAAGCGCGATGGACAAGATCGCAAGCTATAAAGCCGCGGGCGATAAGATCGTCATCGTCACCGCCTCGCTCGAAGACTGGCTGCGTCCGTGGTGCGACGCACAGGGCTTGGAGCTTCTAGGCACTAAAATACGGCGCAAAGGCGGCATCATCACGGGCGAGATCGAGGGGCAGAACTGCTACGGCGCGCAAAAGGTCGCTCGCGTGCGCGCAGCATACGACGTGCAGGCTTTCGATCGCGTTATCGCTTATGGCGACAGCAAGGGCGATCGCGAGATGCTCGAGTTCGCCGATGAGGCACACTACAAGGCGTTTGAGTAAAATTTAACGGCTGAAAGGTGAATAATAGCATCTGCGGCGACTGCGCTTTTGCTGAGAGCTAGATTTCGCCTCACGCGGAATTTTATCCTTTTAAATTTATCGCGTTTATCTGGGGGATTGTATATCACATGATAAATTTTATATTTCATCACAGCGCAAAAGCCCTGAACTACGAAATTCTGTTGCAGCACGGGATTTTAAAATTCTCGGTGCGGGTAAAATTCTAAAATTTCGTCGTGCGTAAAATTCTAAAATTCTGTTCGTAGCGTAGAATTTTGCTCCGAATGGAATAGATGTTTTTAAACCGAGCGTGAGATAAAATTTTAAATTTTGAAATTTTGCGGAATTTCTCGCTTACTAAAATTTCAAAATTCCGCGCCTTATAATTCTAAGGTCTAAAGCATATTATAAATTCCGTCTAAAAGGAAGTATTTTTTATCCGCCGTGCCGCGGTAAAACGGCTCGAAAGTGTCCTCATAAGCCTTTTTGAAAAAGCCCTCTTTGCTTAGTTTGATTAGATCGGCATTGATGAAATCAAGCAAGCTTTGATTGCCTTTTTGTACGCCGACGCCTAAGAATTCCGCTGCGCCTAGGTTTTTAAACGGCACTTCAAGCGTATCATCCACGACGGCATAGGCTAGGACGATGATGTTGTCATTGGCGTAGCCGTCGGCTCTGCCGTCCTTCATCATCGCGTAGCATTCGGAGGTATTTTTGCAATAGACTAAGTTGCTAAATTTCTCTTTGCACAAATAACGCTCGGTCATCGAGCCGTTTGGATTTTTTTCGATCGAAATTCTCATATCGCGAACTTGCGCGAAGTCCTTCACTTGATCCTCTTTACGCGTTACGATGCCAAAATTTACCGATAGATACGGCAGCGAGAAATCCACCTGCTTCTTACGCTCTTGCGTAATCATAAAGGTGCCGATAACCATATCGACCTTGTTATTTTTTAAAAACGGGATTCTCTCGCCCGCGGTTACGGCTACGAACTGCACTTCGCCCTTTTTATCGCCGAAAATGTCTTTGGCGATCGAGCTTGCTAGCTCGATTTCAAAGCCCTCAAACTTGCCGTTATTAGACTCGCTTAGCGGCGGACGACCTTCGCGCACGCCTACTCTGATAACCCCTGCCTGCCTGATTTCATCTAGTGTATTTGCAAAAATGCTAGCGCAAAATAAGGCTAAAATAAAAAGTAATCTCATAAAAAGCCCCCTACTTTTTAGTTTTGAAATAATTATAGCACTATATATTTTAGAGAAAATAAATGCAAGCGGTTTAAAATTTAATTACCGCGCGTATGCAGGCTTGAAATTTAGGGGCGAATCGGGGATTTAAAATTTAATGAATTTGGAAAATTTTAAATCCCAAGATTT
Organism: uncultured Campylobacter sp.; assembly: GCA_963522765.1. Taxonomy (GTDB): domain Bacteria; phylum Campylobacterota; class Campylobacteria; order Campylobacterales; family Campylobacteraceae; genus Campylobacter_B. The sequence goes on along the minus strand of CAUQZM010000006.1, from coordinate 42,806 downwards.
ATTCGTTATGCAAACTGCCTTCGATAAATTTTATATTTTAATTTCTAGCTCGCTTTTATAGCAAATCATAAATTCCATCTAAAAGGAAGTATTTTTTATCCGCTGTGCCGCGGTAAAAAGGCTCGAAAGTGTTCTGATAAGCCTTTTTGAAAAAGCCCTCTTTGCTTAGTTTGACAAGCTCTGCGTTGATGAAATCAAGCAGCTCCTTATTTCCCTTTTGCACGCCAATACCGATGAAATCGGGCTTGCCGAAGTTTTGAAACGGCACTTCGAGCGTATCGTCCACGACGGCGTAGGCTAGCACCGTGATGTTAAGGTTGATGTATCCGTCGGCTTTGCCGTCTCGGATCATCGCGTAGCATTCGCTCGTGCTTTTGCAGTAGCCTACGTTGTTAAATTTCTCTTTTTTGAGGTAATTATCTACGGTCGTGCCCTCTTCAGTGATGAGCCTCATATCACGCAAACGCGATATATCTTTGATGGCGTCTGCTTTGTGAGTTAGCACGCCGAGATTGGTCGAAAAATACGGCATCGAGAAGTCTACATGATTTTTGCGCGCCGAATCAATGACGAAGGTAGCTGCGACCATATCGACTTTATTATTGACTAGATATGAGACGCGATCAGCGGCGCTTAGAGAGACAAACTGCACTTCGCCTTGTTTAGCGCCGAAAATCGCCTTTGCGATCGCATTGGCAAGTTCGATCTCAAAGCCTTCAAATTTACCGCCGCTAATCTCGCTAAAAGGCGGTCTGCCGTCTCTGACGCCGACTCTGATGACGCCGCTATTTCTGATCTCTTGCAGCGTGTTTGCAAAAAGCCCCGCACAAAGCAAGATCAAAGTAAAAAGTAGTTTCATTTGTCGCTCCTTTGTTTAGGTTATTTACGGCTAATTCTAGCGAAATTAAAATCAAAAGGCGCTTTTTTAGGCTAAATTTATTTGCCGTTTGCTTTTTATGAAATTTCAAGGCGCCATTAAATTTAGCCTTAGATTTGATATAATCGCGCAAAATTTAAGCGAGGGCGATATGAAAAATTCTATCTTTTTGTGGCTTTTACTTGCAGTCTGCGCTTTCGGCGCCGCTAAAGAGGATGCGGCAGCTTCTACTACGCAACAGACGGCGTCAAATTTGCCGCAGCCGAATTTTGAAATTTTTTACGATGAAAATGCTAGCGACGCGCAGATTGATGCGGGCTTGGACGCGCTTTTGGAATTCGCGGCGCAAAATCCAAGTAGGATCGACGAGGATTTTGGGGAGTTTAAAGATAGAATTTTCACCGCTTTCATTTTTAATCCGAAGGTGCTGCGAAATTCAAAATTTGACTTTGAGCGGATAGAAAAAATCCTTAAATTTAAACCAAATCTCAATTACGGCGGAGATGGCGGTTATTTCTCGCCGCTAAAGCTCGCGATCTTTTTCGGCTCGAAATTTAGCAGCGAGATGGCGAAGCTTTATCGCTTTGATAGCGCCGATGCGATGCGACTTTTAGAGCTTTTGGTACAAAACGGCGCGGACGTCAAGGCTAGCGGGCTGCTGCGAGATGCTGCGGCAAACGATAATTTCGAGGCATTTAAGTTTTTGATCGCAAACGGCGCGCGAGATACAAAAGACGTGGTCGGCTCGGTTGCGGGCAGCGAATTAATATTTTTAAGCGACAACAACGTTTCCATTCTCGGATATAAGGAGGCGCTGCCGCTTGCTGCGAGGGAGTTTGCCGCGGGAGCCAAATTTAAAGAATTCCGCGACGGGAGATTACGCTATTTGGAAGAAATTTTAAAATTCCAAGGCTTTGCGAGCATCGATAAAAAGGAGATCGAAACGCTTATCAAAGTAGCTGTGGTGCTAGATGACGAGATGACGGCGAAATTTCTGCTAACGCGCGGTCTTTGCGAGCAAAAGGAGCTTTGCGAGTTTCTAAAAGTGCAGGCAAAAACTTACGACGCTGTAAAAATTTCTAAAATTTTAAGCTGCAAAGAAAAGTAAATTTTAAAATTTGAGCAGCTATGGCGGTGCAAAGCAGATAAAATCGCTATTATAATTGTGCTAGTCGCAGCCGCCCTACTTTGTTATTTAGCGCGAGCGAAAAAGCAAAATCTGTTCCGCCTAACCTACCCTCCTCCGCTTATCAAACAGCTTACTATTAAGTTCATTCGAGATAAATTTTAATGTATTTGCCAAATAGCGTGGCGGCGGAGGTAAATTTTAAAATTTAATCAATATAAAGGATAAATTTAAGCCCTGTTGCTATATAATTTACCTTATTTTTTCAAAAGGAGTTGAAAATGACTTTTATGGAGTCTGTTCGCACTTGCCTCAAAGAGAATTATTGCAATTTTGAGGGGCGTGCACCACGTTCAGAGTACTGGTGGTTTGCATTATTTGCGGCACTTTTAGGAATCGTAACGTTAGTATTGGATGGCTTTTTAGGCACCTATGCCGTTACGAGTTCCGGTAGAATGATCGGTTTCATTAACTCAATCTTTTTATTGGCAATACTTTTACCTTCTATTGCCGTAGCGGTAAGGCGTCTGCACGATACCGATAGAAGTGGCTGGTTTTATCTGTTAATTTTTGTCCCGATAATAGGCCCGGTAGTATTGATAGTGTTTTTTATCCAGCAAGGCACTAATGGACGCAACCGCTTTGGAGACGATCCGTTGCGACCTGCAAGCAGAGGCTCGATTTTTTAATCCATAGCTTTGCAGCACATACATAAGCTTCGCAAATAAGCTAAATTTAGGGCTAATTCCATTTTGGGTTTAGCCCTTTGTTTTATGAGGCGGTTTTGATCAAAACAGCCTTTTATGTTTAAATTTAGATCCGCCGCGCAGATTCAGACTATAAAATTTTAATCCTATTGCCCTTTAATTTCACGATCTTTTTGTCGTTTACGAGCTTCGTAATCGCAGAGGAGACGTTTTGGCGAGGCGCACCGAGCAGGCTTGCTAACGTCATTATATTAAAGGGAAGCTCCGCAATCTTATCTGTGTTTGCGATGCGATTTAGAAAATTTAAAATCCGCGTCTGGATTTTCGCAAAAACGATCTCTTTAATTAAAATCCGCTGCGAGTAGATATTTTTGATAAGCGCGTTTATGATCGAGCTTGCAAACTCATCTCCGAGCAGCTCAAAAAGCTCCGAGATATTGATCTGTAGCGTCTCGCAGTCGCTTAAAATTTCAAGGCTCGTGTTTTTATCCAAGCAGACGTAGGCGCCGCTTTTTACGAAGCTAAAGATAAATTCCTTGCCGTTTTCGTAGCAGTTTAGCTTCGCCCTGCCGCGCAGTAGAATGATAAATTTAAACTTTTGCGCGTAGATCACGTCGCCGCGAGCGTAGCTTTCGCGCCTAAATTTAGCAATCCGCTCTTTACTTAAAAAGTCGAATTTCTCGCTGTAATCGTTATTTAGTCTATCTATCATAGCAGCTCTTTGCATAAAATTTCACGTAAATTTTACATAAAAAGGATAAATTCGTCGTAATCGCGACAAATTTAAATTTATCTTTGATTTATAATTCGCGTTAAAGACAACCTAGAAAGGATACTTTATGAGGAAAATTTTTATCTCATTTATCTGTGCGTGTTCGCTTTTTGGCAGCGAGGTAATCTCTAAAACCGCTACGATCTCGCAAGACGGCAAAGCAATCGGTGAGGCTGAAATTTTAACACCGATTGAGGTGATATCCAGCGAAGGCGGCGTTACCAAGATTAAAATTAAAGGCGTCGTGAGCGAAAACTATCAGCTTCAGATCCAAAAAAATATGAAAGAGGCCGAAATTTACGCGATTTTTACGAACGAAGCCGAAGCAAATTTTAAAAAGGGCAAAAAGCTCGAGGACGATTACGGCGAGATCTGGTACGAAGCCGAGGGGATTTACGAGATCAGTTCGGATGCCGTAGCTAAGGACGCTAAGGCGCTTTATGCGGAGGCAAAGACGAACTACGAGCAGATCTGCTCGGCGTGTCACCGCCTGCATGAGCCAAAGAGCTTCACGGCAAATCAGTGGCCTGCAAATTTACAAGAGATGATCAATGCAAACTACGTAGCGCTTGAGGGCGATGAGCTAAATTTGATTATAAAATACCTACAACACAACGCAAAAAAACCTGAATGATAAAGGAGATCAGATGAAAAGGCGAGACTTTTTAAAGGCGGGGATTTTAGGCGCAAGCGCGGCAAGCGCTAGCAGGATCGAGGGGGTTACGCAGACGATTTTTGATAACAAAAAGGTATTCGGCGCAAATAGATTCGGCCCCTTTTGGCTAAATTTAAACTCGTCACAGATCGTTTCGGTAAGCGATTTTGAGGGCGATAAATTTCCAAACACGATGAATTATAGCTTGCCCGATAATATCCAAAACGAAAACCGCGTGCTCTATCCGATGGTGCGCAAAAGCTATCTAAAGGCAAAAGGCGCGGCAAAGAGCGAACTACGCGGCAAAGAGGAGTTCGTGCGCGTTAGCTGGGACACGGCCCTTGATCTAGCGGCGAAGGCTTTGAAAGAAAATTTCGACAAATACGGCGCCGAGGCGATCTACGGCGAGTGCTACTGGTGGGGCGGTAGCGGCAAGATCGGCTGGGGACGCACCGTAGCGCACCGAATGCTTAAAATTTTAGGCGGCTACGTAGAGGAAAGCGGTGATTACTCGACCGGCGCGGGGCTCGTTATCATGCCTCACGTGCTAGGCTCAAGCGCCGTTTACGACGCGCCTACTACGTGGAAAGCGATTGTTAAAAACGCCAAAAACGTCGTATTTTGGGCGACCGATCCTGCAGTAACTAATCAAATTTCATCCATTCCGCCTACGCACGACGGCTACATCGGCATGCAAGAGCTTAAAAAATCGGGCATCAAAACCTACAGCGTAAACGTGATGAGAAACGACACCGCGCGCTACTTCGGCAGCGAAGATATCATCGTGCGCCCAAACACCGACACCGCGCTCATCATCGGCATGTGCCATTATCTGTTTACGAACAACCTCTACGACGAGGAATTTATCAAAAAATACACCGTCGGATTTAATAAATTTAAAGCGTATTTTCTAGGCGAGAGCGATAAAATCGTAAAGGACGCAGCTTGGGCGAGCAAAATTTGCGGGCTTAGCGAGGAGGCTATTGTGAAATTTGCTACGGCGCTTGCAAAGGAGCCGAGCACGATTTTAATCGGTCGCGGTTTGCAGCGCGCCGATCACGGCGAGCAGCCTTTCTGGGCGCTAGTGGCGCTTAATGCGATGCTAGGGTATATCGGCAAGGAGGGTCTCGGCTTTGAATTTAGCTTAGGCTACGGTTCTGCGGGCGCTACGAATAAAGTGGCTCCGATTTTAAAAGGCCTTAGCACTCGTATAGATGAAAAATACGAAAACACGGGCTCTGCGCCTTGGAAAAGTGCGAAAAACATTACCATCCCGTCCTCTCGCAGCATAGAGGCGCTGGAGCATCCGGGTAAGCAGATCGACTACGACGGCACTAAAATCAAGCTGCCGCATATGAGGGTTGCTTATATGGCGTGCGGATCGATGTTTACGCGCCATCAAGACGTGAATAATATCGTCAAGCAGTGGCGTAAGCTCGACACCGTTATCACCGCCGAGCCTTACTGGACGAGCACGGCGAAGCTTAGCGATATCGTGCTTCCCGTCGCCGTCGAGGTCGAGCGCAACGACATCAACCAAACCGGCGCTACGGGCGAATATATAGTCGCTTACAGGCCCGCAATCGAGCCGATGGGCGAGAGCAAGAGCGACTTTTGGATCTGCGAGCAGATCTGCAAGCGTTGGGGATACGGTGAGGTCTTTAGCGAGGGCAAGGATGAGCTAGGATGGATGAAGGAATTCTATGCCGATGCCGTAGAACAAGCTAAAGGTCTAAATATAACGATGCCTAGCTTTGAGGAATTTTACGACAAAGGCTTCGTGCGCTTTGAAAAGGACGACGAGAGCAGCGCGCTATACACGCGCCTCGCGGCATTCCGCGAAAATCCCGCCAAAAATCGTCTCGGTACGCCATCCGGCAAGATCGAGCTTTACTCACCAACGATCGCTAAGATGGGCTATGCCGACTGCCCGCCGATGCCTACTTGGATCGAGCCGAAAGAGTGGCTGGGGGATGCGAAAAAGACGGCGAAGTATCCGATCCACATCGTAAGCCCGCACTCTCGCTACCGCCTGCACAGCCAGCTAAACAACTCGATCATCAGAAATTTCGCCGAGGTTAGCGGCAGAGAGCCGGTGCTTATCAATCCAAAAGACGCCGAAGCGCGCGGGCTTGCGAACGGCGACATCGTGCGCGTTTTCAACGATCGCGGCGAAATTTTAGCGGGCGTGCTCGTTACCGACATCGTGCCCGAGCGCGTCGCAGCGATCTGCGAGGGCGCGTGGTACGATCCCGAGGTTTGGGGCGAGAAAAGCCTCTGCCAGCACGGCTGCGTAAACGTGCTTACGTTTGATAAAGGCACGTCAAGTCTCGCACAAAGCAACTCGGCTCACACCGTGCTAGCGCAGATTGAGAAATTTAAAGGAGAGATTAAGCCAATACAGGCGTTTAATAAACCTAAAATTTTGCAGTCGCTATAACATTTAGCGCGTCGTCTTTTAAACGTCTTTGAATGAGCTAGAAAATTTCGCCCTGCGACAGGCTGATTGCCTAGTCTTGGGACGAAATTTTCGTCGCAACATTCAAATCCATCTTAAAATACTTCCGCTTATCTTTTTACGTTCAAATTTTGTAATCTGTCAAATTTGAGCGCAAATTTACCTCTTTCGTATGGCGAATTTATCGCACGGAGTGGCTAAGCGAGTAAATTTAAAATTTTTAACTCTCGCTACTGCTAAATTTTAAATTTAGCAGCAGACGATCCTATATTTCGTACTCGTTCGCTTGCTATTGCTGTGCGCTAACAGCTTTGCGTACGCTAGAGCGCAAATTAAAGCGTAAAATCAAAATGTAAAATTGAAGTAAAATTTAAGCGCCCTACTTCGTTTTTTACTTGCAGTAGGGCGATTTTGCTTAAAGTAGTGAACTAAAGCGAGGCGAAAATTATCCAAACCTTGGATCTATTATCTTGCTCAGTTAGAGCAGCTGTTGCGAGCGACGAGCTCCGCAAAATCCAGCGCTGCGTCGTAGTCGGGCTCAGAGGCTATGTCGCTTACGAGCTCTTTATAAACCACAACGCCTGCGGTATCTATGACGAAGATCGCTCTGGCGCTAAGACCTGCTAATGCGCCGCTGGCGATGAGGGTGCCGTAGCGGCGGCAAAATTCTTTGTCGCGAAAATCGCTTGCAACGCGTAGATTTTTGATCCCCTCAGTCGTGCAAAACCTCCCCATCGCAAACGGTAAATCCATCGAAACAACGATTACTTCGGTGTTAGGAAGCGATGCAGCGCGCTCGTTGAACTTGCGTGCCTCCGTCGCGCAGACTGGCGTATCTAGCGACGGCACGGCGACGATGATTTGCACATGCTTGCCGCTAGCGATCTCGATTTCGCTTAGATCCTGGGCTACTAAGCGCACTTGCGGCGCGCGATCGCCTAGATCTATCTCTTGCCCGCTTAGCTCTACAGGCTTTCCTTGAAATGTTACTGTTGGCATTTTTGTCCTTTGTTTTGAATTTGTAGCGGCGAATATACAAAAATTCCTTAAATTTCAGGTAAAATTGCTTTAAAAATCAAGGAGAGCAGATGGGCGAAGATATTTGGGGCGGCAGCAGCAATCCTGCGTCGCTAGCCAGCATAAGACGTAAAAGCGGCGAAGAAAAAAAGCCTCTGGACGAGCAACCACAGGCGCAACCTGAGAATTTAGATTTAGCGCAAGAAGAACTTGCGGCGGATGATACTAGTGAGCAAAATTCTGCGGCTCAGAATTCTATAGAGCAAAATTCTACTTTTACAAAACAGAATTTCACACCACAAAATTCTGCGGAGCAAAATTTAGCTTTTGCAGCTCAAGGCTTGGATGAAGAAAATTCTATTTTACGAGATTCTGCCGTGACAGGCTCTAGCGAGCAAGATTCTAACGCTAAAAGTTTTAATTCTACTGAAAATGCTGCGAACTCGCAGAATTTCGCAGGACAGAATTCCACTTGGCAAAATTCAGCTTCCTTAAATTCCGATAGAATTGGCTCTACGCAAAGCTCAGCAAGGCAGATCTCAGCGGCTAAGGCTTACGATCTAAATAAAGCCTATGTATTTTATATGTTTCTCGGACCTTTCGGCGCGCATAGATTTTATCTTGGGCGTATAATCTCCGCGATTTTTCAGCTTTTAGGTGGGCTGCCATTTCTCATCTGGCTTTTTTTAGTAGTGGTTGCTGTCATGTGGACGAGTATAGAAGGTAACGATCTGTTGGCGCTTATAAACTCATCTCGTCCGGATTTGGACGTGCAAGCATCAGACCTAAAAGATATAGAACAGGGCTTTTTTCATTTTATGGTTATTTTCTCGGTGCCTAATGTTTTATTTTTAATCTGGCTTATTAGCGACTTTTTTAGGTTGCCTGATATGGTGCGAAAGCTAAATGTATCCGTAGGTGTGGGAGATATTACCTATCTTTATGCGGACGATGTTATGGAATGTGGCGAGAGTCTATCTAATGCCGAAACCGCTCTTTATGTAGCATTTGGACTTGAGGTACTAAGTGCAGTGAGTGGATATATTAAAAATGCGGACAAGGCTGGTGCACTACAAGGTATCGGGATTATTTTGGTAATATGTTTAGCTGTAGGGCTATATTTTTTAGCGCGCGCAATACGCAGCACGGATTTGCTATCAAATGCTGCGATTGCTGGAGTTTTTTCGACTATAAGTGCGTTAATCATCGTATTTATAGGCTTTGGGCTTTTTAAGCCTTCTGTCTTTGCTCTGTGTGTTTCTTGCGTGTGCATGTTGGTATATTTGATTTATCGGTTATTAATTAGCAAGGAGCTTTATGATTGTAGTGGCGAGAAAGACTATTTGAGAGCGTTTTATGTTATCGCGGCTACGGAGATGATAACTCTAGTTCTTGCGATACTTGGCTCGCAGCTTTTAGTTCTAGTATCTACCATAGGTCAGGTTGTCGCAGCAGTTCTAAATATTTCAGCGGTTTACGCCACCAAGGGGGTTACTGCTTCAAAAGGCGGCTACGGCCTAGCGAATCTGGCATATCACATAAAGCAGATGAATGGGCGGGAGTTTTAGGTATTTAAATTTAAGGGGCGATTAGTATAATCTTATATTATTTTAAAAAAGGAGTTTAAAATGACTTTTATGGAGTCTGTGCAAACTTGCGTAAAGCAAAAATACGCCGCATTTAGCGGGCGAGCATCGAGGTCGGAGTACTGGTGGTTTTTTCTATTTACCGTGCTTGGCGGGATTGTTTTGAGCTTGATAGATGGCGTTTTAGGCACTACGATAGGGTACAATCAAATAATAGCCGGCAAAATAGTCCATCAAGAAATCGGCATTATAGATGCGCTTTTTCAGCTAGCTATGCTCGTGCCAGCCATCGCCGTATCAGTCAGGCGACTACATGATACCGATAGAAGCGGCTGGTTTTTTCTGCTTATTTTAACGCCGATCGTGGGTGCTTTTTTCGGCGATATCGGGCTTTTGGTATCATTTGTGGGTTGGATAGTGCTGCTTGTGTTTTTCGTACAGCGCGGCGATAGCGGATCCAATCGCTTCGGATACGATCCACTATGATACAGCTCTAAACTTTGCGGAATTTTAGAATTCTAAAATTCCGTGCAGATAAAATTTTTTGTATTATCACTTAAAATTCTACGCATAAGCACTTTGTAGCGCTAAATCTTTCTTCAAATAAGCTTCGAAAATTCGCTCTAATTGATTGCCGTTATCTGTAACTTAGAATTTTTATATTATAATGGCTCTTAAAAATTTTATTTTAGAAAGGATAAAAATGAAAGAGAGAATCGAGGCGCTGTTCGCGCAAAATCCTAAAATTTCGATCGCGCAGATCTGCAAGGAGCTGGGCGCGAAGGAGATCGACGTGCTGCTAAACCTGCCCGAGCACTTCGGAAAGAGCGCGGGCGGCGATAAATTCTGCGAGGTCATTAGGGAGCTTGAGGGCTGGGGCGAGGTGCTTTTCGTAAAAAATACGCCGAGCTTCATCATCGAGTTTAAAACCAAGATCCCAAGCGGCAAGAGCGCGCGCGGATTTTATAATTTCGGCATGGGCGCAAACGGCGATGAGGCGCACGGGCTGGGCATTTTAGCAGGCCATCTAAAGACGGATGAGATCGATAAGATCATCCTTGTGACGCAGACTTTCATGGGGATGCTCTCGAAATTCGTGGGCTTTTACGACAAAGCGGGCGAGAATATCTTTAAAATTTACGTCTCACGCGATGAGAAAGGACAGCTTCTAGCCGAGCAAGACGCGAAATTTGAAGCGCTAAAAGCCGCGATTTAGCGCTCGTGCAAAGCCCGTCTTGCCCGTCTTGCGTAAAATTTGCTCTTGTCGGGCATTTAGGCTTGATCTCGCACTTTACGCGCGAGATCAAATCCGTAAAATTCTACTGCGAAATAACACTACGCGCACTCCTACACGCTCACGCGCAAAATCGATCCGCGCCGTCGCCCTCTTTATCTCCCGCCTATGCGTATTTATGGTTTTGATCTGCGGCGCAGAATCGCCTCCTTTTCTCGCCGCCTTCATTCAGAATCGATCTTGTCGGTTTAATTTACCAAGCCGATTTTAGCGCGCGGGAATAGTTTTTCGAATTTGACGCAGAACCATCCTCTTTTTTCATTTTAGCCTCAAGCGCGCGTAGTATCTTGAGCGCAAAGAGTTTGAATTTAAACGGGCTCGCGGCAGGGCGAATTAAACGGATAAAATTTAGTCGGAGGATTTGTGCAGCCGCGTTTTTGGCGGTCTCAAATTTTAAATTTTAGATTTGCTGCGTTGCGCCACCGTAAGGCGTAAATTTTGAGTACTGGCTGTTTTGATCGAGCGCAACTTCGAGCGATTACAATTTTAAGCGCGCATGATTTAAAATTTGCGCCGCGCCGCTAGCTTTATTCAATCTTGTCGCGCCGCGCTCCGTTCTACCGCGCCTATCTTCTGCCGCATCTCGTCTTGCCCCACTCTCCTTTCTGCCCCGCGCCCACTTTTTTTCAAGAAAGGCGTGCGACCGAGAAAAAACCGCCCTACTTCGGATCAAAATTTTATTTTTCCTCAAAACAGATCCCGACAAAGATAAAATTTTATAAAATCTATCATTTTAATTTCATATCTCAAAAACGTTTCGCCGTTACGCAAGGAGCGTCAAATTTTAAAATTGAAATTTTATACGTTAAGCTTAAAGCCTACAAAACTCCGATATTTAGGGCAATGCAGACCTGAATTTTTATCTTTTACTGCTATAATTCTCTCAGAAATTTAAATCTTAAGATTAAAAAGTATTCTTAAGAATTTTATAAGACGGAGGAGATCTTGAATAGATTGATTTTGAAGGTTTACGCGTGGCAAAATACGGCTACGCCGTGGTTTTGGCTCTTTGTGATAAGCGCAGGCTATCTTGCGACATCATATTTTTTCTTTCAGCGCTGCCTTTTTATGTCGCCTACGCAAATGGGCGCCCTCGTGCGTCTGGGCTTTGCCGTAGCGGGCGTAGGCGCGCTCATCGGCTTGCTGCTGCCGTTTGGCTTCATAACAAGGCTCGTTGCTTACGTGCTTGGCTTTGCAGGCGCGATATACGGCTATTTACAAAGCTCCGCGCCGCACACCGCCGCAGATACGGCAAATTGCCTCTCAGAACCCGCTTTCCCTTTTGCGGCGCCGCTTGATAGCTTGCTGCCGGAGCTATTTCGCCCCGTAAGCTGCACGGGCACTCCGTCCTTTCCCGTAGGCACCGCGCTTAGCGATGTGCAGAGCTTTTTTGGCGGATTTTACGGCGAGGGATTTTATCTGGTGCCGAGCATTAAATTTGCAGATGCGGCGCAGTGCGCGCAGGTAGCGTTTGCGGCATTCGCGGTGATTTTAGCCGTGATGTTTGCGGGCTTTTTATACGGCAGATTTACGAGAAGTTTTTAAAATTTTAAGAAAGGATAAGCATATGAAGTTTTTAAATTCTATTGCGGCTGCGGCGGCTCTTGCGGCCGTGATCGCAAGCTACGCTGGCGCCGAGGTTAAGGCGGGCGAGACGCTTTACGGCACGGTGCTAAAGCAGGTAAGCGTAAGCGGCGATTTGTCGCATAAGGATGGCAGGCTGCTGCCCACAAACGCCATAGAGGTCTTGGAGGTCAAGGACGGAGTGGTGAAATTTTCACTCACCGGCTATCAAAATCCAAAGGCGCCCAATGTTATTTATTTCACGCCTAAAGCGCGTATAATCGCGGTGGCGTTTTCGAAGCAGGCTAAATTTCAAAGCGAGAGCTTGGGCGAAGAGGACGGCTTTAATAAGGTTAAAATAACCGCCTACACCGACGAGGGCGCGCTAAGCGGCGACGTGGATAAAATTTTCGCGGGCGCTAAGGAGAAATTTGAAGCCTCGTGTAGCGTCTGTCACGCTCTGCACCAGCCGGCTAGCTACGAAGCAAACAGATGGCCGGGCTACATCAAATCGATGCTTTCGCGCACGCCTATTAGCAAGGATGAGAGCTGGACGGTGGTGCAGTATCTGCAAAAGCACTCCAAGGACGTAAATTTAAAGGATATGAAATGAAAAGACGAAATTTTTTAAAGCTCGGCGCGGCGGTCTCGGCGCTTCCGCTCATCCCAAGCTCGATGCTCGCGGCGGATAAACTCACCGCACTTAAGAAAAACGGCGAAATTTTAACCGCGGCGCGATGGGGAATTTTAAAAGCGAGCGTCAAAAACGGCAAGATCGTAAAATCCGCGCCGTGGAAGATCACCTCTAAAATTCCAAATATGCTTCAAAATACGATGGCAGATCTCGTTTACAACACGCGGATCAAGGCGCCGATGGTGCGAAAATCATATCTCGCCGATCCCGATAATCCTAAGCCCGAGCTTCGCGGACTTGACGAATGGATCGAGGTAAAATATGAAGACGCGATCAAACTCGTCGCGCGCGAGCTTAAAAAGACGCGCGAGCAAAAGGGCGCGGACTCGGTGTTTGCGGGCAGCTATGGCTGGCAGAGCACGGGCAATGTGCATGTCTCAAGGACGCTGCTTCATAGATTTATGAACTTAAGCGGCGGCTTTACGGGCGTCACGGGCGATTACTCTACGGGAGCGGCGCAGGTCATCATGCCGCACGTAACGGGCTCGAATCAGGTCTATGAGCAGCAAACCTCGTGGCCGGTGGTGCTTGAAAACTCCAAAGTAGTGGTCTTTTGGGGGCTCAATCCGATCTCTACGCTTCGCGTGGCGTGGACGAGCTCGGACGAGCAGGGATTTAAGTATTTCGAGCAGCTAAAAAATAGCGACAAAGAGATCATCATCATCGATCCGATCAAAACCGTAAGCGGCAAGTATTTCGAAGGCAAGGCGAAATGGATCGCCCCCCGCCCTAACACCGACGTAGCGATGATGTTAGGCATGGCGCAACACCTCTACTCGCAGGGCAAGTACGATAAGGAATTTTTACAAAACTACACCGTGGGCTTTGAAAAATTCGTGCCGTACCTCACGGGGCAGAGCGACGGCGTGGCTAAGACGCCCGAGTGGGCTAGTGAAATTTGCGGCATTAGCGCGGACGTGATAAAAGAGCTTGCGATAAAATTTTACGAAAACCGCACGATGATAATGGCGGGTTGGGGTATCCAGCGCGCTCATCATGGCGAGCAGGCGCACTGGATGATCGTGACTTTGTGCGCGATGCTAGGGCAGATCGGACTTGCAGGAGGCGGCTTCGGCTTTAGCTACCACTATGCTAACGGCGGCGCGCCTACCTGCGCGGGCGGCGTGATCGGCGGAATGAACGCGGCAAGCGTCGGCGTCGTTAAGGACGGCAAATTTTTAGGGCTTGCGCAGGATCAGAAACAAGGCAGCGAAGCAGCCCAAGCGTGGCTGGTAAATACGGCGAAGGTCGCTTTCCCTCTAGCTCGTATCGCGGACGCGCTGCTAAATCCTGGCAAGACGATCGATGCAAACGGCGCAAAGATCACCTATCCGAAGATCGATTTTATCTACTGGGTCGGCGGAAATCCGATCGTGCATCATCAAGACACCAACACCAATATCAAGGCTTGGCGCAAGCCGCGCACCATCGTAGTGAATGAAATTTACTGGACGCCGACTGCGAAGATGGCGGACATCGTGTTCCCGACCACGACGCAGTATGAGCGCAACGACATTACGATGAGCGGGGACTACTCCAATATGCATATCATCCCGATGAAGCAGGTCGTCGCCAAGCAGCACGGCGCGAAGGACGATTATCAAATTTTTACCGATCTTTGCAAGGCTTACGCAGACGGGCTTGCCGAAGTCTATACGGACGGCGGCAAAACGGAGATGGATTGGATCAAAGAATTTTACGAAGGAGCGGCTGGCGCCGTAAACGCAAACACCGCTTTAGGCATACAGATGCCGAGCTTTGAGCAATGGTGGGAGAAAAACGAGCCGACGGAATTTTACGAAACGCCGGAGAGTGCTGCGTACGTGAGCTTTGAGGATTTTAGAAATGATCCCGTTTTGGAGGCCTTGGGAACGCCTAGCGGGCTGATTGAAATTTACTCCGATACGATAGAGGCGATGAACTACAAAGACTGCGGCGCGCATCCGATGTGGTTTGAGCCCGTCGAGTGGCTCGGGATGAAGGATAAGCCTGCGAAATTTCACCTGCTCAGCCTGCATCCGTTCGATCGCTTGCATTCGCAGCAGAGCAACACCTCAAATCGCAAGAGATACGCCGTCGCGGATCGAGAGCCGGTGCTAATAAATACCGAGGACGCTAAGGAGCTCGGCATCAAGCAGGGCGATCTGGTGCGCGTTTATAACGCTCGCGGCGAAATTTTGGCGGGAGCCAACGTAAGCGACGACATAATGCGCGGCGTGGTGCAGATATTCGAAGGCGCGTGGTACGATCCTAACGCCGAGGGGCTTTGCAAAAACGGAAATCCGAACGTACTTACGATCGATCTTCCTACTAGCGAGCTTGCCAACGGCAACATCTCCCACACGGCGCTGGTAGATATCGAGCTTTATAAACACAAGGCGGACGAGGATATCAAACTAACCGCGTTTATGCCGCCTAAAGGGGCGAAGTAGGGATTGGGAGCGGTCTGTGGTTTAAGACTGGCTCATTGCTGGCTTGGACTAGATACGCCGATCCTCTACAGGCTTTAGCCAAACTCGCCGTGGTTTTGCTACGGCGAGACATATCGATTTCGACTTGTCGCGGCTTTATATAGTCGCGGCTGTGTATTGGGACCAATTTGCTTGCTACAGCCTCGCGACTGCAACGATAGGTCGCGGAGCTGATTTGAATTTTATAGCCTTGCGCTTGCAGTGATGACTGAGTTGATTTGATTTATCGTAACTTTGAGCTGTGGCAGGCTGGAGATAACAGCAAGCAATATTTGCCTCGCCGCCCCACTCCGCCCTATTCGCTCGTGAAATTTAACGGCTCGCGCCTGGACTAAAATTTCAATCCAAACTAAAAAATCGCCTAAGCTTCCATTTAAAATTCTTCTTCGGAATTTGTGTATCACTAAAATCGTCGCTGTAAATTTCGTTTTTATCGGTGAAATAGCCGCTATTTTGAGCCTGCGGTATAAAGTCGGTCCGATCTTCTATTTTTACGTTTAGCGCCTTGAAATATTGCAGCATCTCATAATACTCTTTTGTAGATACGGCATTTATTAAAAAGTAATTTCTGTTGTTAAATTTAACGACAAAATTTCTTTTTAACAGCCAAAGGGGCTCCGAGCTCTTTTTGAGCTTGTAAATTTTATACGGCAGAGCAAATATTAAATATAGCATTAGATGCTTTATATAAAGAGCAAGTTTGCCTATATGAACGCCTATGCTTGAATATCTATATAACTCATACGAGCTTAAATAATGAAACCTGCCGTAAGAGTTTTCTAGTTCGCATACTACGCAGAAATGAACGCTAGATATATTTGCGGACGGATCGGGGGCTATTTTGGTTTCGGAAATTATGCTATCTTTCATATCTATATTTTCGACGTAGCGGATCAGGCTGTTTGAAAAATAAAAATAGCTCGGATTTTTAGAAAAATTTTGCTCCGCCGAAATTCTTAGCCGTATGAAAGAATATGTCACAAAAATTAAAGAAATGATACCAAAAGCGCTAAATTTTCCCGTAGTGCCAGTCGTAATCAGATCATAAGCTAAAAGCGAAAAACCCAATATGCAAGTAAATATACTCCAGGAAAATACATGATAGACGGTGTAATCGTTTATGATCAATGGCTCTTTGTCGTAGTCTCGCATAAATCCCCTATTTTGTAAAATTTTGGCACATTATAACGCTTTATTCTCATAACGTATTAAAATTTAAAGTCGTTTTGGCCATTTAAATTTTTAAGTTTGTTATTAGGTAGAATTTTAAAATTCTACCCCACTTCGCCTTCTCTGCCGTATCTTGCCAGTCGTTGCATTTATGCCAATGTGGCGATAAGTTTAAAACGAAATATGCATACTAAGCGCGATTATGCATAAAAGTAGCGCCAGCGGGACATAGACAAAGCGCCCGATATCATACCAGAGCTTGCCGCGAACCCTCTCTGCGCCCAGATTGATCTCATCTAAAATTTCATTCCGCTTAATCACCCAAAACCACGATATCGCGCCGATTACTGCTCCGATCGGAATGATATAAATCGATACGAAATCCATCCACGGACCCCATGAGCTTATCGCTTCCATACCAAGGCCCGCACCAAGGCAGATCGCGCACAATAACGCAAGCGTGAAGGCGCGGCTTAGCCTTGGAAACTTATGCATTAGCGATTCGGCAACTACTTCGAACATATTTTGAAGCGATGAAATTCCACCAAAAATCACGGCGGTAAATAAAATCACCGCAAAAATTCTACCGCCTGCCATATCTTGTAAAATTTTAGGCAGAGTTACGAAAAGTAGCTTAGGCCCCGCCGCAGGATCCATTCCATAAGCAAATACTGCAGGGATCATCACTAGCGCAGCTACCATCGCGGCGAGTGTGTCAAATAGCGCGGTATTTTTCGCCGCAGATACGACGTCTTCGTCCTTGGATAGATACGCGCCATAGACGATCATCCCTGAGCCCGTAATCGATAGCGAGAAAAATGCCTGTCCCATCGCAGAAATCCAAACCATCGGATCTGCTAGCTTAGTAAAATCGGCGCCGAAAAGAAACGCATATCCGCCTGCAGCGCCTTGCAGTGTCGCAACCCTAATTGCCAAAATTGCAAATAGCACGAAAAATAGCGGCATCATAATTTTATTCGTTTTTTCGATGCTTTTGGCGCCGAAAAATAGCGTCAGCAACGTGCCTGCAACGATTATGCAGTGATAAGGCACCACGGAGTAGGGCGTAAGGGCAAAAGAGTTAAACCACGTATCGGTATTTTCGCTCATTAGCGAGCCGTCTATGGCTTGGACTAGCGCCTTTAAAACGTAGGCGATGATGACGGCATAGCCCACTGCGATACACATCGAACCGGCAAGTGGCAACCAGCCGATAACCTTACCGATAGCGCCCAGTCCACGGCTTCTCCACGCGTATTCGTATGAGCCCAGCGTGCCTGTTTTGGCGCGGCGACCGATCGCGTATTCGGCGCTTAGGCCTACGTATGAAAACAGCGCTACGAAAAAAACGTAAATTAGCAAAAATGCGCCACCGCCGTTCGTGCCGAGTTTGTAAGGGAAGCCCCAGACATTTGCCATACCTACAGCAGAGCCCACGCAGGCGATGATAAAAGCCCAACGCGATGAGAATTTGTGTTTTGTCATAAAGCCATCCGTGCGAAAAATTTTCGTTATGGTAGCAAAAAGGAATTTAAGATTTATTTATGCGGAATTTTAAGGCGTGCCGACTTGATTACTTAGGAATTTTTAGAATTTAAAATCGCGAAGTTTTAAAGCAAGATTGGCGGAATTTTACGATTAAAATCGATAGAGTTAATTCTGCGATACTGCGCGGCAAAATTTTATCTTTAATAATTTTAGAATTTCTTCGCGGAATTTTGCGCTTAGGCTTTGGATTTAAAATTCGCTTAGCCTGGGTTTGTAGCGGGGATTGCTATTTAAGTTAGGCGAGAAATTTAGATCAATTAGAATTTTAAAATTCCGCAAAATTTTGAAATTTTTAAAATCTACGGTCTCTCAAAATTCAAAAATAGCCTCATCGAGAAATTCTATCTAGCGCCGCTCTGGCAGAATTTTCGCGGTAGAATTTCGCCCTTCGTTTACAGTGCGCAGAAGGTTTATAGATAGCACTTTTGTAAACCCTATAGGGCGCGGGCATTCCTCTGCCCGCTATTAGGGCATCTGTGCGGGAGCGGTGAATAAATTTTTGCCCTATATTGGGGATTGAGAGCGTCGCAAGTGGCAGCATGTTTGAAATTTCCGGCACGCAGCATCGCAGGGCGGAATTTTATTAACCCATACTTTGGCTTAGTTATTTTTCTCCGCTTCCTCGTTTTCTTGCGGCTGCGCGACTGCTTTTTTGATCGCTTTTACGAGCGAAACTCTCGTGCCATCCATTCGCAGCACTTCATAGTCGCAGTTTTCATCGCTTATTTTATCGCCGATTTCAGGTAGGCTACCGAAAAGATTAAAGACGTAGCCGCCGATCGTTAGCTGCTCGGTCTCTTCGTCGAAGTCGATGCCCATCACCTCCTCGACGCCTTCGATCTCAAAGCGGCCTCTAAACTCAAAGGTATTCTCGTCGATACGTTTAAAATTTTGCGCATTCGCGTCGTGCTCGTCGTTGATGTCGCCAAAAATTTCTTCTATTATATCTTCCATCGTCAAAAATCCCGCAGTGCCGCCGTATTCGTCGATGACGAGCGCGGCAAAAATGCGCTGCTTATTCATCATTGGTAAAATTTTAGAGATCGGGCTGTTTTCAGGCACGATGATGAGTTTGCGCACGATTTTATCGAAGCTTTTATCTCCCTTTTGCTGGATGATGTCGCGGATATGGATGAGGCCTAGGACGTTGTCTTTACTGCCGTCGATATACGGAAAGCGTGTAAATTTCGACTGCAATACGGTTGCGTAGTTTTCATCGTAGCTTTTTTGCTTATTTAGGCATATGAGATCGCGCCTTGGCGTCATTATCTCTTTGGCAACCGTGTCGCTGAAATCGACGGCATTTTTGATGATCTCGGTCTCTAGGCTATCGAGCACACCGCCTTTTAGGCTCTCGCTCGCGATGATTTTGATCTCTTCGTCAGAAAGCGCGAGCTCGCTCTCTTTGGCGGGCTTTACGCCGATGATTTTAAGTGAGACGGCAGCGATGAAGTCAAATGCCTTTATGATCGGAAAAAACATAATCCAAAAAATATGAAGCGGTCTAGAGATGAAAAGCACGATCTTCTCGGTTTTAGCAATAGCGATGGATTTTGGCACCAGCTCGCCGAGCACGACATGAAATAGCGTAACGAGCGTAAAAGATATGACGAAGGCGATCGTATGTGCCGCCGCTCCGCCGCCTATGCCGATGGATCTTAGCGGTAGCTCGATCAGTCTCGATACCGCGGGCTCACCGATCCAGCCGAGGGCGAGCGAACTTATCGTAATGCCTAGCTGAGTGGCGCTGAGGTAGGTGTCAAGGGAGTTTGAAATTTTAAAAGCGAGCTTTGCGTTTGGAATTTTATCCTTGATAAGCTCTTCGAGGCGAGACTTTCTTACTTTGACGATTGAGAATTCCGAAAGAACAAAAAAAGCATTCATAAAGATGAATACAAAAGCTAAAACTAACATTAAAACCGAACTGTCCGTGTCCAAATTTTTTATCCTTTGAAATTTAAAAATAAATATTTATGATTATATCTAAAAACGCTTTAAAATCCAAAAGGCGCGGAAAATACCTCGCGCCCGCCTCGTAGAATTCTGCAGTAATTTAAAATTTCGCGCTGCGACAGGCCTTTGTCACGGCGAGATTCTATCGCGATAGAGCTTTGGCGCGGCGGCGGATAATCCTAGCGCCGCGCGCAAGTCCATTAAGAAATTTAAATGCGACGATAAAACCTGCTACTTAAAAAACCTCAGCGCGCAAACTCTTGCGAAATTTTAAATCGCAAGACTATCTATTTCTTGTGGCAGCCTCGTAAAGCGGCAAGACTTTCGGCATCACCTCTTTTAGATCGGCGATGCGATCGTCGTTTGAAGGGTGCGTGGACATAAATTTAAGCGGATGGCTCTCATTTAGCTTATTCATCTTCTCCCAGACATTTATCGCCGCCCTCGGATCGTATCCTGCGCGTGCCATCAGCTCGACGCCCATCAAATCGGCCTCCGTCTCATGCGTGCGCGAAAACGGCAGCGTGAATGTGTATTGCGCCGCCATGTTCAAAGCCGCTGAGCCCAGATCTCCAAGCCCTGCTGCGGAGCTTGCTACGGCGATACCGACATCTTTCATCTGTTCAGTCGAGGCTCGCTCGCGGCTGTGTTCGCGCAGTGCGTGCGACATCTCGTGCCCCAAAATAGCAGCTAGCTCGGCATCGGTAAGCTTAAGCTTTTCGATGATGCCCGTATATACGACGATGCGACCGCCAGGCATACACCAAGCATTGATCGTAGGGTCATTGATGACGTTTACCTGCCAGTTCCATTTTAGTGCATCTTTACGAAATGCGCCAACTTGAGCGATTAGGCGCTTCGAGATGCCTCTAACGCGATCAGTTAGCTTTTTGTCGGTATTTAGGACATGCTTGGCGTTTGCTTGGGCGGTAATCTGCTTGTAGGCAAGCGCGGCACTTTGATCCATTTCAGCTTCGCTTACGGTGATGAATTGCGAGCGGTCGATGCCTACGGCGCCGCCTTGCGTGGTGCTCGCGCAGCCGGTAAAAATCATCATCGCAGCAAAGTATATTAAAAGAGCTAATTTTTTCATCTTTTCTCCTTGGAATTTTGCGGCGATTTTAGCGAAATTTGATTAAATTTTTAGAATTTTATTTTGGATTGCCGGATTTTTAGGGCGCGATCTATTTGGAATTTGTCGTGAAATTTAAGGACGGCCGTCGCCTTTAAAATAGGATTGGGCTTTGTAATTTAGCGATAAAATTTAGCGGCAATTTCGCAGAATTTTATCGCGGCGTAAACGAGGTATTGCTATGTGAAAGCAGTGATTTTATCCAAGTGCGACGCCTCTGCGCCTAAATAGAGCGGGGGCGGTTTCAAATTTATGCTGCGTAGGCTACAATAAGGCTAGCGGAATTTTATTTGCACTAAGCGCTCGGTTTGGGTGGATAAGAGCAATTTGAAATTTGCGCGATCAAATCGTGCGATAAAATGGGTTCGGATGTCGCTATGATTCGAGATGAGCCGCGCTAATCTTTGCAATGCAAAATTCTAATTGTTAGCTTGGTGGTAGCTCCTCACATCGCATCTTACGCTGTAGTGGAATCGCGTTTTATTAGAATTGAAATGATCGCAGAAATGCCAAACGCCACAGACGCCTTTTCGTAGAATTTTATCTCGCGGAATTTCATTTGCGCGCAGTGGGATAAAATTTCAAACTACAAGCCGTACCGTATCATTTTGGACGGAATTTTAAAATTTTACGTGTTTAGAATTTTAAAATTCGGCTACGCAAATTTACGCGATGAAATTTCGAGCTTAAAATTCCGCGTCGCCTTTGGAATTTTATATGTGCCGCGCCGGCGATAAAATTTTGCGCTTTAAATTTTATCGCTGCGGCAAGATTTGGTTGGACCGGGGTCTCGCATCGCCGTAGGATTTTTGGCGGCACGGAATTTTGCAGCGCACATCTAAATTTAGCTATGCAAAATTCGTAAAATTCTTTATCAGCATGGAATTTTACAGCGCCGTTAAAGCGCATAAAGAATTCCGCACAAGCCTCGCAAACTCTAACGAAAGCTCCATTATTTGGAGCGCGCGGGCTTTAAGGCAAGCGAGTAAATTTATGCAACGTAAAGCCGTGGGGCCATACTTGACGCTAGGATTTCGCGCCCGTGGCGCCCATTTAGTCCTTTTTGGACTTTAGCTTGGCGATCGTCTCTTTTGCAGCCTCGTAAGCCTTAGCGCTCATCTCGCGCGCCCTTTCGCTTACGTTTTTAGCGACCTCGGAGCTTTTTAGCTCGGCAAATTTTTGGCTCATCTTCTTTTCAAATTCGCTAAGCTCTTTTTTGATTGCGTCCAGTTTCTCGTCCAGATCGAGGTTTTCGATGATTTTGGCGCTTTTTTGGCTCAGCTCTTGAGTGATTTCGCGCGCTTTGGCGCTTGCCTTTTTTGCGCGCTCGCCAAGCTCGATCTCGCCAATTTTGGCGCTTAGCTGATCGAGTAGATCGCTTGAAATTTTTCTAAATTTAGCCAAATAGCCTCCGAATTCTTCATCGGCGATCTTGGCGATCTCGCTTTTAGCGGGCTCCTCCGAACTTTCGACCGCGTCGCTTAGCACGGCACTAAATAGCTCGCTCATCTGCGAAATTTGAAGCCTTTCGTTCTCTAGGCTCTGCGCGTCGCTTGCCGGCGAGAAACTTAGCTCGTCGCGGTATCTTTCGGCGGCTTTGTTTATGCCGTCGTAGCAGCCTAAAATCGCGCCTCTAATCAGCGCAGAGGCTGTATTTTTGCTCTCGTTTGCGACGAAAATCGCGCGATTTATGATGATTTTTGAAATTTCTTTAGTGCGAAATTTCGTAAATTCTCCGTCGCCGATAGCCGAAAATGCGATGTTTTTCGCCGTCTCGTGCGCGGTATCCTCGACGTCGGTGCCACTTTCTAGCACGCTTATGAAGGCCAGTTCGCTCGCTTCTTTTAGCACGTCCGCAAGCGGAAGTTTGCTCGCGATCGCTCGCTGTAGCGCCGAGCCTATGCGCTCTTTTAGCTCCGCTTCGCTTGCGTTTTGCAGCGCGGTATCCAGATCGTCGTAGCTGCGCAAAACAAGGGTTTTAATAGCCTTTTGCTTACAAGCGATCTTTTTGCGCAGATCGTCGTAGTCGTAGATGAGCTTGTAAAGCCCCTGCTCGTCCTCGTCGCACAGTGCCTTTTTTACCCCTTCGATTAGCGCTTCGGAGGAGGCGTCCTTTAGAGCTCCTATTTCGTTAAGCTCGGCGGCAAAGCTTAAGATGAGCTCGGCGCTTTTAGCGCTTTTAGCATCTTCGCTAAGCCCGCGTAGAGCCTGAAGGCTCTGTTCAAAAGCTAAATTTTGCACGCAGGCCGCCAGCTCCTCGCCACGAATTTGCGCGAGATCGACGCCGAATCTTTTGATTAATGCTTCTTTCATTTCATCTCCTGTCACAATACATATTTAAAGTGCGCTTTTAGGCGCTCGAAAATTTCGTTTCGATGCAAGTCGTCTTTAACGAAAACGCTTACGTTGAAGCTCATATATTTGCCGCCGTTTGAAAAGCGCGAAAAGTCTATTTTGTAATTCTCGCCCTTTAAAATTTCATCGATCTGCTCGCGCTTTTGGGTGCTTGCGTCCAGGATGATTTTGTATTCCCAAAAGAGCGGATAGTCGATTTTCGGCTTTTCAGCTCCTAGTATACACGCCACTCTTGCCCCCCTCTTTGCGCTGCAGCACGACGTCGGTGATCTGCATCGATTTATCGATCGCTTTTAGCATATCATAAATCGTCAGCAGCCCCACGCTCACGCCCGTTAGCGCCTCCATCTCGACGCCCGTTTTGCCCGTGATTTTTACAGTTACAAAAAGCTTAAACGCGCACTCGCTCGCAAGCTCCTCAATATCGGTTTTAATCGAAGTAATCGTAAGCGGATGAGTCATGGGTATTAGCTCACTCGTCTTTTTAGCGCCCATTATCGCGGCAACGACGGCGGTTTGAAGCACGGGTCCTTTTTTCGCCGTATTTTGCTTGACGGCGGCAAACGCCTCCGCGCTCATTCGTATGATGCCGCTAGCGGTGGCTACGCGCTCGCTATCATCCTTCGCGCCGACATCTACCATGCGCGGCATATTGTTTTCGTCGATATGTGTAAGCATAAAATTCCTTGCAGTTTTTGGCGGGATTATAGCAGAATTTCGGGCATAAAAAAAGCCCGAGCTTTTAAACTCGGGCTTCATACAAAAAGGAGGTTTTATCTTGTCGGACGAGAACGATTATACTACCTAAACAGTAAATAGAAATAAAATATATCCTTTTTAGACGAACTCATTCGTGCTTAATTTATAGTCGTTTTTAAAATTTAATGGCATGCTATGGCACGCTACGTGGGAATTTGAATAGGTAGCGAAATGAAGTGGAGCCAAAGAGCGACTAAATTTAAAGCGGACATCAAAGAGCAAAGATAAAATTTAAAGCAGAGTTTGTGGTTATTTTGGCTCAATATAGACGCTCAAAAGAGCGGAGCAGGGCGCTATGTCGCGGCAGCATAAATAAAATGCTACAAAGAAGCGGCTTAAATTTAAACGCCGTCTTGCTCTAAATTTAAGCTCGTTTTGCCTAAGCTCAAGACCTCGCGCGCAATGCAGTATAAATTTAAATTCTTTACGCGAGCGTTAAACGATGCAGGCACGGATTAAAATAGCGCGCGCAAATTTAAATATCGTCGCGCAAGATCCGGTCTGCGTTTTAAATTTAGCCTCGTTTAAATTTTAAACGTTTTTAGCAGGCTACCTAAATTTAACCCCTTGTCTTCGCCGTTTGCGCCGCCTCCTAAAAGATCGCCCAAAAAGCTACTTGCGTCGTTGATATCGATTTTGCCGTCGCCATTTACGTCGAGCTTGGCGCTTGCGATTTTGCCGATCAGCGCGCTGAAATCCACGCCTTTGCTATCGACGGCGTTTGCTTGCACGTCCTCGCCGCCGCCCAAAAGTCCGCCCAGCATTGAGCCTAGCGAGCTAGATCCGCCGCTTTCGTTTTTGCTTAAAAAATTTGAGCTGATGCCCGCAATTATCGCATTTATCTGATCGTCGGGCAGGTCCACGCCTAGAAATTTTTCGATAAAAGCGACCGGACCGCTTTGAAATTCTCTTAAATTTTTATCGTCGCTTTTGAGAGCAGAGACCATATTTACAAGTCCGTTTATGTCCATTTACGCCTCCTTGATCTTGGCTTTCGGAGCCTGTTTTACGATAAGCTCTATTACTTTTAGAGCGTCCGCTTTGGCTTCAAAATCTTTGCTAACGGCGATGATCTGTCCGTTGCTGGCCGTTAGACGGAAGCGAACCTTGCCGGCCTTATCGGTGTAAAGCTCAAATTTCGGATTGTTTAGCTTTTCGCCGCCCGCGATTTGATCCTCGATCTTATTTAGCGCGGCGTTTTTTGCGACGCTTTCGATGCCGTTTTTGCAAGCGGCCTTGCTCGTGTAAACCTCGGAGGTGCACAGTACGTGCCCGTCATAAAGTAGATCGAATTTGCAGCCGTCCTTGGCATCTTTGATTAAAAACTCAGCCATTTTTCATCCTTTCGTAGAAGATATCGTTATTTTAGCTAAAATTTTAATAAATATTTTTAATAGGCGCGGAATTTTCTGCTAAAATTGCGCACAAATTTCATTTACAAAGGATCATAATGATAAAGGCTCTACGTTTTAGCTTGATTTTAGCTGCTACTTTAGGATTTGGTGCGGATGATAGCGATGCATTATTTAAGGACATAAGAACGCGTCTGGGCTGCAATTTAGCCGCACAGGACTGCGAGACTAACGCTGGCGGGCAGAAGGCGCTCTTTAGCGTGGCGCGCCATCCGATCGAAGCGGGAGCAAATGAGCTAAAAATAAGCGGAATTTCGCGTGAGCTGAAAAATCCGAGCGTTAAAATTTCGGGCGTGAGTATGAATATGGGCAATGCGGAATTCCCGCTAAAGCGCAGCGCAGACGGCTATGAAGCGACGCTTGATGTTGCAGTGTGCACGCACGCCGTAATGCGCTACAAACTTGAAATTTACGAGGATGGCGAGCCTAGCGGGCTTTTTGTGTATTTTGATCTACGAAAGCGCGCTACAGATCGAGACCGCGGCGAAGACGCGCACTCGCATCGCCACGAGCATTAGACGCACCCCGTTTGTGCGCGGGATAAAATTTACGCTTTTTCAGACACGACGCTTTATGGGAGCTTGCACGTTGATTGTAGAAAATTTTATAAATTTTATAAGGCGCCGCTTGCGATAAATTTTTATGTATCTTTCGAGCGACACGCGTCGTGGGCAGATACGGGTGCCTAAACGAATACGCGAATAGCCGTAGTGATCTAGGCGCGCTTATGGGCATTTTGCAAGCGCACCATTGACTTATGGGCGCGCGGCGATTTGCCGCGCATTCGCCGCATATGTTTCGTAACCACTACCGAGGCGCGTCAAATTTAGCCCTTCGCCGCCTTTAAATTTTAAAATTTTTAAAATTCGCTTGCGTTTCATATACCCAAGCTACGCGGAATTTTGAAATTCCTTGTATAATCTGAGCAAATTTTAAATCTAAGGAAAGCCATGCAAATATTAAGACAAAAGCATTTTAGCGGCGAGCGCGCGCTGTTCGGCGCAAAGGATCTGCGGATCGAAAATTCCGTCTTCGGCGAGGGCGAGTCGCCGCTAAAACACAGCGCAAATATCGTCGCGCAAAACTGTAAATTTGAGTGGAAATATCCGTTTTGGTACGCCGAAAATATCCGCGCGCAGGACTGCTTATTCGACGAGATCGCGCGCGCAGGAATCTGGTATAGCCGCGGCGTAGTGCTAAAAGACTGCCTCTACGGCGCGCCCAAGGGGCTTCGCCGCGTAAAAGATGCCGCACTGCAAAACGTAGAATTTCATGATGCGCAAGAGACCTTATGGCACTGCAGCGACGTCACGCTAAAAAACGTCACCGCAAAGGGCGCGTATTTCGGGCTTGATTGCGAAAACTTAAGCATCGAAAATCTATCGCTCTTCGGGGATTACTGCTTCGACGGCTGCAGAAACGTAACGATCAAAAACTCCAAACTCCTATCCAAGGACGCGTTTTGGAACTGCGAAAATATCGTAGTCGAGGACTGCTTCATCGCGGGCGAGTACTTTGGATGGAATTCCAAAAACGTGACGCTGCGAAACTGCAAGATCGAGAGCTTGCAGGGCTTTTGCTATATGCAAAATTTGCGCCTGCAAGACTGCGAGCTCATAAATACGACGCTAGCGTTTGAATACAGCGAGGTGCAAGCCGAAGTAAAAGGCGCGATTGACAGCGTCAAAAATCCAAGCAGCGGGCTAATCCGCGCGGAAAGCATCGGCGAGCTGATCCTAGATGGCGCAACGGACGCGTCTAAAACTGAAATTATTACTGAATTAAGGGCGTAAGATGGGACTTTTTGATTTTATAAGTGGCAAGGAGAAATACGACTTCGATACCCTACCGAACCGCCGCGGCACGAAGTCGCTTAAATGGGGCGTAGGCGAGAATGAGCTTCCGATGTGGGTCGCGGATATGGACTTTGCCGTAGCGCCCGAGATCATCGAGGCTCTGCAAAAGCGGCTAAATGAGCGAGTTTTGGGCTATTCTCTGGTGGATGATGAGTGGCGTAGCGCGTATCAAGGCTGGTGGCTTTCGCGCCACGATTATGAAATCCAAAAGGAGTGGCTGATCTATGCCGGCGGCACGCTGCCTGCGATCGATTCGATCATCCGTAAGCTTACTTCGCCTGCCGAAAACGTGCTACTGATGAGCCCCGTTTATAACTGCTTTTATTACTGTATCAAAAACGCCGCCCGCGTGCCTATAGAAAACGAGCTTGCCTATGCTAGCGGCGATTATAGCATCGATTGGGCGGATCTACAGGCTAAGCTCGCTGATCCGCAGACGACGCTTTTTATCCTTTGCAACCCGCACAATCCGGTTGGTCGTACCTTTAACAGGGATGACCTTGCTCGTATCGGCGAGCTGTGCGAGAAGCACGGCGTGATCGTGCTTAGCGATGAGGTGCATTGCGATCTGACCGAGCCCGGCGTGCGTTACACGCCATTTGCTGCCGCGAGCGAGACGTGCGAGAAAATTTCAGCCTCCATAATCGCGCCCACGAAGGCGTTTAACATCGCAGGACTGCAGAGCGCGGCAGTTTTTGCCGCAGATAAGCGCTTGCGTCATAAAATTTCAAAAGCGCTAAATTCCGACGACATCGCCGAGCCGAATTTTTTCGGCGTCCAAGGAGCGATCGCCGCATTTACGAAGGGTGCGGCGTGGCTGGATGTTCTGCGCGAATACCTCAGCGAAAATCGAAAATTCGCTGCGGAATTTATCGCGCGCGAGCTTCCGCAGGTGCGCGTCGTGCCGCAAGACGCGACCTATCTGATGTGGCTTGACGCGAGCGCTTACACGCAGGATAGCGCGGAGCTTGCGCGCTTCATCCGCGAAAAAACGGGGCTGTATCTCTCCTGCGGCGCGCAATACGGCAAGGGCGGCGAAAAATTTTTGCGCCTAAATATCGCGACCTCTAGAGCGCTGCTAAAAGACGGGCTAGGGCGGCTGAAAGAGGCGCTAAAGATTTGCCCGCATTAAACGAACTGCGGCGCGGCAAGGACGAAATATAAAATTTTATAACGGCCAAATTTAAAGCGGCGGAGTAAATTTTAAAATTTTGCGGCAGGGCGCGAGCTTTACGCTAAATTTAGCGGAGATCAGGCGGCGGCGCGTAAACGTTTAAATTTGGCGCGCGACAAATAAACCGGCGCTTAAATGCGCTACAAAAGGCGGATTATGGATAGAAACGGCGATCTGGAAGAGCTTTACCTGCTTGAAAAACGGCGCGAAAAGCTCGCGCGCATTAGCAAGCTCGTCTCATTTTTGATAACCCTGCTGCTAGTCGGGCTTTACCTGTTTTTAAACACGAGGGCAGAGCCTGTCTCGTTTGATACGAATTGGCTCATAGTCGCGCTTTTCATCCTCTTTCCAGTTTTAAACGGGCTGCTTTACCGTCTATTTTGCGGCTTAAGCTTTGGCAAAAACGGCGGCGCGCAGCGCGCAAATTTTGATAAATTTAGCGGCTTTGATACGGCGCGAGATACGGGCACGCTAGGGCAGGGTGCAACGCAAACTGAGCAAATTTTTAGCGCCGATACAAACGAGGGGCAGGTATTAAAAGCCGGAGCGGGCGAGGGCGGTAGCTCCAAAAGTAGTGATAATCGCGCAAGCGCTACTTACGGGAGGTTTGAGCCCAAAGCCGCCGAAAGTGAGGGCGGGAGCGAGAAAGACGGCGCAGCCGGATTAAAATTTAACTTTTTGGCTGATCTGCAGAGCCTGGAGGATGAGCGCGCGGCGCTGCAAGAAGCGGTGAAAAAGGCCGGTCTCATCGCCGCTGTCGTAGGGACCAGTGTGGGCGCGTTGGTGGCGCGCTTTTGGGAGGAGATAGCGGCCGGCGTATTTTTCGGCGTGGCTGTTTACGGCGTCGTGAGCGCTCTTTTGACGGCGAGCAAAAGACGGAATTTCAGATCAAATTTTAAAAATAGGGTCGTCGCGAGCATCGCAAAAAGCTTTGGGCTTAGCTACGATGAAAGCGGCGGGCTGGGGACGGATGAGTTTTTTGAAATTTACGACTGCTATATAAACGAGCAATCGAGCGAGGATATGATGAGCGGGGAGGTGCAGGGCGTGCGCGTTAGATTTAGCGACTTTTACGCCGCCGAAAAGGTGCGCACCAAAAACGGCACTCGCACCGACGTAAAATTTCACGGAGTACTTTTCGTCGCGGATTTTCATAAAAGGCTTAACTGCGAGGTGCGGGTATGTCACAAAAACTCACGGAATCTGCGCAAATACGGGCAGCGAGCGAATATGGACGACGTGAAATTTGAGGAGTTTTTCGACGTCTATACGACCGATCAGGTAGGCGCGAGATACGCTCTGACGCCGCTTTTGATGCAGCGACTGACGGAGGTTTATCTAAGACTGGGCTCGCAGATAAACGCGGTGCTAAGGGAGGATAAAATTTACGTGGCGATCGAGACCTGGCGCGATAATTTCGAGCCTAGAATCGACTACTCGCTAAAGCAGGATGCCACGATAGCGCTTTACGTAGATGAGATCGGCGCGCTTGTGGGTATCGTGAGCGAGCTAAATTTGAACCGCAAAATTTGGAGCGAATGAGGCGGGCGGCGGCGCGGTGGAGTATGGTTGAGGCGGCTGCTGCATACGGCTCTGGCGACACACAGATATGCAGACAAGGCGCACAGGATCGTAGGCTTAGCGGCACGGATGCGCTGTGTAGCTGGGCGTGGAAATGAATGCATTTCGCGGATCGTGCGTTTGGGCGGATGTGCGATCCGCTCCTTCGCGCGAGCCAATCGAAAGATAGAATGCGCGCGGGAGGCGTTGGTATAAGATTTTGCAGGCTGCATGAGCCGATAAAATTTTATAAGTTCCCGCTCCGTTTAACGAGCGAGCGCTCGCGATTTATCATTGCTCGCACGGCATAATTTTACCACACGAGCAGTTTGCATTAGAATTCTACTATCGCTTGAAATTTTATGCCGTCGCGCGCGACTTAAATTTTGCTGCGACGACCCGCGCTAGGCTACATTCCATCTCGGCTAAAATTTACTCGGCGGCTAAATTTGTCGTGCGGAAGCAAAACTTTGCTGCTAGATCGATAAATTTAGCTAGCTTATAAAAGCGCTCGCTGCCTATGGGCGTTTATAGACGCCGTTTCTGTAAAGCTACGGCGCCAGCGTCGCTGCAAGGTTGCGGGGCTTAGTAAGATTGCCCCGCTAAACTAGACGGCAAATCTAAATTTATAATTTCCCGCCCTCGATTACGACGTCGTCAGCCTTGATGTCGTCACCGTATACCGGCGCTAGCGTCGCATCGTAGTCGGCGTGGAAAAATTTCTCGTCCGCGAGCTTTACGATTAGATCGTCAAGCCATTTGCGAAGCTCGTCGTTGCCCTTTTTGACCGCAGGCGCGATGACGTCCTGATCGCCTAGCGAGCGGATACCTACCTTAAAGCCAGGGTTTGACTTAGTCCATGCGAATAAAAGCGTATTATCATGCGCGATCGCATCGCCCCTGCCGTCCAGCATCGCACCGAAAGTCTCGGTATTTTGGTCAAATTTTAAAAGCTTGATCTCGGGATGGTTTTTCGTAAAATACAGATCCGCGGTTGTGCCTTTGTTGATTAAAAGCGTTTTGTCCTTAAGCTGCGAAACGTCGGTGATATCGCCATCCTTGCTCGCGACGCCTAGGGCTACCTTCATATACGGCAGCGCGAAATCCACGACCTCTTTGCGCTCCGGCGTGACGGTGAAATTTGCAAGCGTGATGTCGACCTTATCCGACGCCAAAAATTCTGCGCGATTGGCGGCCTCTACGAGTACGAACTGTACCTTGCTCTCATCGCCCAAAAGCTCCTTTGCGATACGTTTTGCAAAATACACGTCATATCCCGCGTTTTTGCCCGTTTCATCGATGTAACCAAACGGCGGCTTGTCGCCGAAAACTGCGATCCTTACTACGCCGCGCTTTTTAATCCCGTCGATATAACTTTGCGGCGCGGCGGAACCTTGCGCGGAATTTGAGGAGCCTTTGCCCTCGTCGTTGCAACCCGCAAAAAATAGCGCACTCAGCGCAAGAAATAGAGCTAATACTTTTTTCATAGCCTCTCCTTTATTAAAATTTATTTTTTAAATTCGAACATATTTAGAAATTTCTTCGCGCGCTCGCTCTTCGGCGCGGTAAAGAACGCCTCCGGTTCGTTAATCTCCACGATGTTTCCCTCGTCCATAAAAACTATACGATCGGCTACGGCGCGCGCAAAGCCCATCTCATGCGTTACGATTAGCATCGTCCGCCCCTCTTTGGCGAGATTTAGCATTACGTCGAGCACCTCGCGCACGATCTCGGGATCAAGTGCCGCGGTAACCTCGTCAAAAAGCATGATCTTGGGTTTCATCACAAGGCTTCGTACGATCGCGATGCGCTGCTTTTGCCCGCCGCTAAGCTCTTTGGGGTAGGAGTTTTCCTTATCCGCAAGACCTACGATCTTTAGCCATTCGCGCGCTAGAGCTATCGCTTCCTCTTTCGGGACGTTTTGCACCTTCATCGGGCCCAGGATTATGTTGTGCAGCACGCTTAGATGATCGAAGAGCTCATAGCTTTGAAAGACCATGCCGATCTTTTGCCTGATCCTGCGCCACTCTTTAAAATTTTGATCGATACGTTCGCCCTCGATTATAAAATTTCCGCTTTGTACCGGCTCTAACCCGTTTATCGTGCGAAGTAGGGTGCTTTTGCCGCAGCCGCTAGGGCCTAGGATCACTACGACTTCGCCCTGCGCGACACTAAGGCTGATCTCCTTTAGCGCGTGTAGCTCGCCGTAAAATTTATTGACTTTATCGATTTTTAAAATTTCCATCAGCTCCACCTGTTTTCTAATTTTTTCGAAAGCGCCGAGATTGGGTAGCAGATCAAAAAATATACGAAAAATATCGCTCCGTAGATGATTAGCGGCGCGTAATTGTCGCGGAAGACATTTACTTCGATGATCTGCTGTCCGACCTTGACGAGCTCGATGACGCCGATGAGTACGGCGATCGAGGTTGTTTTTATCATCCTGCTGAATAAATTTATCGTTGCGGGCACCAGGCGCCTCATCGCAAGCGGTAGGATGACGTAGAGATAAATTTGAGATCTGCTAAATGCGAGCGCTTCGGCGCTTTCGAACTGATGCTTAGGGATGCTAAGTACGGCGCCGCGCACCAGATCCATCATCTCAAAAACACCCCAGACGCTAAAGACGATGATCGAAGCCGCGATATTTGAGATGTGGATGCCAAATGCCTTGCTCGCGCCGAAATACACGATGAATAGCCAAACGATGGGCGGCATGATACGCACGATCTCCAGGCAAATTTTAAGCGGAATGTATAAAGCTCTGCGCCCAGAAGCCATTAAAATTCCAAGTATCAAGCCTAGAGCGAGCGAAACCGCGATCGAGATGAGCGCGATTTGCAGCGTGACTCCGAGTCCGCCAAGAAGCCTGATTAAATTTTCGCCGCTTAAGAGTTCCATCGCTAGCCTCTCATATACGCAAGGCGCTTTTCAAGCAGCGTAAGCGCCAGCGAAAGCGGCAGGATTATGATCAGATACGAAACGCTTAGCATAAATAGCGCCTCGTTCGTCTTGTAATACAGCCCGATCACGTCCTTTGCGGCATAAACGAGATCGGCGAGTGCTACGATGCTAACGATCGAGGTTTCTTTAAGAAGAAAGATTATGTTTGCGCTGATGGAGGGCAGGGCGATCGCAAAGGCGCGCGGCAGCACGACGTAAAAGACTATCTGCGCTTCGCTAAGACCTAGGCTCATCGCGCTTTCGATCTGGGATTTTTTTATCGCCTCAAAACCTAGCCTAAAGCTCTCGCTCATATAGCTTCCGCCCAAAAACGCAAGCCCCACGATCGCGCAGGTAAAGCCCGAAATTTGAACGCCCAGCTTCGGCAGGCCGTAGTATAGGAAAAATAGCTGAATTAGAAGCGGAGTATTGCGCGACAGCTCGATATATGCGCTCACGAGCGGGCTTAACAGCGGCAATCTTTTATATTTTATCAGCGTGCAGATAAAACCGATGATGATGGATAGTAAAATCCCGTAAAATGCGAGCTTCAGCGTTAAAATTCCCGCCTTTACGAACATCGGGCTAAATTTAGCTATAAAATCAAAATCCATAAACTCTTCTTTCCGTAAAATATGCGTATTATACAGATAACTGATTAAAATAGTATTAAATTAGAATTTTTTTATAAAAATTCCGAAAATTTAGGAGTTTAAAAATATATCTTATAAATATATTTAGTCCGAGTAGATACCCGGACTATAAAATTTTTGACGGAATTTTACGAGTAAAAAATATACGCGTAGCCCGAGACCAAAATTGCAGAAACGACTGCTAAAATTCCGCCGCTTCGCACCATCTCTATTTGTCGGATACGTCCCGTGCCGAAAACCAAAGCATTCGGCGGCGTCGCTACCGGCATTACGAAAGCGCAGCTTGCGCCTACGCCTATGATGATGGTAAGAGTTTCTTTCGGTAGCCCCATTTGAGCCGCTACTCCCGCAAACACAGGCACTAAAAGTGCAGCAGAGGCGGTATTGCTCGTAAATTCCGTGAGGCAGATGATAAAAACTGCCGTTACTAAAAGTACGATGTAAGTAGGCGCTCCACCGAAAGTGTGCGCGACTAGATCGCCAAGCACCTTAGAGGCTCCGGAATCGCCTAAAACCGCACTTAGCGTAAGTCCGCCGCCAAAAAGCAGCAACACGCCCCACTCGGTATTTTCTGCGATATCGTGCCATTTGGCAAGCCCTAGTATGACGATTACGACTGCCGAGCAGATCGCTACATAGGCGTCGTCCACCTTAAAGCCTACAAGGGCTGAAATTTGCTTTGAAAATATCCAGCCAAGCGCTGTTAGAGCAAATACGACGATAGTAATAATGCGCTCGCGCGTCCAAGGGATATGCTCCAGATCCATATCTATTTTATGACTTAAATTCGGCTTGAAAATTATATAAAGCACCACAAGCATTATTGGCAGCATCACGCACATTAGTGGCAAACCCACCTTCATCCAGTCTGCGAAGCTGTAGTGCAAGGCTTGAGCCACGATTAAATTTGGCGGAGATCCCACGAGCGTGCCCAGACCTCCGATGCTTGCAGAATACGCGATGCCTAAAAGCAAAAACACGAGCGTGCCGCGATCTTTGCTCTCGTCCATGTTGGCGCAAATTCCAAGCGCGATCGGAAGCATCATCGCAGCAGTTGCGGTATTTGAAACCCACATCGAAAGGATCGCCGTAGCAAGGCAGATTAAAATCGCAGCTACACCCAAGCGACCGCCTGCGCGGGCGATTAGCCACATCGCGATCTTTTTGTCTAGCTTTTGCATATGCAGAGCCGTTGCCAAAGCAAAACCGCCGAAAAAGGTAAAGATCGTAGGGTTCGCAAAATTTGCAAGCGTGCTTTTGATGGTGGCAGCTGTGAAAGTGCCATCTTTAGCGAATTTGCCAAGCCCGATAGCTACCGCAAGCACCGGCACCATAAGCGCGGTTACCGTGATATGCACAGCCTCTGTAAGCCACATAATCGCGATAAAAGCAAGTAGCGCAAGGCCTTTTTTGACATTGGGTTCAAACGGTAACGCGGCATATAGAGCAAGGCCCACAGCAGCAGCAATCGCCATAATGATGACGCCGCGCTTAGGAAACGGCACGGTGTCGGTGAGTCTGTCTAAACCCAGCTCGTCTACGTCTGAGTCTAGTGGTCCTTGCAAGCGGGAGTTGCGTAACTCCACTTTGTGTTCTTCCATAGATACTCCTTTTTTGGATTTGGCTTATGATACAAAAATGAGGCGGGAATTTTATAAATTCCAAATCAAATCGTCTTAAATTTTTAAAAGTGCAGTTACTATCGGTAACACGGCACTTATCTCGTGTGTAAATTTTAAATTATACATAAAAACGAACAACTAAATAAGCGCTTTAAATTTCATCACAGATTATTTTTTAATGGCTCTGGTATTTAAATTTGCTAGCTGTTCACGGGGCGGCGACGTAGAATTTCGTCGAATTCCGTGCTGGCAATCGAGATAGAATTTTATCCAAGGCGAGTGAGATAAAATTCCAAGTCTTGTCGCGAAATTCATCGAAATTTCAAAAAAAGGATATTATAATCGGCAAATTTTAAATGCGCTTGTAAGCGAGCTTGGCGGAAGATGCTTAAAGATAGCAAGCGGTAAAATGGCAAGAGCGGCGGCGGTGGAAAGCCCGAAATTATAAATTGTAAGGAGAAAATGTGAAAAATAAAATTTTAATCGCGGCGTTTGCCGCTGCGGTGTGCGCAAGCTCAAGCTTCGGCGAGGGGATATTTTTAGGTATCGAGGGAGATTATTCTTTTAAATCCAGCATCACTACTAAATGGTCTGACGAGGACGATTCTGGCACGAATAAAGATAATAAGGGGCAGGCTGCGCTCGGCTTTAAAGGCGGTTACGATTTCGGTATAGCTAGGGCGTACGGCGAGTACTTGTATGATTTCAAAGCTTCGAAAACTGGCACTGACGAGGACATCATATTTAAACACGAGTGGAATAAGCATAGCTTGCTCGTAGGCGGGGATTTTACGCCTGAGATTACGAATGGCTTTAAACTCGTAGCGGGCGCATATACAGGAGTTTCATTTTTGAAATATAAAATTTATTCATATGACGAATCTGACGGAAGCAGCGATTCGCTTTCAAAGACTCTGCCTGGCTGGGTCATCGGTGCAAGACTAGGCGGGCTATATAGCTTTGATGAGCATAACGAGATCGAGTTTGGCTACAAGGCGGACTACACGAGGTACAAGGCCAGTAAGCTCGGAGAGGATGTAGACAAGGTATATGAGACCAACCATGGAATTTATCTGGGGTATAACTTTAAATTCTAGATTAACTATACTTTACTTTATAGGATGCTGCTATAGGCACATCCTATAAAGCTATATTAACAATTTGATTTTATTTTTAAGATATATTGCTTTTAAAAAAAATATATAGTTTTTCAAAAATTTCATTTTCGCGCTTAATTATATCATCTTTTCCCCACTCATCTTGCGGTAGTTCTGACAACGCTACAGCTTCTTGAAATTTTGAATCTTTATACTTTTCCTTTTTAGATTTAAAATAATGATTACTAGCTTTTATATTTAAAGATTTTTCTAACCACATTTTATTACCGATGCTTTCGATGTATCTGTTAGCTTCATCTTTATTTAAATTTTGATAGCAAGTATCTTGCCAATTTCTAGGTAAGATATGTTCTACCTCACCATAGATAATTTCTTGTGTTTCATATTTCAAATAAAGATTTAAAAGCGTTAGGGTTTTGATTAATCCTGAGCTTCTAAAAAAATCTTCTTTAAATCTATCTTTATCATTTAAGATGTCTTGAGTTCTAATTTTAAAATCTAAATTTCCGTTTTCATAAAGGCTGACATAAGCATTAAAAACAGGGTCTTTTATCGCATTTACAGTGGAATTATTTATATAAATTGTAAGTAAATTAGCTATCATTTTTGATAAAAATGGCAGTAAATTTTTGTCTTCAAAAAAGTCCAAATTTTTGTCTTTACAATAAAAATAGAATGCAGAAATCAATGATTTTGGGTATTGATTAGGAAAAAGATCAATCACATCAAAAAATTGTGAAGCATGCAATTTAATCTTATCATCAAAATCTCCGCACCAGAAATCTGCCAATTCCTGAATTTCGGAAAATAGTTTTTCATCTTTCAAGCGCTCTTTGTTATAAAATTTCCTAGCAGCGATTTCCTTACTTTTATCTTTACTTCTAGCTCTAATTGCATGAGAATAATACGTAAAAATAGTATCTATATTAAGGTCATTTTCTTTTAATTTTTCTTCCAGCTCACGCCATTGTTTAGCAAATTTATTTTTGCTCTCTTTGTCTTTTTGATAGCCGTAGATTATACCTTTAAAAATATCGGCATCGCTTAGTGGCAACCCGCGATTATTTAAGGTATTAAAAATTCTTAAAGCATTTTCTTGCTCATCGCATTTTATAAACAAAATTTTTAAACGCCCTTTATCATCTATTAGCATTTTACACAAAGGGTCAAATAGATCGTGTGGCATACCGCCAATCTTATCTAAAAAGAAGTTAAAATTTTCTGCGTATTTGCTTCTTGATTTTTTATCATCAAAGCATTCTTGATTTAAAATTTTATCCAAAATCTCATTATCTACTTGTGTTGACACCTCGCTTTTTAGTTTTCTTTTTGAGAAGTCAAATTCTTCGCTACCTTCATCAAATGCCCAAATGCATTTGCCGAAATTTTTAGCCCAGCCTTTTGATCTATCCTTGGTTTTCTCATATAAAGCCCTATACAAAAGCGTTAGTGTGGTTAATCGTTGCTGACCATCTATGACTTCAAGCTCTCTATTTTCATTTTGAAAAACTACTATTGAACCCAAAAAATATTCGTCATAGCCAAAATTTACTTCTCCGCTATTTTTATCTCTATAAGTTTCTATGAAGTCGATTAAATCGCTCCAAAGCTGTTCGCA
This sequence comes from uncultured Campylobacter sp., assembly GCA_963522765.1. Taxonomy (GTDB): domain Bacteria; phylum Campylobacterota; class Campylobacteria; order Campylobacterales; family Campylobacteraceae; genus Campylobacter_B. The sequence continues at coordinate 4,713 of CAUQZM010000006.1, read as the reverse complement.
CTGCATCTTTGATTCCCACATATACGGTCTTTGATATGTCGGAATAACAAATTTTATATTACCTTGTAAAAGTTCCAAAACGCTTTTTACGTTCGCATCTATTTCTCTAGCCATTTTTATCTCCTTTAAATTTTTGTAATTCCTAGCATTTTACATTTTATAATTAAACACCCTTTTAAAAATTCCATCCACGTGCCTGGCGTAATACGCATAATCAAAGCACTCTTTTATCTCAGCCTCGCCTAGGCTTGCTCGTAGCTCCTCGTCGGCGAGTAAATTTTGCAAAAATAGACTCTCGCCGTTTTCGTTTATCGCCTTTTTGCCCTCCTGCAGATCCGCCCAAACTTTCATCGCGTTACGCTGTACGATCTTATATGCGTCCTCGCGTGAAATTCCGTGCTGCGGAAGCTGTAAAAGCACGCGCTGCGAAAACACGAGCCCACCGGTTAAATTTAGATTTCTCATCATATTTTCAGGATATACTAGCAGTTTTTCGATCAAGCTTGTCAAGCGATTTAGCATAAAATCAGCAGTTATAAAGCCGTCGGGGAGGATAAATCGCTCGACCGAGCTATGGCTGATATCGCGTTCGTGCCATAGCGCTACGTCTTCCATTGCGGGCATTACGAAGCTACGGATCATACGACATAGTCCCGTTACGTTTTCGCTAAGCACAGGATTTCGTTTGTGCGGCATCGCAGAGCTGCCCTTTTGACCTGGGCTAAAAAATTCCTCCGCCTCATAAACCTCGGTGCGTTGATAGTGGCGGATTGCGATAGCGATCTTTTCGCAGCTGGAAGCCAAGATCGCAAGTGCGCTCATTACCTGCGCGTAGCGATCGCGCTGGATGACTTGATTGGACGCAGGAGCGGGCTTTAGCCCCAGATATTCGCACACCAGCTCTTCCAGCTCTAGTGGAGCGTGGGCGAAATTTCCCATCGCACCGCTTATTTTGCCGTAGCTGATGACGCTTTTTGCATGTTGTAAAAGCTCTAGCGCGCGATTTATCTCATCGTACCACACCGCAAGCACGAGCCCGAAAGTGATCGGCTCGCCGTGGATACCGTGGCTGCGCCCGACCATCAGCGTCATTTTGTGCTTCATGGCTTGAGATTTTATCGCGGCTTTTAAATTTTGCACATCCTCAATGATGAGCTCCATGCTTTCTTTGATCTGTAGCGCGACGGCAGTATCGATGCAGTCGCTACTAGTCATTCCGTAATGCATGAAGCGGCTCTCCTGCCCAAGGCTCTCACTCACGCTCGTTAGAAACGCGATGACGTCGTGCTTGGTCGTCTTTTCGATCTCATCTATCCGCTCGATCCTAAAGCTTGCGTTTTGTAGAATTTTATCTTTATCGCAGTCGCTTATTAGACCTAGTTTATTCCACGCCTTAACTGCTGCGAGCTCGACTTTTAGCCACGCGTCGTATTTGGCTTGCAAGCTCCATTTTTCAGACATCTCTTTTCTTGCGTATCTTTCGACCATTTTAGTAGCCTTTCGGTTAAAATTTCTTGTATAATGATGGCAAAAATTATATAAAAATGGGGCTGAAAGTTTAATATGGGTTATGAGAAAAGAAGCTTGGGAAGCTTTGAGGGACGCAAAATTTACGAAATTCTGCTTAGCCTCGGGTACGATATGAAATCCGCGCAGCGCATCTGTGACAAGCATCGCGTAACCGATGCGGAGGATCAAAATTTGCATAAAAATTCCGTCGCGCACGGAGAAATTTTTTTGATCGATTACAAATGCGAGCCGCGCGGACTGAAGCCGATCTTTGAGTGCGATGCGTTTGCGGCATTTGACAAGCCGAGTGGAATTTTAAGCCATCCGAGCGGGCGTAACTCGCCTTATAATATGTATGACGAGATCTGGTCGCTATACGGGCAGGACGCGTGCGTGGCGCACAGGCTTGATTTAGAAACCAGCGGAATTCTTATCGTCGCTAAGGATAAAGACGCGGCGCGCGAGCTTAAAGAGTGCTTCGAACAACGTAGAGTGATGAAAAGCTATCTAGCGCTCGTGCGAGGGGATTTGAGAGAGGGCTTGCGAGGGGATTTGCAAGGTGACGCTTGCAATGGTGAGATAGAGAATTGCTATGCTCTAGGCTTTGATGAAATTTGCGGATCAAAATTCGCGGGCGATGCTGTGAGTTTACCAAGTAGCGTATCGGATTTGCGCGATACACTAGCTCTAAAAGGAGCAGGCGATAAATTTGGATTTAATATCTTGTCTAATGGTGTGAGTAGGGGATTATGGCGCAGCACTCTATCTGGCGGCGCGCAGGCTAAATTTGAATCCGGCGCTCCCACTGGCGATGTTGGCAGCGGATCTGAATTTGATGACTTATCCTGCGGCGTGAGTGATAAGCTTAAACCCGCTATCGCGATGAGTAGTGCGGATAAAGGACATAAACCTTGCGCCTTATCTGTGGCTAAATCTATGCCGGCTACTTCTATGGGCTACGTAAATTTTAAAAAATTTGAGCCTACAAAATACGCAAAATTTAGCGAGAAACTGAAATTTTTAAAGGATTTTGAGGGATTCGTGATTGATGCCCCGATTGCTCCTAGCGACGAGTTTGCCGATCTTAAAATTCGTATGAAAATATCGCGCGATGGCAAGGAGGCAATCACGCTGATCCGCCCGCTGCGATATCTTTCGGACATGGACGCTAGTCTTATTGAGTGCTATCCGCTGACGGGTAGGCAGCATCAGATCAGGCTGCATCTATTTGCCGCGGGTGCGCCGATACTGGGAGAGCCGCTGTATGGGCTTTTGCGCGAGCAAGCGGAGCGGATATTGGATAAAAAAATGGATGAGACGGAGCGGATCAGAACGACGGGAGCGCCTAGATTGCTACTGCACGCGAATGCAATTTGCTTCGAACTAGGCGGCGAACGATACGAGATAAAAAGCAAATTCGACGCCGCGAGAGAGTTTTATAATTTCGCGAAAATCGGTAAAATTTAAGTAATTCAATAAAATCTGGATGCTTTGGCGGATCAGATAAATTTTTAAGATAAGAATTTATTTTGTGCGCGTATTTAGAAGCTTGGTGTGTATAAAATTTCTTGGAATTTTTGTGTAGCCTTTAATGAGATTTGTTAAAAGGTCAAATATAGCGTGCGTCATAAATCAAATAAGTCAAATCTAATTATATTTGCTAAAGCGCAAGGCGGAAGGTAGAATAATAAATTTTACCACAATGATAAGGCGCCTAGACGTACATTTATTGTAAGCACGTTTTGTTTTTAAATTTTATTAGTTTTTTTACGCCTTACGATATGCCATAAAATTTTAAAATTTTAGCAATTACTCGCTTTGCCGCAATCTATAGCGCTAGGACAAATTTCTTTTATGTGGCGCGTTAATCTAATCATTCTGATAAGTCTTTTATTTTGGTTTAAATTCTTGATTTTATTCAGTGGCCTTTTAGAACTTTGAAAAATTCTGCTTTAAAATCTCTTCTAATAAAATTAGAATTTAGGAAAATAATTTTTGGCTGCTATCGTACGCGGCTAAATTTATATAAACGCGGATCCGATTGCCATAAAGCATGTAGCTAAATGCGTATTTATGCTCTATAATCGTCATAATTTCGCAACTTACGCAAAGTTTCAAATAAACAATTATTTTAAACTAAATTCAAATAGCCATAAACGCTACTTCCGCTTCGCCGATATTTATGACCTTGCCTTTGCGCGTCATCACGCCTAGGCCGTGCTTCATGTCCCACGAGCAGCTAAACTCAAGCCGATTTTCGCGCCGTCGTAAGATATAGATATTTTGCAGTTCCAATAACCCGCTAAGCTCCTGCGGCGTGCTGATGCCTGGCATGAAATCGCTTTTTGTTTCGCTCGGATAGTCGTAAATTTTCTGCCATTTTGGGTAGTTTTTTAAAATTTCAGCTAAGATGCCCGTTAAAATTTCTTCCTGATTTTGCTTTAAAAACTCTAGTGCGTCCGATTGCGCCTGGCTTGGCTCGTCCGTCTCCTCGCCGTATTCATCTAAAAACGCGCAGCGAAACTCGCCCTCTTGCTCTAAAGCTTTACCGAAATACTCCAGTCGCAGCGGGAAACTAAAGTCACCGTATTCCTTATCTTCAAATTTAGGCAAAATTTTAGGCTCCGCAAGATGTGCATTAAAAAACTCCGCGACCTTTGGGCTGCGGGTGAAAAGATACTCCTCATTCGCTTCGTAGCTTTTGCGCAAAAATTTAAGCGCCTCCTGCTCCGCGCCGCACTCCAAGCAGCACTCGCCCTTGTAATAATCGCTCACGTAGGGCGGATTTTCATTGCTTCTGGCGTGCTTGTCCATCTCGCCTAGCCAGCGCAGCATATTTGGGGCGTCGCCCGCCCATTTGTACTCATTCATCATGCGCGCCGCGTAGATGTATGAGTCGTAGACGCGGTATTTCTCATCGTCCGCCTCCGCCCATTTTGCCTCGATAAAGCGGATAATCTCCGCCTTTGTAATCTTGGATTTTTTAAGTAGCGATCTATCTAAGAAAACGCCGATCTCCTCCATTATTTTTGCACGTTTATTCCTACTCCTTTATAAATTTTTTGTCGATTTGCTTTGTGATCGAAATATTAGCCGATTTTTTTCTATCTTTTTAAAATTTTATCCATATTGACGCCATTTTGATCTAAAATTTTACCTTGCTCGTTTCTTTGTTTGAGCTGTCCGCACGCTGCACTGATATCT
>CAUQZM010000005.1:0-108034 GCA_963522765.1 uncultured Campylobacter sp. | reverse complement strand
GCTTAAGTGGGCCGGCGCGGGTAATTTAAAAATTTTAAGGTATGCGGCAAAATAAACCTTCACTAAAATTCTAAGACGCCACATTCGGCTCTAGAGAATTTAAATTTAGGAGTATCTAGCGACCGAGTAAAATTTAAATACAGAGCAAAAAAGACGGACTGAGATTTAAGGCCACCTACATAAGCGAAATTTCTCTTTTTGCCCGCCTCTCTCTTGCAGCTTACAGCGATATAATCAAAGCCGTTTGCATTACCTCGTCCTATGAGGCAGCCCCGCCGTTTATTAGTATGACCCTACCTCGCTTGTTGGTATCGTAGTCGTCGTAGTGGATGCTATAGCCAAATTTTACGCGGATCTTGCACAGCGGTAGGTTAAATTTCACTAGCTCGCGGCGGGCTACTTTTTTGCGCCATATTCGTCGCAAAACATCGCGCTTTAGCCGTGCGAAGCGCTGTTAAAAAGTAAAATTTCCTCGCCCGTTGTTACGCATTTTATTGCGAACTTGCGAGGCATGAGCTCGTCCTCATAAGTCTGCGGCAATGGACTTTTCTAAATTTTTCGCCCTGCCTAGGATCGTAATCGCTCTGCGCTCGCATATATTTACGCATCTGTAGCAAAGCGTGCACTCATCGCCGAATTGCGCCTTTTTGCAAGCGAGCTTTATGTTTCGCATCGGGCAGGGTTTGACGCAGGCCCCGCACCCGCTGCATCGCGATGGATCGAGGCTCGGCTTGCGCTTGGCAAAGGGGCTTTTATCCCAAATTTTCATCCAAAGTCGCTGTCCTAAAAACCCTGCGATACGACAGAGCGCGCCCAGCCCCTCTTGCGGCGGACGACTTGCGCTAAGCGCCTCCGCAACGCGTCTGACTTTAGCGTCCGCCTCTTTGATTATGCGCTCGTTTTTCGCTTGCGAGTAGCCAAAAATCGCCACGTCGAGGATGAACGCGGGCATTTTGATATGAGCGCCGCCCGTTATGTTTGCGCCGAATCGCTTTAAAACTCTAGCCGCGCACCCTGCCCCATCACCGCTGAAAATCTCCATCGTAGCGAGGATGAATACGTTTTTGCCGCTAAAGCTCGCGCCATTTTCGTAGAGGAAGTCGCGCATGATGCGCGGCAGGTCGCTAAAATAGACGGGATATGCCAAAATGACGTCGTTGTGGTGCTTTAAAAGCTCGCCGCAAGCCTCGCTCTCGATCGAGACGCAGACGCCGCCAAGATGAGCGATGAGCCTATCTGCGCAATGCTTCGTGTTACCCGTAGCGCTAAAATAGATCGCTATCATGCCCGTCTCCCAAACTATGCGAATTTCGGTGAAATTCAACCCTTACCGAACGAATAGAATTTTATGCTTCTTTTGCATAAAATTTTAAAATTTAGACGTGACGGCGAAATTTAAATATGTCGTCGTGCCCTAAAAAAGCAAAATCAATTCAGATATTTTCTGCCGCCACCATGCCAAAAACCATACAATCAGCCATGCTCATAGTACCGAGCCTACTTGCGCCGTGAACGCCACCGGTGATTTCGCCCGCTGCATATAGCCCTGCGATCGGCTCGCCGCTAGCTGCGTCAATAACCTGGGCTTTGGTATTGATCTGCACGCCACCCATGCAGTAAAGAATTTTCGGGCTTGTTTGGCACGCATAAAATGGAGCTTTTGATATATCGATACCGCCTACATCGGCTTTTGTCAAAGGCTTGCCAAACTCCGGATCGCTTCCTGCTTTGACATAGCCGTTAAAATCCGCGACGGTTTTTAAAAACGGCTCCAGCGGAATTTTATAAAATTTTGCAAGCTCTTCCAAGGTATTAAATTTTTTAATTGAGCCTGCTTCTACGCCTTTTGACGTATAGACCGGATTATTTGCATCAACTGCGGCTTGATCGCAGATATTTACGGGGTAGTTGTCGTTATTTTCGCTCTCCGCCATACATTTAAAGATCGCTTCAGTTTTGATCTTGCGCCCGGCGTGCTCGTTCATAAAGCGTTTGCCCGTCTTTGGATCGACGGTTAGACCATAGTCGTTAGCGCAGTGATTTGAAAATAGCGCGGAAGTACCAAATCCCTTCTCGCTAGGATTAGTATAAGGATTTAGTTGAATCCAGCTGAGTTGCAAAGGATTCGCACCTAGCTTCATCGCCGCGATAAGCGCACCTGCGGTAGCACCGGGTTGGCTTACGGTTTCGATATTGTCTTTTAGATACGGCACCTGCTGCGCGCGAAACCATTTATCCGAACTGTATCCGCCCGCAGCTAGAACGACGCCATCTTTGGCTTTAAAAAATTTTACTTCGCCGCTTTTGTTTTCCCTATCGTCGCTAGCAAGCTGCGGATCGAACTTATATTCTTCGCGACACTTTACGCCTACGACGCGACCGCTGTCATCTACGACAAAATCATCAAATTTAGTACGCTTCTTGATTACAGCATTTGCATTTTCCTCGATCGCCTTATGCATCGGCTGGATGTAGCCCGAGCCGCTAGCATTTTTGGCCTGTACGGCGCGCTTTAGCGAGTGTCCGCTAGCAGATATCACCTTGCCCGAAAACTCCACTCCGATGCTTTTTAGGTATTCAAAAACGTCGCCTGCACGGTCGTAGATGACGCCTAGCAAATCTACGTGATTTAAATTTAGCCCGTCTTTTAGGCAATCTGCGATGAAAGCCTCCTTACTATCCGTGATGCCCGCGGCTTTTTGGAATTCGTTATTTGGCACCGCCATATTGCCGGCGTTAATAACGGAGTTGCCGCCCGCGCGGCCCATCTTTTCGATCATAAGCACTTTTTTGCCGCGCTTAAGAGCCTGAAGTGTCGCCATCGAGCCTGCAAAACCGCTACCGATAACGACAACGTCATATTCTTCGTCAAATTTTACGTCTTTGGCGTTTTGCGTTGCACTAGCACTGCTTGCAGCCAGAGCCAGAGCTCCCGCCGCGCCAATTTTAATAAAATTTCGTCTTGAAATTTCTTGCATTTTTTGCTCCTTGCGTTGAAATTTTATAGATTATACACCCACGTAGCGAAATTTAAAATTTAACGTAAAGACTTAGTGATAGAATTTTAAAAATTTAGAAAAGAAAATTTTAAAAGCGCAAATTTAAAGCGAATAAATTCCGCTCCGCTAGCCGAAGTTTAGGCGTAAATTTTAAAATTTATGGCGCACGGATTTGCTCGCCGCCTGTGCGAAATTTTGCCGCCGCTATAAAATTTTAAAGTGTGCGGTATTCAAATTTAAAACTCGCGCCGCAGAATTTTAAGCGCTTTAAATTTTAAAACGCTTTGAAATTCTACGGCACGCTTTGCGGCTTTGTCTCGAAAATTTTAAAGACTCGCACAGTATTTCGGCGCAAAGCACGTATGGCTACTTCGCGCCGAAATTTCGCGGGCGCTAAATTTAAGCCCCGATTGTTTCGCCCGCGATCATTCCGAAAACCATACAATCAAGGATCGCGTAGGTTCCGAGCCTGCTCGCGCCGTGCACGCCGCCGGTTACTTCGCCCGCAGCCCAAAGACCCGGGATCGGCTCATGAGTAAGGCTTGAGATGACTTGAGCTTTGGTGTTGATCTCAAGTCCGCCCATCGTGTGATGCACCTTCGGCATCGTGCGGCTCGCGTAAAACGGCGGTTTGGAAACATCGATACCGTCCAGCTTATCGACAACCTTGCCAAATTCCGGATCTTTACCCGCTTTGACGTAAGAGTTATAATCCGCGACGGTCTTTAAAAACGGCTCCAGCGGCAGATTGTAAGCCTTCGCAAGCTCCTCTAGCGTGTCAAATTTCTTCACGACGCCCGCTTCTAGAGGCCTTGAAGTATAAACCGGGTTACGCGCGGCGACGGCTTGAGAGTCGCAGACGTTTACCGGATAGTTATCGTTTTTCTCACTCTCGCCGATAACCTTAAAGCAGGCATCCGACTTGATCTTGCGCCCTGCGTGCTCGTCCATAAAGCGCTTGCCCGTCTTTGGATCGACGGTAAGACCGTAGGTGTTGCAGCAGTGGTTGGTGAAATTTACCGCAGCGCCGAAGCCCTTCTCATCGGGCGAGCAATATGGAAGGAACTGAATCCACGACGTTAAAAGGGTAAATGCACCGATTCTGTTTGCCGCAAGCATCGCTCCTGCCGAGCTTCCCGGATGGTTGGTGCTGTCTATGCTAGGCACTACGCGAGGATCTTGGATCTGGCGGTACCATAGATCGCGTCCGTATCCGCCCGAGGCTAGCAAAACGCCGTCTTTGGCTTTATAGCTCTTTTTCTCGCCGCTTTTGTTTTCCAGATCGTCGCTAAAGAGTTTCGGATCAAATTTATACTCCTCGCGAGCTTCTACGCCCACGACGCGACCGCTGTCGTCTACGATGAAATCGTCGAATTTCGTGCGGGTTTTGATCGTGACGTTAGGATCGTTTTGAAGTTTACCCATCATCGGTTGGATATAACCCGAGCCCGAGCCGTTGGTCGATTGTAAGCTTCTTGCGACGCTATGACCGCTCTCAAAGATCAGCTTATCGCTAAACTCCGCTCCGCAGCTAGTTAAAAGATCCACCGCATCGTTGCTGCGATCAAACATCACGCCCAAAAGATCAGTGTGGTTAAGCCCGAGCCCGTCTTTTACGGCATCAGCGATAAAAAGCTCCTTGCTATCTTTGATGCCCTGAGCTACTTGAAATTTATTCATCGGAGCCGCCATATTTCCGCCATTGATGACGGAATTTCCGCCCGCGCGGCCCATCTTTTCTAAGATAAGCACCTTTTTACCGCGCCCGCTAGCTTTAATCGCCGCGGCAAGTCCCGCAAAACCGGTGCCTATGATGACGATATCGTATTCCTCGTCGAATTTTACGTCCTTGGCGTTTTGCGCTGCAGTCGCACTGCTAGCCCCCAGCGCAAGTGCCCCCGCACCCACTGCGCTAATTTTTAAAAAACTACGTCTTGATACGTCTTGCATTTGCAACTCCTTTAATTGAAAGTGTATATTTAAAAGAAATGATAACTCGAATTTAAAGGTAAGTCAAATAGAATAACGTTATAAATAGATAGTAAAAAGCTATAAAATATGGGCGTCGATATAAAATTTTGAAATTTGGCGGACGGGCGGGATTGAAATTTTAAAATTTTATCAGGCGTTCGTTTGCAAAATGCTTGTGAACACAAAAGCGCACTCGGCGCGAAAATCGCAATAAATGCAAAATCCGCGCCGAGCTTTAAAGCCGCTACGCCTTAGCGAGCGACCTTAAATTTAAGCGTTTGCAGATCGTAGTTATTTACCTGCTCGTATTGCATATCCTCAATAGAGATCGCAGGAAGCGCGCACGAACCCGCCATGATCACGTTTATCGGAGTATAGATGACGCCGCTGCTATTCTCTCCGTCTCGCGGATCGTAGTAAAAATAGCCGCTTTTTGGGAAGCGAAGCACTCGGTCATACAGATACTCCGTGTGCTCTAGTGCCACGCTATCTTGCATGCCCTCGACTCTAGCCTGCGCAGCCGAGCCTAGGCGCTCATTGACCGCCTCAAAGCAGCTAGGCATAGCCTCATCGATTACGAAATTATAAAGATAATAATTCGCTCGCCAGCTGATCTTAGAGTAAATTTTCTGCCCTACTTTAAGCTTGTTTAGATCGACTATGTTGCCGCGAGCATCTATGAATTCTCGGTAAATTTCAATCCTTTTGCTATCTATAGAATGGGCGTTTAGGTTCTGTATGCTCAAAGCCTCATGCTTTAAAGGCGCGCTTTCATATCCAAAGCCAAGAGCGGTAAAAAATAGCTCGCCATTGCCGCTCATCGGCGTAAATTCTATCGCGCCGTCTTTGACCGCGAGTTTGGTATCCAGCGGAGAATTGAAATTTTTCGCCTCGCCGTCGTATTTTAATGCAAAATGGGCTTCTTTTTTCGATTCCTTAAAATACGCATCAAATCCGCGTATTACGCTCGCTCTCTCCTGCGTGTTGTTTATATTTTTTAGATCGCGAATGATCGCATCGACCGTGCGAGCCGTGCTATCATCTTTGATGCCGGCCTTGCCGAATGCGTAGAGCTTAAAGGCGGCATCTCTTACGTCGCTAGCAAATGTCAAACCCGCTCCGTTATCAGCGTAATCGTAATTCGCCTCATCTATTTTTTCTAGCATAAATTCAAACTCAGTCGTCATATTGTGCTTCTTAAGTATCGCAGCCAAGGCGATACTAGCCATCGGCGAGTCTTTATAAAGATCGTTGTCGTAAACGAAATTTATCTCATCATCATCGAGCTTGCCGTATTGATCTAGCACGAAATCCGCGTATATGCGGAGCGTATCCTGATCTTTGTAGCTTGATTTTAGCGCACTAAAAATTAGCGATCTTTGCTTATTGCTAAGGAATTTATAGCGCGTATCAAGCTCTAGTAAAACGTCGCTTGCGTAAATCGAAGCATAGTAGTTAGTAACGCCGTGAGCACTCCAGTAACCGAAATCGCCGTTAGGTTTTAGGCGAGATAAAATTCTACTTGCATACTCGTTTACGCGGTTGGTTAAGGTTTTATTGGAGTCTTTGCGTGCGACATAATCAACCGCTATCATTCTTGAAGCAAGCTGTTCGGTGCAGCCGTAAGGATAGAGATATAGCTCGTCCGCTAGGCTAAAAGCATTAGGCGTAGCGCTGATGTGAGTATAAATTTCTTTATAACTCGGATCGATTTTGAGCGTTACCGGCTTATCGCCATAGCTTACGTGAAATAGCTTCGAGCGCGGGAACTGGCTGATTATGTCAAATTCCACGTCGTTGCTAAATTTCTGCCCGTTTGCGTCAAGATCAAATTTAATATTCGCATCCGCAATATCAAGTGCGCTCGCGGTGAAGTTCGTATGCTTGACCTCAAGCGGTTTGAGCGTGAAATTTGCCTCGCCGCCGCTTATAGCGACCGAGGGAGACGAGCTGATCTTCAAGACCGCCTTTTGCTCTTTGTCGGTGGTGTTGATGAGCGTTAGCGGCACGGAAATTTCATCGCCGCGTACCATGTAGGTTAGATCTGCCGGTTTTATGATCACGTCGTCTCGGACCTTAGCTTCGACGTTTGCCGAGCCAATCGTAGCCGCCTCTCCGATAGCCATGGCGCTTAGTCGGATCGTGGAGTTGAAATTTTTCGGCATTGCAAGCTCAAATTTCGCCTCGCCGTTCGCGTCTGCTTTTGCGATCAGCATTTTGATAAATTTTTTCTGCTTTTTATTTTCGACCGGGCTTAAATTTCGTTTAGCTTTCGCCATCACGCCGTCTCCGCCAAAGCTTAGCTCTTTAGCAGTAGTTTGATACACGCTAAGATCGTCGTAAATGTCGAAGTATCGCATCGCAAAATACGCGCTAACGTCAAACGCCTTAAATGCATCGAGCTCCTCTTGTGAGACGATATCTAAAATTCCAAGATCGACCGCGTATAGTATGACTTTGGAATTCGGCTCGCTTTTTACGCTGATCTGCGCATTTTGCCCGTTTTTGTAGCTTTTCTCGGCTAAAATTTGCACATTAGCCTTGTGCGAGCTCGCATCTAGCGCCACCGGCACGTTTGCATAAGCTCTAAGCGGCATCGCAGCGGGTGTCGCAGCGCGCGCGATTACAGCGTTGATGTGTCCTCCGACGAAATTATCAGGCACACTAAGCTCAAATTCCGCGCTACCGCCTTTTATGGATAGAATTTTATAGTCGTAAACCTGCTCGCCTACGAGCGAGATATTTAGCACGCCGCTTTCTACCGGAGAATTGATGACGCCTTTAATTTTATCTCCGGCTTTAACCTTGTCGCTTGCGAGTTTGATTTTAGCGCTTTGCACGTCTTTAGCGTTTACCCGTCCATAATATCCCCAGCCGCTTACATCCACACGCACGCCAGCACTTGCGCCGCTTGAGTAATCGTTTGCGACGATTAGGTAATTGCCGCCGTTTTGGAATTTATACTCAAACTCGCGCGCATCGGTACTAACGGCACTTACGAGATTAAAGCTTTCTTGTTCGACGTATCTGTTGCCGTCATAAACGTAAGTAAAATCGTCGCGGTAAATTTCAACGTCGATCTTGCCTTTGACGTCGGTTTTAGTTTTGGAATCTAGTAGCGCAAAGCCGAATTTTACGCTATCACCGCTTGAGATAAAATCCTTACTCGCGCGAATTCCTACGATACGATCATAAGGCAGATAGCTCAGGCTGCGATATGCGCTTACGTTTTTGCCCTCCTCGGTTACGCTGAAATTTAGTAGAATATTTATGGCGTTAGAGACATTTAGATCAGCTGCTGCCGGCGAGAGTGCAAGCTCCTTTTTGCCGGCGGAGTTTAGCGTAAATTCCGCTCTGCGAAGCTGCGTAGCGCCCTTTTTCTTTAAGCGATCGTTTAGAAACGAAAAGCCCTCGTAACCTTTAATTTTCAGCTCTTTTTCATAGGCGTTTGCTTCTAGCGAACCTTTCAAATCTCCAGCCGGCGCACCTGCAAGATAGTTTGAGCTTAGCTTTAAAGTTATGATCTCATCCGCGCCATATTCGTCTTTAGCAGTGAGAATTTCATTTTTGATGCGGTTTGGGACGAAATTTTCTACGCTGAAGCTTTTAGAAGCGATGATTTTGTCCTCATAGATGAGATCCAGGCGGTAAGTGCCGCTTTTCTCGCCCATCAGCTCGCCGATTTTAACGCTGCCGAACTCATCGGTGTTTTGCGCACGCGTGATGATCACAGTACCGCTAGGATCGTAAATTTTAAATTTAATCGGCGTATTTTTTAAAGAGCTAAAATCGCGATTTTTCATCACGATCGTGCCCAAAAGCCGCTCATTCGGGCTTATCAGCTCGCTTGCGAGATAAACGAACGGACGCTTTGCAGTAATCGTTTTCTCGACGCTTGCTACGGCGTTATTAAACAGCACGAACGCATGCTCACCCCCCTTGCTAATCTCGATAGAGCGCGGATTTTTGGCTAGAATTTCCATATTTTCTAATCTTAAAATTCCATCTCCGTCCGTTTTATCCTCTACGATTAGCTCGTTTTTATCGCTGTAAATTTTAACCTTCGCTCTACTTAGCTCCTCGCCATTACTAAGCCTAGAAGTATAAATTAGCGCACCGCGCTCAAGCAGCACCACTTGAGCCGTAATGTCGCTAAGATAGGCTACGCGCGAAACCTCTTGCATCTTTTCGCCCACTTTGTAAAACGCCGTGATTTTATAAATTCCATCCTCGTAGCCTTTAAAATCCATCGCGATTTTATGCTCCGCAACGGCGTTTTTAGCGCCTCCTATATCAAAGCTCTTAACTGCTATCTCGCTAGCTAGCCCACCTACGCTATCTTCGTTACTTTCAAAGTTTAAAAAATACCTAAAATTTTGCTCAGGGACTTTGGCAATCGAAATTTTAACCTCATTTACGTTTGAGCTTTTAAATGCCAACGAAGCGGATTTTGGGATAAAATTTTTCTCGTCGCTAAAGGCTACGAAAGGCAGCCTGTCGCCCATTTTTACGCTTTGCTTGATCTCGTCACGCAAAATATATGAGCTATCTCCGAAGCCCTTTAGCAGCCTAATCTCGTAGCTTTTATTCGGCATAAACTCGTCGCTTACTATATCTGCATAGTAGTAGCATGAAGGATCGTCGCTTTCGCCGCCCTCTTCATCTTCGTCGTAATAATAATATCGCGGCTGAGTGAGGCTAAATTTACTCACGCCTGCGATTCTTACGTATTTGGCGGACAGCTCGTCCATATAGTTAGGAAAACACACTCTAGCTGCGAGCGAGCCGTCTTTTAGAGCCGCAGGACGAATCTGCACGCCACTTAAATTTGAAGCGTTAATGCTATCATTAAAAGGCTCCTCGTCCGTGCGCAGCTCCACCGGATTTTGCAGCTTTGCGCCCGCTTTTGAGGATAGGGATTCTATTTGCAATACGACGTTTTGTGCCTTAGGATCGAAGCTGAATAAAAAATTCCGATCATCGTGCGAGCTAAGCTCGTAGGATATGTCGTTTTGGGCTAAATTCTGCGCGCGGTAAATTCTAGTCGCTTGCTGTAGCGCGTCCTTGCTAACTGCATCGTTAAATTTAATTGCCACTAACCCCGGACGCAGAAGCGCGATATGCTCAGTGCTAAAAGGCTCTGTCTCGAACTCAAAGCGCACCCCGCGCGCCTCGCACGAATAATTAACCCCGGCGCTAAGCATCGGCTTTGGATAAAGCCTGATTGAGCTCTCGCTCACGCTTTCGTAGGTGCCCGTGATTTTGGGAGTGCATTTTAAGATCTGCTTTTGCGTGACGCTAAATCCACTGCCGTCCACCCCGCTAATCTCGTAAGCCCCGCTAGCGTATTTGATTTCTACGCCCGCGGCAAAGCTAGCCAAAGCGCAAAATAGCGCTGCGCTTAGTAGTTTTGTCTTCATAAAATTCCTTTGCAAAAATTTTACGAAATTATATACAAATTAACCTTTTATTTTCTTTCATTTACTCTAAAATTTGCTTTAGCGAAATTTGCATTTTCATCCAAGCAGCCAAGCTCAAAGTCCCCTGCTCCGAGACTTAGCGTAAAAGCCTCACCGTTAGTGCGCGCAAAATATTCTCCCGTTTTAACTTTAGAATTTGCAGGCGCTAGGCTTTGCGTGGTAAAATCTCGTGCCGTGAAATTTTGCTGCGAGGAATTTTGATCCGCGAAATTTTTCGCTGTGAAATTTTGCGCCTCCGAATTCTGCTCTGTAGAATTTTGCGACGCCAAATTCCGTGTGGCTGGATTTTTAGCTATAAAATTCCATTCTACAGAATTTTGCTTCGTAAGATTTTGTGATTTTACATTCTGCGACGCTGAATTTTGTCGCATAGAATTCTGTGCCGTAGAATTCTGTTCTGCAAAATTTTGCTGTGCTAAATTCTGCTTTAAATTATCTTGCTGCGCCGCGCTAGAATGCTTGAAATCCAAATCCGCGGAATTCTCCTCCGTAAACGCAGTGGAATTTAGCGCTATAAACTCCCGCGAACCGCCGCTTAGTCTGATATATACCCGCTCGCCGAAAACCGCCGTGCACTGCACCTTTAGCCGCAAAAAGCCGTCCGCGCCGGTCTCGTAGGTTTTGGCGTTGATGTCGTTTAGCACGGGCTTTACGGCGGCAAATTTAGCCGCGCACCTTCCTGCGCGTACCTTTTGCGGATCGACTAGCCCGTGTTTTAGCAGATAAAAAAGCTCGCTCGTGCCGTAAATTTCGCACTCCTCGTTGGGCTCAACCCCATCTATCGTAAGATCATCGGCGCTTTGCGCGCACTCCTTTTCGCGGTACGCGTCGGTGCATACCCGCCGCAAACTCACACCCGCGGGGCGCGCAAACTCCGCCTCGCCCAGCATGCCCGATTTATCGAGGAAGGCAAACATATTAAACGCCACTTTTGCGGCACTTACGCCGCCGCTAAGATCCCTAGTCTTGGAGCCGTCAAAATTTCCCAGCCAGACGCCGAGGGTAAATTTCGGCGTCAGAGCGACGGTGTAGAGATCGCGCGCATCGGCGCTCGTGCCCGTTTTAAACATCAGAGGCGGCGCGTTTAGGGTGTTTTGCCACACCGAGCCGAGGTAGGAGCGCGGCGCGTTTCTTAGCATCTGCGTTACGATATAGACGCTTTGCGGAGTTAAAATTTGCATCTCATCGCCCGTCTTTACGCCCGCTATTTCGAGCTTTCGTAGCTTTCCACCGTTTGCAAACGCGCTGTAAAGGCGAGTAAGATCTATTAGGCTCATCGAAATACTTCCCAGAGCGATACCTGCGCCGTAATAATCCTTGCTAAACTCCGCCAGATGCACGTTTGATAGCATCTCATACAGCCCGTCGCCCTCGAGCATCAAATTTAGCTTCACCGCAGGGATATTCAGGCTCAGACTTAGCGCGTCAGTCGCACTCACCGCGCCCATGAAGCCCTGGTTGTAGTTGCGCGGTACGTAGCCCGCGAAGATTATCGGCGCGTCGATCAGCTTTTTTGAAGGGGTAATGAGCCCGTGCTGCAGGGCCTTGGCGTAGATGAAGGGTTTGAGCGTCGAGCCCACGTTTTTTTGCGAGCGCACGCCGTCGTTTTGCCCCTCTCTACCGCCAAAATCGTGGCTGCCGATATAGGCGATCACGCTCATACTTTCGTTATCGATCAGCACGGCTGCGCCATTTCTAACGCCCTTATCGCGCAGAGAGAGGATCTCGCTTTTCAAAAAGCCCTCAAGCGCGATCTGGGTTTTTAGATCCAAGCTCGAATAAATTTTACCCTCACTTAGGCGCGCAAGCTCCTGTGCTCGCGTGGTTTGCTCCTTGGGCTGCGAGCTCCCTTTAGAGTTTACGGAATTTTCCTGCGTCTTGGCTTTAGGATCGGAATTTGCCTGCGCTCGGGCGGCTAAAGCGAAATTTTGCGGCACCTTGGCGTTGGGATTGGAATTTGCCTGCAATTCGGCGCTTGCAGTAGAATTCGTCTGCATTTTGGCATCCGAATAGGAATTTACCTGCGCCCTAGCGCCTGAAGTAGAATTTGTCTGCGCACTAAAATTTACACGCGACCGCTCGCCAGAGTTTGTATCTGCGCTAAAATTTTGCGGAGAATGCGCAGTGTCTTGCCGACTGCTCAAATTTATATTTTGCTGATTTTGCGGGTCTTGGTGCGGATGTGCGGCACCGGCGACATTCTGCCGCTTGTTTAAATTTATATCCGCATTCGGATTTTGCGGCGAATACTCGGTTTGCCCTTTATCTGAATCTGTATCTGCGCTAAAATTTTGCGGCGACCGCTCAGCATTTCGTTGCTCGTTTAAATTTAGACTTTGAGTGTTTTGCGACGGACGGGCAGCATTAATTAAATCTTGCCTCTCATCCAAGTTTGCGCCCTCTCGTTCATTTGGTTTTACATTTTTCGGTTCATTCGGTTTTGCGCCTGCCTGCGATTCTACGCCTTCGCGCTCGTTTAAATTTAAGCTCGTGCCGCCTAAATTTAAACTCTTCGGCGCATCCGTTTTAAAATCTGCCTCTTTGGGATTCGTTTCTTTCAAATCCACTCCCGCCTGCGCGTTTACGGCGCTAGATAAATTTGGCTTGCTCCTTGTCACAGCTGTAAAATTTGTTTCGGCACCAGCCGCGCCCGAAAAATTTGACTCTGCTGCTGTGACTCGGTTCGCAGACGAGCCTGCTTGCCCCGCCGTCCCGCCGGGCGCACCGTTAGAATCAAAATTTTGAGTGAAATTTACGTCATCTTTGGCGGTAAAATTTTGCATTTTATAATTGCTAAACGCTAACAGCGCGTAATGCGGCGCGTAATTGGGCGCTGCATAGCGTCTTGGCGAAAACGGCTCGGCAAGGGCGCGCTCATATTCGCTTTGCGAGATCACGCCGCCTTCTCGCAGCTGTGAAATTAGGCGGTTTTTAAGCGCGTTGATGTTTGATCTGCGGTCTAGGCGGTTTTTGTTCGGATTTTTTGGGATCACGCTAAGAAGCGCGATTTGAGCGTTGCTAAGCTCGCGCAGATCCTTTTTGAAGTAAAAATACGCCGCCGTTTTGACCCCCTCGATGTTGCCGCCGTATGGGGCGAGGTTGAAATACATTCCTAAAATTTCATCCTTGCTGAAGTGCCACTCCAGCTGAAAGGCGTTGAAAATTTCGATGATTTTGTTCTTGTAGCTGCGCTGTTTGGGGCGCATCATACGCGCGACCTGCATCGTAATCGTCGAAGCTCCGACGCGCTCGACGTTGCCCTCGCTTTTTTTAGTAAAATTTTGTGTAAAATTATACGTAGTCGCGCGCAGGATCGAGGCGGGATTGACGCCGAAATGGTAGTAAAAATATCGGTCTTCAAAGTAGATTGCGCTTTGTTTCAGCCGCGGCGGTATCTCGTCTGCGGCTGCGTAGAAGCGCCAAATTTGATCGTCGCTGATCTGCATATTTAAAATTTCGCCGTTTCGGTCATATAGAATTCTACTCTTCTGCTTATTTAGCATATCCAAATTTAACGGATAAAGCGCGTCTAGGATCAAAAACAAAGCGAATGCAAATGCGCAAAATAGCGCGATTTTTAACGTAAATTTTAGAAATTTCATCGCGCAATTATATCAAAGAATTTTAATGATTTTAGGCTATAATGGCGCCTTTTTGCAAAGGAATAATCTTGGACGCTCTAGCTAAGCTAAACACCGAACAATACGCCGCAGCGACCGCCCCTTCAGGACACAATCTAATAATCGCAAGCGCAGGCACGGGCAAAACCAGCACCATCGTCGCGCGCATCGCTCATCTGCTAAATCTCGGCACGAGTCCTAGAAAAATTTTGCTTCTTACTTTTACTAATAAGGCTGCGAGCGAGATGATAGTGCGCTTGCAGCGGCATTTTGATAAAAAAATCACCTCCGCAATCGTTGCGGGCACCTTTCACGCCGTATCCTACGCCCTACTTCGCGAGCTCGGTAAAGGCGTGATCCTAAAGCAGCCCGCCGAGCTAAAGACGCTGCTAAAAAGCCTCGTAGAAAGGCGCAAATTTTATCACGTAAGCGATGCGCGCCCCTACGGCGGGGCGTATCTTTACGACGTGTACTCGCTGTATCAAAACAAAGAGATGAGCGCGGATTTTGCGACGTGGTTTAGCAAAAACTACGAGGATCAGGCGGAATTTGCAGAAATTTACGCAGATATTTTGCGCGAGTTCGAAGAGGAAAAGGCAAAATTTAACTACGCCGATTTCAATGACGTCTTGCTAAAGATGCGCCGTGAGCTGCAAAAGGGCGCGCCGCTGCGGTTTGATGAAATTTTAGTGGACGAGTATCAGGACACGAACTCGCTGCAAGGAAGCCTCATCGATGCCTTTGCGACGAAAAGCCTTTTTTGCGTCGGCGATTTCGATCAGAGCATCTACGCCTTCAACGGCGCAAACATCGACATCATCGGCAGCTTCGGCAAGCGCTTTGCGGACGCTAAAATTTACGCGCTGAATATCAACTACCGCTCAAGTTCGGCGATTTTGGCGCTTGCAAACCGCGTTATTGCGAACAATCCGCGCCTTTACGAAAAGAAGCTGATCGTGGGCCGCGAGGGCAAATTTAGCGCGCCCAGGCTGCATGTTTACGACGATACGGCGGCGCAATACGCCCACGTAGCCGCACAGATCGCACAAAGCAGCACTCCGCGCGAAAAGATCGCCGTCATCTTTCGCAACAACTCCAGCGCCGACGGCGTCGAAGTAGCACTTAAGGAGCTCGGTATCGGCGCGAAGCGAAAAGGCGGCGTGAGCTTTTTTGAAAGCCGCGAAATCAAAGCCTTTACGGACATTTTCGCGATGATAATAAACCCAAAAGATATGATGGCCTTTATGAGTACGTGTGAATACGCAAGAGGCGTCGGCAGCGCGCTAAGCAAGGAGCTTTTCGACGCATTAATCGCACTTGGACGCGGAAGCATTCACGCAGGGCTTTTACGCCCCGACGAGAGCGTTAAAATTTTTGAAAAAAAGAGGAAAAACTATCAGCTCGGGCTTTTTGACGATGTGGATATCATCGGCTCGGTATCGCGCTTTGAGGCTTTAGAATTTGACGAGTTTTTTCGCTCGCATCCGGTTCTAAAACATAATAAAATCACCGAAGGCGGCGCCGTATTTTTGCACGAAATTTATAAAATTTTTAAAAAAAGCGGCTCAGCTGCAAGGTCTGCTACGCTAATCTCGCAAATCAAAAACTCGCGCCTTTTTGCCCTCGTAGCGGACTTTATCGCGACAAAGCGCGCGACGCTAAAAAACGGCAAGATAGACGATGAGCGCAAAAAGGATGAGATCTCCCGCATCTACGATAAATGCGGCATTTTAGAGCAGATTGCTAGTAAATACGCGGATCCGCAGAGCTTTTATAATTTCATAACCCTGGGCGCAAAGGAGATGAGCGAGGGCGAGGGGGTAAATCTGCTCAGCGTGCACGCAAGCAAGGGGCTTGAGTTTTGCAGCGTCTATCTCATCGATCTGGCGCAAAACCGCTTCCCGAACCTCAAGCTAATGGCGATGGGCGGCAGCCTGGAGGAGGAGCGGCGGCTCTTTTACGTGGCGGTTACTAGAGCGCGCGACGAGTTGGTGCTAAGCTACGCTAAATTTGATAAGATCAGAAAAGTTAGCTACGAGCCGAGCTGCTTTTTAAGGGAAGCGGGGCTGGTAAAATAAGCGAAATTTTGCTCGCTAAATTTTGAAATTTCATTTTAGCGCGGGCGGATCGTTTGAGTAAGAATTTTACTCCTCGCGTACGTCTGACGCGCCGCCGCTCTAACTTCTTTATCGGATTGTTATGGTAAAAATTTTGCCGCACGATTTTTGTAAATTTTGCGATTTGTAATTTTTGCGGCGCGGACGTTGTGCAATATTTTGCAGCGAGTTAAAATTTGAAATTTTGATTACGCTCTGCCGCCGTGTTCTATACATCGCGGAGCTCAAATTTTATTTGATAAATTTCAAAATACCGCAAATTCCACGACGAGTTAAAATTTTAAAGCGCGTCAAATTTACAGCGCTGCGAAATTTAAAATTTCACTACGTATTGCGCGTGCTGTGAAAATACGCGCCCTACCGAATTTATCGCAGCGACGGAATTTCTCGCCGCATAAAATACTGTTCGTGCAAATTTAACGCAGCGCAAAGTCCTTCGCCGCCCAAATCTCAAAGTGTATTAAACACCCTATCTCCCGCGTCTCCGAGACCCGGCACGATATATTTTTGCTCGTTTAGTCTCTCGTCGATCGCTGCGGTAAAAACCTCGACCTGCGGGTAGATCTCGCTAAATCTATGAAGCCCCTCGGGCGCTGCGATGATGGAGATAAATTTGATCTTTTTGACGCCGTTTTTCAGCAGGAATTTCACCGCATCGATCGCCGTGCCGCCGGTCGCAAACATCGGATCGATGATGATTGCGGTGCGCTCTGCGGCGTCTACGGGCAGTTTGGCGTAAAAAAACTCCGCCTGTGCGGTCTTTTCATCGCGCTGAAAACCCAAAAATCCCACGCTAGCGTCTGGTATGAGCTTGAAAACGCTATCCAGCATCCCCAGCGCGGCGCGCAAAATCGGGCAGATCATGATCTTTGTAGCGAGCTTATACGCGCTGGTTTGCGCCACGGGCGTATGCACGCTCACCTCGCGCAGCGCCAGATCGCGCGTGGCTTCGAACATCATCAGGTAGCTGATCTCATCGACGAGCATGCGAAACTGAAACGGATCGGTCTCCCGATCGCGCAGGATCGTGAGCTTATGCTCGATCAGCGGGTGCTTGATCAGCCTCACGTTAGACAGCTCGCACGCGGTTTGGTACGTACAATTTTGGCTTTGGCTCATTTTCTCTCCTTAAATTTACTGAATTTCGCGCCCTTTGGGGCATTTTGATCGTATATTTTAGCGCGAGCTTTTACGCCATGACGCTGAAATTTTGCCGATAACGGCAACGCGATTTTAAATTTAGCTCATTTTAGCTCGCAATGCGCGCGTTACATTTAAATTTAGCTCGGCGGCTCGCTTTAAATTTAACGCTTTTAAAAACGGAACGCTTTAAATTTAGCTCGCGCGTGCCGCTTTTGATTTGACCGCCATTTAAATAGGGCGCGCTTTCTACCGGCACGCTGGCGCTACTTTTCGGCGAGCGTTTGCGGCGTAAATTTCATCTGCGAAATTATCGTCTGAGGCGGCTTTAAATTTACTTAATGCTCGCGCTTGTGAGCCAAATTTTAAAATTCCCAGCTATCCTTGCGCGCCGATAAAATTTTAATTTCATGCATGCGGGCGCTGTGCAAGCAGGCTAAAATAAACCGAACGTATCTTTTAAATTTAACTCGACCCAAGCGGGTAAATTTGCCGTACCGAAGCGATCAAATTTAACCGCAAAGCCCCTACTCCTTTACTACGCGCAGGAACGAATACACGTCCTGAACTCCGGGCGCGTGCGTCGCGTACCAGATCGCGTGTTTTTCGTGCTCGATGTCCGTTACTACGCCGCTAAATACCACGTCGCAGCCCACGATCGCTACGCGCACCGCAGTGCCCGAAACGTCGGTGTCGGAAAAGAGATTTTTCTTTAAATTTGTAAAAATTTCAAACGAATTGCACGGATATTCGGGCTTTTTGACGCGCAGATAGGTATGCACGCGCCGCACGCCTTCGGTTTGCCTAGCTAAAGCAAGCAGCGGCTCGCGCATCGCTTCGCTGTCCAGTAGCCCGATGAGATAGACCTCGCCGTAGAAGCACTCGACCTCCAGATCCCAGCTGCTAAGGCCTTTGGTAAATAGAATTTTGCTTTGGATTTTAGTCTGGATAAGCTTGTCGCTAGCGACCTCGCTCACGCTGCGGCGGTCGCGTGCTACGGAATAGATGTCGTATACGCTAAGCGCGTTGCCCGCGGGCGCCAGCGGAGCCGCGCACGAGCTAAAAAGTACCGCTAAAATCGCTAGAAACAAAACCCTCAAGCCCTCTCCAATCTCGTTTAATTTCTAATTATCTAAAGCCGCTCGCTAGCTTCGCTTTTTTAAATTTAGCCCCGCAGACGCCATTTTGTCGTAGCTTGAAATTTTGCGCCGTAAAATTATGCTTAAACCGCACGCTGTAAAATTTTACAACGCAAATTTTAAAATTTACGTTGAATTCGCGCAGATTGCGAAATTTTGCGTTTTCTTCGCTGCGAAATTCTACGGAGTAAAATTTCTCGAGGCGAAATTAGTCGCCGTAAAATTTTATATTTCAAAATCCGCGCCTAAAATTCCGCCCGGTCGCGGCTAATTCGTCGTAAGTCCGCCGTCTATCGCAAATATCGCGCCGCTGACCCATTTCGCCCCGTCCGACGCCAAAAATACCGCCGCATCGCCGATGTCCTGCGCGCTGCCGATTTTGCCGAGCGGATAGATATTTTTTACCATCTGTTCAAACGCTTCGCGCCCCTGCGGGCTAAGCGCGCTTAAATTTCGCTCAAACTGCGGCGTTAGAACGCTCCCGGGTGCTATGGCATTAACGCGTACGCCGAGTTTGCCAACCTCGAAGGCAAGCGATTTAGTGAAAGAATTTAGCGCGCCTTTGGTGATCGAATACGCCGTCGTGGTGCGCCCTACGAGCATTCGGTTCGCAAAATACGACGAGATATTGATCACGCAGCCTTTGCTAGCCGCAAGCGCGCCCAAAAGCCCCTGAGTAAGCAGATATGGCGCTTTAATGTTTAGGTTTAGATGAGCGTCTAGCAGCGCTTCGTCGGTCGCCTCAAACGGTACGAATTTTCCCACCCCGGCGTTATTTACTAGGATATCTATCTTAAAGGGTAGCGCCAAAATACGCTCGCAAAGGCCTTTTATCGTTTTGCTTTGCGCCAAATCCGCCTCTATCGCGTAAGCTTTCACGCCGTAACCGCCCAAGGCCTCCTGTGCGATTTTTAATTTCTCCACGCTTCTGCCGAGCAGGATCAAATTTGCGCCCTCTTCGGCAAAACACTTTGCGATGCCAAGCCCTATGCCGTCGCTTCCGCCCGTAATTACGGCGGTTTTTCCCTCTAATCGTTTCATATTTTTCCTTTCAATGCGTAAATTTACGCTCTAAAAATTTGAGCGAGATTTGTGGATCTCGCAAACTTCGAAATTTTGTAGGCTTTGAAATTTTACCCGCTTTAAAATTTCGCTCGCTTTAAAATTTCGCGATGAAGCGAAATTTCGTCGATAAAATTTTACTGATTTTAAAATTCCATCGATAAAATTTCACGGCAAAATTCCATCGCAAAGCTCGCGGCGGAATTTCATCTGTAAAATTCCGCCCAGCCGTACGCTACTCGGCTTACAGCACCTGTTTTACGCTGCTAGCCGTGATTTCAAGCAGCCTCGTAGCAAACGGGAATTTCGCCTTCGTTTCCTCAAACTCCGCGCCACTATCAATAAAACGCGCCGCGCCCTTCACTACAAAGCCGCGCCCTGCGCCGAACCTGCCTGCTAGCTCCTTTGTAGCGACGCTAAGCTCGACGTTTGGATTTGCCTCCACGTTGCTTTGCGTCTTTTTCATACCCGCAGCTGGGATGAGGATGCGATCACCCTTAATGACGAGATATCTGTTCCACGTATTGCTGATATGAGCCTCGCCCTGCGCGCAGGTAGCGATACCCACGGCGCATTCATAATTCAAAATCTCCAAAAATTCCTTGCTAAACATTTTCTCTCCTTAAATTTACATTTTAAAGCTCGCGATTTTGGCTGACAAGCCCCGCGCGCAACTGAAATTTTAACTACCTCCGCCACTTTCTGCTGCGGTTAGATTTTATACTTCAAAAGCGCCTCCTTATCGGCTTTGCTTACGCGAAAGCTATCGCGGATCTTCGATATCGCCTTGTTTTGGATAAATTTAGCCGCTCGTTTGCTCGCCAAAAACGCAAGCGTGATCTCGCGCTGCTTGATAAACATCTCCGCTATCGCCCACGCCGCACCCATCTGCACGTAGTACCGCCCGTCGCTTTCGGCGGCGCAAATTTCAAAAAACTTCTCGGGCGAGATCGCGTCCATATTTCGCATAAAATAAACGTAGAAAAATCGCCTCTCAAACTCGCTCACGCCGCCCTTAGCCTGTTTTAGCAGCGCGTCCGCAAGAGCGACGTCTCTGAATTTCGGAGCGAACATATCGCAAACCGCCCAATTAGGCATCGTTTTAATAAAATCGCTCGCAAGGGCAAATTTCGCCTCATCCTGCTTCAAAAGCATTATAAAAAAGCCTTTTAGCACGAACTCCTCGTGAAAAAAGGGCTTATATTTTTGCAGCTCGTCCGCCCCGCCCAAAGCGGCGAAGCTTTTGCGAGCAAGTACGCGCAGCGTGGGAGTGCGCACGCCCAAAATCTGCGGCGTCGGTATTAGGCGCTGCGAAAATTGCGCGAACTTCTCCTCGCTTAGCGCCCGCAGCTGCTTAAGTATCTTTTCTCGTAAATCCATAGCTTTCCTTTAAATTTCATTACAAATTTTAACTCGTCAAAACACGAGCTGATCTCGGCGCGCCGAAATTTTGCCGCACAGGTTATCTATTTAAACAGATCGCGCCGTACGCTTCAACTAATCGTCTATCGGGTCGCGCCACTTTATAAATTGCTCGCCGCACTCGCTCAAAGTCTTTTGCCTAAAAACTCACCCTGTCAAATCGCGCAGTATGCCTCAGGGCAGAGCAAACCGTATCGCCAAAGCCGCTTAAATGAAGCTCGGTGCGTCGTTTGAAAACAAAATCAGATCGCCGCTGTGCGTATTTTCGCTCAAAACCCGCTGCAAATCGCGCTTGTCTTTTAAAACGATAGTCTTTGCTGGATCGATCCTGCTTTGCAACACCTCGGAATTTAGCTCGCCCGTAATGATCGCGAGATCAAAAATTTCATCGATTTTGGCGGCCAGGGTCTCGTTGTCCTCGCGCGTGCTCTCGACGATGCCCGGCGTGATGATAACCCTGCGCCCGCCGTAGCTTCGCATCAGCTCGTAGCTTTGCAGCATGCCGCTTAGATTGCCGTTGAAGCTATCGTCGATGATGATTTTGCCGCCCGCATCGAGCCGCGCGAGGCGGTGCTCGACGGCGCCGACGTGCGCGACGCGGCTTTTGATCTTATCTGCGCTAAGCCCTAAAAATCGCGCGATCTTTATACACGCGGCGAGATTTGCGGCGTTAAATTTACCCAAAATCGGCGCGAAAAACTCATGCCTCTCGCATAGTTCTCTCCGCCCGTTTGAAATTTTACGCCCGTTTGGAGCCTCTTGCGCGCCCCGCTCTTTGCTGCCACAAATTTTATCGTCGCTAGCGGCACGGGCGGCTTGTTCGCAAAATTCTCGCTCGCTCCGTTCGGCGCGGGACATGGAATTTGCATCGTTAAAATCGGCGCCGTAATTTTTAGAATTTTTGTCTTTTTCTGCGCATACCGCACTGCTTGCATCTAGGCTCAAATCGCCCTGCCCTTCGTCACCTGCGGCGGATGTGTCTGCATGCAGCGTGGAATTCTCTCCGCTTGCGAGGGGCTCATTCTCGCTCAAGCCAAGGCTAAATTTTATTCCGTCCAGATCCGCGCCGCAAATTTCCAGCCCCTCGTCGTAGATCGTGACGCGCTCGTCCGCGCTTTTTTGCGTGGAGCTGTGCAAAAATGCATGCTTTAGCCGCGCGCTTGTGAGCGCTTCGAGCTTGGTTTTGCGGATGTTTTCGATGCTTTTGAAATACTCGATATGTTGCGCGCCGATCTCGCCCACGACGACGATCTGCGGCGCCAAAAACTCGGTAATCTCGGCAATATCTCCGCTTAGCCTGGCGCCTGCCTCGGCGATGTAGATCTGCGTATCTGCGGGTAGCGCCTCGTTTACGTCGCGCACTAGCCCTGCCAGCGTGTTTACCGAGCGCGGCGTCTTATAGCAGCGAAAGTCGTTTTTTAAAATTTGATACAAGAAGTTTTTAATGCTCGTCTTGCCGTAGCTCGCAGTGATCTGAATGATCGTAAGAGAGGGCACCTGGGCTAGTTTTTTGCGCGCATCGGCCTTAAATTTCGCAGCCTGCGCTCGCTCATAAGCAAAACTCGCCGCAAGGCCCGCGCCAAGCGGTAAAAAGATCGGCAAAATCGGGCCCCCCGCGGCATAAAACGCGGCGTTAAAGCTAAACGCACAAACCGCCAAAATCGCAAAAAAACGCTTCACGCGCGGCGTAAAGACGAGCTTTTTATCAAGCCCTCTTTGCCAAAACCACAGCGCGAGCGCGTAGGCTGCGACGATTAGAATTTTAGCGGCGTGCAAGGCATAGAGGGACGCGGCGCCGAATTTAGCCGCACAGAGGCCCGCCGCAATCTCGCAGCCAAAATACGCCGCTAGCGGCAAAATCAAAAAATAAAGGTGCCACGCGGGCTTGGTGAAGTGAAAGATGATGCGCGCGGGCTTATACGAAAACCACTGCAGGCAGGTGATCAGATAAAAGCCCAGCAGTAGGACGAATGCCGCGTGCGCGATCAAAAATATTATATTCATCTTTTAAAATCCTTTTTATAAATTTACGCGCCTGCTTTGCGAGCCTGTGCGGGCAAAGGGCGACGAGCTAGGGCTAACCGGCATTCGGCGTCATTCGCAAATTTTATGAATTCTTGCTTTGCAAATTCTATTTTTGCAAACTTCGCTAGCTCATAAATTCACGCTCTCGCGAAGGCTGCGCGAGCCGCGCTAGATAAATTTGCGCTGCTGCGCTACGCCCCTGTTTTTGATACCGCGCCGTGATCTTATGCCTCTACGGCGCCAGAACAGACGCTTGCCAAAATTAAATACGCCGCGTATTTTGCGATATCGCGCCCTACCTCGCGCGATGATTTGCATTATTTGCGATACATAGGCCTTGTGTCGCGACAAATACATGACGCGGCTATGCGACTAAATTTAATTGCCCGCTTTTTCGGTGCACACACGCGATTTTGCCCTTATTATACGGCTGCCACAATCGTGAGCGCAGAGCAGAAACAATCCGCTGCCGCGTTAAAATTTTAAAATTTAACGCAGTGCGCTGCAATTTGAGCTTTGCGTTTTATACTGTGCCCCTAAAGAGCGTATTTTACGCCGCTAAATTTTAAATATGTGCTGCATATGCACGCGGCTTTATAATCTAAATTTACGCTTAGGTCCGCGATCTTTGCGCAAACAGATTGCAAAATTTTAAAACGCGGGGTGAACCGCACTAAAGCACTACATTTTAAAATGTACTCGCTGCCACCTCGCCTTTCGCACGATCTATTTTTATATCTAAAGCGCGATTTTCGCGGTGCGGCGCTAAAATTTCGCGGCTAAATTTTAAAATTTACACCAAATCGCGTTTCGCTTTAAATTTTGCGCGGCGCCGAATCGTTAAATTTAGCTGCTGCCAAGCTCCTTTTCGATCTGCTCGCCGATAAAATCCGCGCTTTGCAAAAAGAAAAAGTGATCCCCCGCCAGCGGATAAAATTTACTATTTTTAACGAGCGAGTGGATCAGCTCGCCGCTTTTTAGGCTAGTGGCGCGATCGTCCTTACCCCAAAAGATGAGCGCATTTTGCGGGCTTAGCGCAGAAAAAATAGCGCGGAAGTCCTCATTTACGACGTTTTTTAGCGTCTCATACATCGTCTTGCTCATACCTGCGGCATCCTTGCTCGCAAATGCGCGCCAAAGCCCCGCCAGACCAAGTCTTTTTAAAATTTTAAAAATCGCGATCTTGGCGCGCACGGCAAAGGGCTTGGGTTCGATAATACCGGCGCTGCTTAGCAGTATGAGATTGCGCGGAGCTAGCAACGCGGCGATCTTGCCGCCGAAGCTGTGCCCCATGATCGCTGCAGGCTGCTTGCCAAAAGCTGCGATAAAGGTGCGCATAATCTCCGCGTAATCCTCGCTGCCAAGGGCGCGCGCAGGCTGGGAGCTGGCGCCGAATCCCGGCAGATCGACACACACTAGCGCGTAACGGCGAAATTTATCCGAAAAAACCCTAGACATAAGCGCCTTGTTCGCTCCCCAACCGTGCAGCACCAAAATATATTCGGCACGCTGTAAATTTGAAATTTCGTAGCTGATTTTGTAGCTTTCGCCGCCGCAGACGAGCTCCTTACTCGCCACCGCCGCTCCTTTTGGCGTAAACGGCCTTGAGTAGCTCGACCGCCTTTTCGAGCCGCTCAAACTCGCTCATACTGATCATTACGGCTTCGAATTTGTTGTTTTTGACGATCAGGGCTTTTTTGATCTCTTGGTTTTTGATCTTGTTTAAAACGGTGCTGAAGTTGCGCACGATCTCGGTAGCGGTGTAAATTTCGTCTTGATTTATCATAACTCGACCTTTGGAGTAAAATTTTACGCAAAATTTAGCGTAAAATTTTAAACGATTGGCTACTTATTAGCGGTGATTTTGGTGATCAGCTCATAGCTTACAGGGATCTGCCTCATCGGTGGCAGCGACGAAGCAAGAGCTGCTAAGACCTCGGAGAAATCATCAAATAGGTAGTTTGCGAGGCTACCTGGGTTTGGATTTATCTCGTTTAAATAAATTTCGCCCTCTTTTTCAAAAAAATCGCAGCGAATGAGCGCGCCATCGAATGATCCTGCGTTATAAAGCCGCGTAAAGGCGTCTTTCATCTTACCCTCTAGCAAAGCGCCAGGACGAGCGGGCTCGATCGCGCCACTACGCGAAAAATCCAAATATTTACGATCGAAATTTAAATAGCCCTCCTTTTTCGGCTCTTCGATGTTTGAAAATACGATTTTGCCGTCTATTTTAGCGCCTGCGAGATTGAATTCCTTTACGTTTTCCCAGTATGGCTCTACGATCGCGCTGTCGTCTAGCTCAAAAGCCTGATCCAGCGCATAGCTAAACTCGCTTTCGTTCTTGGCTATCGAAATTCCGATGCTAGAGCCCAAATGAGCGGGCTTAACGATGATCGGAAAATTAAAATTAGGTAGGCTGGTACGATTTACGATCTCATACGGCAGGGTTTTTACATTTGCGATTGCAGCTAAGTGCTTGGTTAAAATTTTATTATAGCTTAGCACGCTAGCTTCGATGCGAGGTCCGATATAAGGGATGCCAAAAAACTCAAATAGCGCTGCCATTTTGCCATCCTCGCCGTCGCAGCCATGGATTAGATTGATATATGTGCCGACTTCTAGCATACTTTTGCTAAACATTCCACTCTCAAAAAATCCGCCCGCACCGATGCTAAGCTCTTTTGCTTTAGCATAGCCACCCTGCTTAAAATACGCTGCGCGCATATTCTTATCTTCGATGCGGTAAAATTTACGATTTTTATCACAAAATACAAACTCCAAGTCCCAGCC
Organism: uncultured Campylobacter sp.; assembly: GCA_963522765.1. GTDB lineage: Bacteria > Campylobacterota > Campylobacteria > Campylobacterales > Campylobacteraceae > Campylobacter_B. The sequence goes on along the minus strand of CAUQZM010000005.1, from coordinate 82,269 downwards.
TTTTAGGGCATTTTTAACGGCAATTGCCGAGATGATACTTACTTCGTGCTCGTAGCTTTGAGCTCCAAAAACTATGCCAAATTTCATTGCTTTCCTTCAAATTTTATTTTCTACGCTAATTTTTTTAACGCCTCTTTGACAAGATCTGACGTATTCGTGCTGCTGCATCCCGCTAAGATTTGATTGATCTTATCGCGCTTAAATCCAAGGCTTTGTAGCGCGGATGCCGCTTCATTTTTATAAGTCTCGCTAGGACCGAATTCCATTAGCTTCGCATCGCCTAGTTCGGCAATGATCCGTCTAGCGGTCTTTGGGCCGATGCCCGGAACTGAAGTTAGCGTCGCAGCATTCCCCGTAGCTACGCAACGTGCGAAATCCTGCGGAGCGAGCGTCGAACAAACCGCCATCGCCGTGCTTGCACCTACGCCACTAAGCTTGATTAGGGTTTCAAACATCTTTTTTTCATTATCGTCCAAAAACCCATACAGCAAATCGGCATCCTCGCGCAGAATTTGTACGCACGCAAGCTCGGTCAGCTTGCCCTGCGTGAGCTTCGCGGAGGTATTTAATGACAATGAAAGAGCGTAGCTCACGCCGCTAGCACATTTAATGACGCAAGCAGTGGGCTCCTTGCGCGTGATAATCCCTTCGATCGCCGCTATCATCTAAGAGCCTTTAAAATTTCATTTATGCTCTCGTTAAGTGCTAAATTTAGAGCATTATAAATGCTTTGCGAGCTAGGATCGGGCACGAAAACGCGCTTAGTAACGATGCCCGATTTTATGCTTTCTAAAGAATTTAAAATTTCATATCCCATCGTGACGGTTGCCTGATCGTTATTGATCTGAAGCGCTACGATACTGGTTTTTAGGCGCAAATCCCGCTCTTTTGGCACGAAGATCGGATTTAACGAGCAGGTGGAAAATGCTGCATCAAGCAGTGCCTTATATACCATCTCGCTAGGCATCGTGATAAATTTGGCGTCGCTTGCAAACCGCGTTCGGTTTCTAAAATCCACTATTAAAATATCCCGCCTATCGACGAGATCTGTCGCCGTGATAGTGTCGATAAAGATATTTTTACGTGCACCGCTAGGATTTACGCAGCGCTTTTGATCATAACGCAGCTCGTAGTAGGTGTATGGCTTAGCCTGCTTGGCTAAGCAGCCGCCTAAAAATATCGCTGCTAGCGTCGCAGCAAGCGTAAACTTTATAAAATTTTTCATCTTTATTCCTTTTTATCGTCGCGATCCGCGCTTTTAGAAGTGTCTTTAAAAAAGAAATCGTAAGGATTGTCCTCTAGCCTAAACATTGCACCTTGGAATTCTCTAAGCGATTTTTTTAGCTCGCCAAGAGTGTTTTTTGCCTCCTCAAGCGTAGGATCCAAGATCGCTTTTAGATTGTACTCGCCGCGATCGATACGCTTAGTGATGATACCTGCGGTTTTATCCAGCGAATTTGATAGATTGGCAGCACTTACGGCAAAGGCATTTAGATTATCTAGAAGCGCGTCTAGCTCCTTCTCGCGCTCGTTTAAATTTGCTATGAGAGTATTTACGTTAGCAAGCAGCGCGTCTAGGCTTTGGAATTTTTTCTCATCGCTTAGCTCGGCGCTAAATTTATCCATCGAAGATAGGATTCTATCCACTTTATCGGTATTTTGCTTAGACAGTAGCCCATTAATCTTAAAGATCATCTCACTCACGCTATCGGTTATGACTTCAGCTTTAGAGCCGATTTTATCAAGAAGCGTTTTATCCAGCGCAATTATCGGCTTTTTATCATTCGGCGGGAAAAGCTTGCCGCTTCCTTTCGTGATATTTATAAACGCGATTCCGCTGATGCCTTGAGATTCTACCTTAGCGACGCTATCTTGCGAGATCGGCAGCTTGCTTTTTACCGAAATTTCAATCTCGATGATCGCATTTTCGATATCGGCAAAGTCGATACTTTTTATAATGCCCGCATTTACGCCGATAAATTTAACCTCAGAATTCTCCTTAATGCCTACGGGAAGCTCTTTTGTGTGGATATAGTAGGAGCGGTAGCTCTCGCCGCGGTCAGTCTTTGTAAGCATCCACCACATAAACGCCGTAAGAGCCGCGACGCAGATCATAACAAATGCGCCTACTATAGTATATGAAGTTCTATTTTCCAATCTTTTCTCCTAATTTCAGAGCGTAAAATTTAAGCCCTGCGATATGCCTTAAAAATAGCCGTTTGGGCTTAAATTTTAAAACTTAACCTTTTCTCAAATAGCCGCAAAATTTGCAGAATCATCTGAGTTTAAATTTTAAAGCTTAGCGTGCATTTTGAAATTTCAAAATATCACCGCGCCGTATTTTAGCGTAAAATTTTGCCGCCCCGATTTAATTTAACGCCGCTTGCTCGTTTAAATTTTAAAATTTAAATGCGCTATCCCGCAAATGCGCCCTTAAATACGACCCGACTGAATTTTAAAATTTCGATTGAGCCGCTAAGGTCTAAATTTTAAAATTTAAGCCCTGCGGAGCCCGGAATTCCTCGCTAGGTTTAAAATTTAAAATCTTCCCGCCGCTATTTTAAAATTTCAACTTGCGCCTATATAAATTTTATCCGATTTTACCCGCCGCGATCTGTATTTTGGCTAGATAAATTTCAAAGCTCAATCCCTTTGTCGCATCTTAAATAGCTCTTCGAGCGGGTTATTCTCTAGGCTTGAAATCTCTTCGATACTTCCTTCAAAGGCAATTTTTTGATTATCCACGATCAAAAACCGATCCAAAATGTCAAAGATACTGTCCACGTCATGCGTGACCATCACTACCGTGACGCCGAGGCTGTCTCTAAGCTCGCAAACAAGCCTATCAAGGGCTCTGGCGCTGAGCGGATCAAGCCCCGAGTTTGGCTCGTCCAAAAATAAAATTTCAGGGCTAAGTGCTAGCGCGCGAGCCAGCGCCACGCGCTTTTTCATACCGCCGCTAAGCTCGTTTGGCCTAAGCGCGGCGGCCTCCTTCTTAAGCCCCACCTTTTGGATCCAAAACATCGATAGCTCATCTATCTCGCGCTCGCTAAATTTAGAGTATTCGCGCAGTAGCACGCCTACGTTTTCGAGCACGCTCATCGAGCTGTAAAGCGCGCCGAACTGAAACATCACGCCGCATTTTAGGCGGATCTCGTTTTGCTCCGCCTCGCTCGCGCGCCAAATATCGCGCCCGAAAATTTTAATCTCGCCGCTTTGCGGGCGCTTTAAAAATATGAGAGTTTTCATCAGCGTCGTTTTACCGCTGCCGCTGCCGCCTAGGAAGCCGTAAATTTCGCCCTTTTTGACGCCAAAGCTCACGCAATCGTGCATAACGCGCGATCCGTATGCAGTAGTAACATCGCGCGCAACTATAATTTTAGCGCTTTCGCTAGATTGCACTTGCTCGCTCATAACCCGATTTCCGAAAACAAAACCGCAAATACCGCGTCGATCGCGATAACCCAAAATATCGCATTTACGACGCTAATGGTAGTGTATTCGCCGATGCTTTGGGTATTTCCTTTGACCTCAAAACCCCGCATGCAGCCGATGATAGCGATGAATGCCCCGAAAAACGGCGCTTTAATCACACCTACTAAAAAGTGCCTGAGCTCTACAGAAGCCTTAAATCTATCCAAATAATCGCTAAAGGCTATGTCTAAATACGCGTCACACACGATCATCTGAGCAAAAATACTTACCGAATCTGCGATAAAAATGACTAGCGGCATGATTAGTACCATCGCGATAATGCGCGGCATCGCAAGAAAATAAAACGGATCAAAGCCCATCGTCCTCATCGCATCGATCTCTTCGGTGATCTTCATCACGCCGATCTGCGCCGTAAAGCTAGAAGCCGAGCGACCCGCGATAACGATAGCGGCGATTAGAGGCGCTACCTCGCGAAGCGTCAAAGCTCCCATTATATCGATGATATAGATGCTGGCGCCAAATTTAGAGAGCATATCCGAGCCTATGTAAGCAAGCACGATACCGATCAAAAATGCCGTCAGCGAGACGATGAAAAGCGCGTCTATTCCGCTATCTTTGATGAAATTTACGGTTTCTTTGAAGCGGAATTTCATCGGATGAATTATAAAAGCCGCGAGTTTGGAAAAAAACTCGCCTAAAAAGCTTGCAAGGCTTAGCAAGCCTAGAATTCCAAGATGACAATAAAGTCCGATCTGCGCTAAAAAATTTAGCCTGCGAGATTCAGGCACGTAGCTAAAATCGATCGTTTTATCATCCATAAAGCTCAGAATTTTAGCAGCTTTGCAGCTATCCTCCACAAGGCTTACCCGCTTGCCGGCAAGGGCGTTTTTGATCATCAGTGCCATGAAATAGTCTAAATTTGAAATTTCGCTTAAGTTTAGCTCCAGCTCGTTTAGATTTTTTACCGCTTTTTTTAGTGCGAGTATCTGCGAGCGCGAGCTTTTGTAGTTCCACTGCCCGCGTAGCGATAGGGTATTTTTCCCACCCGAGCTTTCGAGCGAAAAGGCTAAATTCCGCAAAAATTTCTCTCCAAAATCAAAAAATAGGGGAAATTATAATATAATCAACCTTGGCATTTTATAAAATTTAATGGAGATTTATGCTCAGAGGCTTTTTTACAAATAGCGCAGGCACGCTGGTTTCGCGAGTTTTGGGTTTCGTGCGCGACCTGCTTACCGCATCTGTTTTGGGCGCGGGGATTTACAGCGATCTGTTTTTCGTAGCGTTTAAACTACCCAATCTTTTCCGCAGACTATTCGGCGAGGGAGCCTTCACGCAGGCGTTTTTGCCTAGCTTTACCGCCGCGCGCAAAAAAGGAATTTTTGCCGCAGCGGTGCTTATTAAATTTAGCATTTTCATCGCGCTTTTAACGGCGCTCGTGCTGCTCGCCGCGCCCGTTTTTACTAAAGTTTTGGCATACGGATTTAGCGCCGAACAGATCGGTCTTGCGGTGCCGTACGTGCGAATAAATTTTTTCTACCTCACGTTTATCTTCGTCGTTACGCTCTTTGCTTCGCTACTTCAGTATCGCGATCACTTCGCTACGACGGCGTTTTCGACCGCACTTTTAAATTTGGCGATGATCGCGGCGCTTCTGCTAGCTCGCGGCAAAGACGGCGCCACGGCAGTGCTCTATCTTAGCTTCGGCGTCGTAGCGGGCGGGCTTTTACAGCTTGCGGTGCATGTTTATGCGCTGAAATTTACCGGCATGTTGCGCGTCTTAGCCGGCGGCTTTGCGCGGCTTGCGCGTGGCGATAAAGCACAAACGCAGGGCTTTTATAAAAATTTTTTCGCGGGCGTGCTCGGTGCGTCGGCACTTCAGCTAAGCTCGTTTATAGATACCTTCTTTGCGAGCTTCCTTGCTAGCGGCAGTATCAGCTATCTCTACTACGCCAACCGCATATTTCAGCTGCCGCTCGCGCTTTTTGCGATCGCGCTTAGCACGGCGATCTTTCCGCGCATGAGCAAATTCGTAAAAGTTCACGACGACGCACAAGCCCTGGTGCTCGTGGAGCGTGGATTTTACTTCCTTTTGGCGCTGCTCGGGCTCTCTGCTATAGGCGGCGTGATGCTGCGAAACGAGATCATGCAGCTGCTATTTGAGCGCGGAGAATTTACCCGCCAAAATTCCATCGAATGCGCCGCGGTTCTCGGCGCGTATATGGTAGGGCTCGTGCCGTTTGGGCTGTCTAGGATTTTTTCGCACTGGCTGTATGCGAATATGAAGCAGAAGCTAAGCGCGAAAATTTCGATCTGGTGCGTCTTTATAAATGTCGCTTTGTGCGCGCTGTTTTTTAAACCGTTCGGAGCGGTGGGGCTTGCGTTTGCAAGCACGATAACGGGGGCGTTTCTGCTCGGCTTCAACCTCTATTTTTTTGGATTTAATAACTTTTTGGCTATAATCCGCGCAAAAAAAATTATTGCGATCGCGGCGCTTTGTGCGGGCGAAGCGGCGATTTTATACATTTTAAAAGGCTTGTATTATGGTAATTTATGATAGTTTGAGCAAAAAGAAGCTCCCGTTTGAGCCCATTAGCGAGGGGTTAGCGCGCATTTACGTCTGCGGCCCGACCGTTTATGACGACGCGCATTTAGGGCACGCAAAAAGCGCCGTGAGCTTCGATCTGCTGCGCCGCGTACTACAAGCGGAGGGCTATGAGGTTAAATTTGCTCGAAATTTCACCGACATCGACGATAAAATTTTAAAAAAGATGGCGCAGAGCGGCAAAAGCCTCGAGGAGATCACGGAATTTTATACCCGCAGATATTTGCAGGATATGAGCGCGCTAAACGTCGTGGACGCGAGTATTTCGCCCAAGGCGACCGAAAATATCGCCGCGATCTGCGAGCTCATATCCTCGCTTCTTCAAAAAGGCTTTGCCTACGAGATCGCCGGTGACGGTATCTACTTCGACACGCGCAAGGACGGGGATTATCTAAGCCTTAGCGGTAAAAAAGAGGGTGCCGGCAAAAACATCGCCCGCGTCGCCTCAAACGATGCCAAGCACGACGAGAAGGACTTCGTGCTGTGGAAATTTGACGAGAATTGGTTTGATAGCCCGTTTGGCAAAGGGCGCCCGGGCTGGCACAGCGAGTGCGTCGCGATGATTTTGGCGCACCTTGATAGCGGCGATCCGCATTTTTGCATCGACATTCACGCAGGCGGTGCCGATCTGCTCTTCCCTCATCATGAAAACGAAGCCGCGCAGTGCCGCTGCGCCCGCCATAGAGCGCTAAGCAAATACTGGCTTCACAACGGCTTCGTGCAAGTAAATAACGAAAAGATGAGCAAGAGCCTCGGCAACTCCTTTTTTGTAGGAGACGCCCTAAAAATCGCACCGGGCGAGGCACTGAGATTTTATCTCTTAAGCTCGCATTACAGGGCAAATTTTAATTATTCGATAACCGATCTGCTTGCGAGTAAAAAGAGGCTAGATAAAATTTACCGCCTTAAAAAGCGCGTCCGTGACGTTTTAGTTCCCGCTGCGGAGCAAAATTTCGCGTCCGAGCTGCCTGCTGCGGAGGTTAAATTTAGATCGGAGATGATGGAGTTTTTAAGCGATGATCTCAACACCTCAGGCGCGCTTGCGGTGCTTGATAGCTTCGTAGCAAGCGCGAACGAAGCGCTCGATCGCGCACCAAAAGACAAGGCGCTAAAGGCTCAAATCGCTGCAAATTTGGAGTTTGCAAAGCAGACGCTCGGAATTTTATATGAGGATGAGACCGAATACTTTCGCTTCGGCGTGAGCGAGCAGCAAAGAGCGCAGATCGAGGAGCTGATAAAACAGCGCGCGCAGGCGAAAGCGGAAAAGGACTTTGCGCGCGCGGATGCCATCAGAGCGCGCCTTACGGATATGAAAATCGAAGTGATGGATACGCCTGGCGGCACCGTTTGGGAGGTCGCAGCGGAGTAGAACGTAAAATTTAGCGCAAAATTTTACATTAAATTTTATGATTTTTATGATGCAAAGCGTAAATCCGAACGCCAATCCGCGCGAAAATTTCAGTGCGATTTTTATCTGAAGCATTGTGATACGGCGGCGTATTTTATTTAGTAATACGGTGCCGGAGCGATGCGTGACGTGACGCAGCGACAGAGGCGCAAGGCGGATAGCGATTTTCATTCGTCGGCGCGGCGCTGATATGTTGGCGCGATATAGCGCGGTACATGGGAGCACTACGGCTCGTCTGTGCGTAATTCAGTGCGATTTTTATCGGCAACTGGCGATGCAGAGTTGTGCCGCAGCGCAGTGAAAGCAGCGTTGCGGCGTGCCTTGTGCGTAAATTTTAATGCGACTAGGTATAGTGAAATGTGTTGCGGCGACGTGCAAATTTTGGCGCGATTTTTATTCGGCGATATCGTACATAGTGTGCGCAGCGACGAAAGTCGCGATTTCATTTGTCGATACGGCTGATGCAGCGGCAAAACCACAAGGCAAGCCGCGATTTTATAGGTAGTGTTGTGGTGCGAAAGAGCAATGCAACGCAGAGATGCGAAGCCGCAATAAACGCGATGTATATTACGATACGGCGCTTTGTAGCGTTTTATGGCGTCTCAAAGCGTTCAGCGTTTTAAAATGGCTTGCGAAAGAGAAAGATCGCGACAAATAAAAACTCGCTCGCTTTTAAGGCGCTTTGCGCTTTAAAAATGGTAATGTAAAAAACCGCTCTGCGATGCGCAAAAGCCATTTTAAAGCGTTTTATGCTTCGAAAGTAGCAAATAAAAAAGCTAAATCTCGGCGTCGTCCGCACGGTCGCCACATGCGAGCGAGTTGATTTAGTGAGCTTGAGAAGCGCAAATTAGTCCCGCGCCGCCCCATAAATTTTGTGCTGCCTCGCGACCGAAATTCTAAAATTTTAGAAATTTCGGGGTTGGAAATTCTAAAATTTAAAGAATTTTAGAATTATAAATTTTGAAATTTCATAAATTTTGAAATTTCAGAAATTTTGGGATTTAAATTTTAAAAATTTTATAAAAAAGGATTGTATTTGAACGGTTTTAAAACTTTACTATCGCGCTTTAAGCCCTATTTTAGGGATTATAAGCCGCAGTTTGCATTGGCGATTTTGGGTATGGTGATGACGAGCGTGGCGACTGCTGCGAGCGCGAAGCTGGTCGAGCCCGTTTTAAATAAAATTTTCGTCGAAAAAAACGAGCCGTATCTCTATACGCTTCCGATCGCGATCATCGTGGTTTTCGCGATGAAAAGCGGCGGTGCATTTATGCAAAACTACTTCACCGCCTTCATCGGTCAAGACACGGTGCGCCGCTTCCGCGACAGGCTCGTTGCGAGCCTCGTGCGGCTGGACGTGGATTTTTTCAACCGCTTCCGCACGGGCGAACTCATCAGCCGCACGATCAACGACATAGAGCGTATCCGCGTCGTGGTTTCGAATATGATCCCTGATTTTTTCACGCAGATCATTACGATTTTAGGGCTTTTGGGCGTCGTGATCTATCAGAGCCCAAAGCTTTCGTTTTTCGCGCTCGTGGTCTTTCCGTGCGCGATATATCCGCTCTCGCGCCTTGCAAAGCGGATGAAAAAAATTTCGCGCGAGTCTCAAGAGAAAACATCCGATATCTCCTCTGCGCTCAGTCAAATTTACTCCAACATCGAAATTGTTAAGGCAAGCAACGCCGAGAGCTTTGAAGTGGAGAAATTTAACGCCGAAAACAGAAAATTTTTCAGTCTAAATTTAAAGGCGGTCGTAACGACGTGTCTGGTAAGCCCGATCATGGAGATGCTAGGCGCAGTGGGCATCGCCGTGGTGATCATCGTCGGAGGGCAGGAGGTCATCGCAGGCCAAATGAGCATCGGCAGCTTTTTCAGCTTCCTTACGGCGCTTTTTATGGTTTACACCCCGATAAAAAAGGTCTCCTCGCTATACAACAACATGCAAGACGCCATCGCAGCGAGCGAGCGGACGTTTGAGCTCATAGATTTGGAGCCTACGATCGTCGGAGGCGGCAAGCAGATGGGCGAGATCGGCTCGGTGAGCTTTTGCGACGTGTCGCTAAACTACGGCGACAAGGCGGCGCTGAAAGACATAAGCTTCAGCGTCAAAAAGGGCGAAATTTTAGCGCTCGTCGGAAACAGCGGCGGCGGCAAAAGCTCGGTCGTGAACCTTCTGATGCGCTTTTACGACGCAAGCAGCGGCAAAATTTTATTCAACGGCAACGACGAGATCGGCGAGTTTAGTATCCCTAGCCTGCGCGAAAATATCGGTCTCGTAAGCCAGCGCGTCTATATTTTCAACGACACGATCGCACAAAACGTAAGCTACGGCGCAGAATTTAACGAGCAGCGCGTCATAGAAGCGCTGAAGCTCGCCAACGCCTATGAGTTCGTAAGCTCGATGAGGGATGGAATTTACACCGTGCTTAGCGAGTTCGGCGCAAACCTTAGCGGCGGGCAGCGCCAGCGTATCGCCATTGCGCGCGCGCTGTATAAGGATCCGCAAATTTTAATATTCGACGAGGCGACTTCGGCGCTGGATAACGCAAGCGAAAAGGAGATCTCAAACGTCATCGAAAAGATCAAACAAAGCAAAATCGTCTTTGTAATCGCCCACCGCCTCTCCACGATCGAGCGCGCCGATAATATCGCCGTGATGAAAAACGGACGCATCCTCGCCATCGGCACCGACGCGAAACTGACGGGCGAATGCGAGGAGTATCGCAGCCTAAAAGGGATTATGCAAAACGGCTAGAGCTTTAAAATTCTGTCCCTTTTGCGCCCCGGTTTTGTTCTATGAAATTTTAAAATTTTATCTTTGAAGTAAACCGCATAAATTTATCCGCAAGGATTGAAATTTTACCTTGAAATTTAGCCGCGCGGATCGCCGCTTCGGCCGCAGGGCTTTTCAATAAAACTCGACTCTTTGGTGCGACGAGGCACGACTGCTAGAGCTTTAACGCTTGGAATAAAATTTATCTTAAATTTTTAGCGCTTCGTTGCGGCTCGTCTCTAAATTTAAACGCTCGCGCCGTTTTAAAACCGCTACGGTAAAATTTTATCGCACGCTAGGCTTTTCAGCGCACTACCTGCACTTGATCTTAGGCATCTGCGGTAAAATTTTAGCTTTATTTTCCTTTATAAATTTTCGCATCTTTTTAAAATCCCTATCCGAATCGAAATTTTTCAAATATTTTTATATAAAAACCGAGCTTTAATCAATAAAAGGCTACAATACGCCAAATTTAATTCCAAGGGAAAGTCATTGTTTGAATCCATGCGCGCGGCACGCTCGCTAAGCCCCCTATTTCTGGGGATTTTCTTTATGTTTATCGGCGACGCGCTAGTTATCGCAAGCGCGGGCATCATGCTAAAAGAATCCGGCCACAGCGAGCTTGAGATCGGACTAATTTCGGCGTTTTTCTTTTTAGGTGCGATCTTTAGCGGTTTTTTCGTGCCTTCGATAATCGGCGCGCTCTCATACGTGCGAGCGTATGCGGTCTTTACGGCGCTTTTCGGAATTGCTGCAATGCTGCACGATCTTGGCTCAAACCTCGTGTATTGGGCGATTTTGCGCTTTATTTTGGGCTTTTGCTACTATGCGCTTTTGATGATAATCGAAAGCTGGATAAACTCAAAGATCACAAACTCCATCCGCTCCCGCGTCCTCGCGATCTACGAAGCGGTTTTTTACGGCGCGTTTGCGATAGGAGTTATAATTTTAGCGCTAAATTTCGGAACGATGAAAGTTTTCGTGCTAAGCGCATTTTTCATCATCCTAGCGCTGCTACCGGTAAATTTAATCCGCTTCAACCCTCCTAGAGTTCCCGCTCGCATGCGAGTTTCGATGCCGCAAATTTCAATCGTGCCGCCGCTTGCGTTTGCGACGGTAGTCTGTGCGGGTATTTTGATTAACGGCTTTTTTTCGATGGCGAGCGTTTTTGTGCTAAGCGCGGGGCTTGGAGTGGGCTCGGTGGGGGCATTTATGGGATCTGCGATGGTAGGAGGTTTCCTATCGCAGCTCGTCTGCGGCACTATTTCAGATAAGTTTGGTCGCAAACGCGCCATAATGATAGTTTGCGCCGTGGGTCTTACTTCCTGTACGGCGCTATTTTTTGCTAAAAGCTTCATCCTAACGTGCGCGCTTGCGTTGATGTTGGGATTCGGCGCTTTTCCTTTATATTCGCTAGCCATAGCGCGCGCAAACGACTCCATCACAGGCGAAGGCGCATCTCGCGTGCAAATTTCGGCAGCGATGCTTTTTATCTATTCGAGCGCGTCGCTCTGCTCGCCTTTGATAATCGGCGCGATGATGAAATTTTTGGGTGCAAACGGCTTTATCTGGGTGTTTTTCGCGGCGATGAGCTTTTTATTTATATTTGCTATCTTCCGCCCCGAGATCGCGCCGAAAAGATAGCTTTAAAATTTTAAATTTTTTCGTAGATCAAAAATTTATAATAAAACGCTGCGATTGCAAACATTAAGCCCATGCCGAAGGTGATTTGCGAAAGCGAAAATCCAAGCTCGAAAAAAAATCCGATCGCAGCCGATACGAGCGTCGCGACGATGAAATACGCCATGTCGTTGTAAGCAATGACGCGCCCGAAAAACTCCCTATCGACGTGGCTTTGCAGCTGCGTAAAAGAATAAGACCACACCGTCGTAATGAAAAATCCCGCCGCGATCATGCCCGCAAACGAAAGCCAGTAGTTAAACTCCAGTGCCGCCCACAGCGCGATGCCCGCAAACTGCCCCAGTAGGATCCAAAAAAAGGTGTGTTTGTTTACGATCTTGCTTAGCCATATCTGCCCGAAAAATGCAGCCGCCGAGCGCGACATATTCATAAGCCCGATGACTAGCGAGGCGCTTAAAATTTCTTTGTAGCGGTATTTCGCAAGAAGCGCGATGAGATTGTCGTAGGTGGTGACGGCGACGAAGGCGTGAAGGACGATGAGATGCACCACCAAAGGATGCGAGCACAGGTAAGAAAACCCCTCCTTTAGCATCTTAAACACGGACCTCGGCGTGTTTCTTGCAAGGTCTTTAAAATTTAGCCGCAGCAGGATGAAAAAGGAAAAAACATATAAGCAAAAATCCAAAATAAAAGCCGCTCGCACGCCAAAATAGTGGATAAAAACGCCCGCACTAGCCATGCCGAAAGTATATGTGATCGTCCAGATAATGCCTGTCATCTCGTTAGCAAGCTTGAGATAAGGGCGGCTTAGAAATTTAGGCAGCGTAGATGATTCGGTTTGGAAAAACAGCGTGCCTGCGACGCTGCGCACGACCACGATCAAAAGCAGCAGCCACAAAAAATCTAAACTATCAATAAAAATCAGCATGAAAATACTGATCATCTCGGTTATAAACATCGCCGTCATCAGAGGCTTTGGTTGAAATTTATCCACGATGATGCCGTTGATAGGCGCTAAAAAAACGTTCGGTATGAACGAAACGACGCCCACCGCCGTAATCGCCCACACCGGCGCGCCAAGCTCAATGAGCAGCGTAGCGACCCCGACGACCGAAAACCATAAGCCGAACATACATATAAAACCCGCCGAAAAGAGCAGTCGGTAGTTGCGCGAATGGCGAAGCAGCACGATGTATCTGATCATAAAATTTTATCCTGTAATTTATATAAAAAATCTAGCGAAATTGTATCACGGCGCGCCTTAAAAGCCAAAATAAGCTAAAAATGCTATAATTGCGAAATTTTAATTCAGGAGTGAAAATGGAAGGGTTCGTAACTACGGTAATAGTATTTTGCGTCCTCATCGCGGCAATTCTAAAGATGGGGGTCAAGATCGTCTCGCAATCGGAAATTTTAATCATCGAGCGGCTGGGTCGCTTTCATAAGGTGCTAGACGGCGGCTTTCACATCATCGTGCCGTTTTTTGACGCGGTGCGCGCTAAGATGAGCGTGCGCGAACAGCTCGTGGATATCAGTAAGCAACAAGTCATCACCAAAGATAACGTCAACATAAGCGTCGACGGTATCGTATTTTTAAAAGTCATTGACGGCAAGATGGCGCTTTACAACGTCGAGGATTATCGCCGCGCGATTTCAAATTTAGCGATGACGACGCTACGTAGCGCGATCGGCGAGATGAGCTTAGACAGCACGCTTAGCTCGCGCGATCAGCTAAATTCCAAGCTGCAAATCGCTCTGGGCGACGCCGCGGATAACTGGGGCGTAAAGATCATGCGCGTGGAGATTTCCGAAATTTCGGTACCGCACGGCATCGAAGAGGCGATGAATATGCAGATGAAAGCCGAGCGCGAAAAGCGCGCAATTGAGCTTAAAGCCGAGGCCGAAAAAGCGGCCCTCATCCGAAACGCTGAAGCGCTAAAGCAAGAGAAGGTGCTCGAAGCCGAGGCGATCGAGCGTATGGCGGATGCGAAAAAATACGAGCAGATCGCGCTTGCGCAAGGTCAAAAGGACGCAATGGACAGTATAAATTTAGCGATGAGCGCTTCTAGCTTTGCGGCGGAATACCTGCTCGCGCAGGGTCGCGTAAACGCTTTCAGCGAGCTGTCCAAAAACCCGAGCAAGGATAAAATTTTGATCCCTTACGAAACGAGCGAACTTCTAGGCTCTCTTAGCGTGCTTAAAGAATTCCTCGGCAAAAACGGCGCGAAGGAGCTCAAATGAACGCGCTGATTTTTATCATAATCGGCGTGATTTTGGCGATCGTCGAGCTTTTGGTGATGGATTTTACCTTTATATTTTTCAGCGCCGGATTTTTCATCACGGGGCTTTTGAGCTTCGGCTTTCATCTTGATTGGGATGTGCAAATTCTGCTTTCGTTCGTGCTTTCGTTCGTGCTTCTGATCGCACTTAAAAAGCCGCTAAAATCGCGCTTTTTCAAACCCGAAGAGAAACACAAGGATAACTTTTTAGACGAAAGCGGCACCGGCACCGTCAAAAATGGCATGGTCTATTTCAAAGGCACGTTTTGGAAAAGCGATGAAATTTCAGATCTTAACGAGGGCGACCGCGTCGAAATTTTAGGCGTAAAAAACGGACAAATCGTGGTTAAAAAAGATAGCAGTCGAAATTCTAGCGGCGCAGACGGGATAAATTTAAATGACGGCGACGTAAATTTAGGCGGCGCGGATGGCACGAGTACCGACGATAAAAATTCCAACGCCGCCGCGAGCAAAGACGCGCAAAGCTCCGATGCCAAACAAGAAGCGCCCGTAGATCCGAAAGAGGCGTAGAGTGAGCGCTAAAACCGCACCGAAAAAAACGATCAACAGCAAAGATGAAATTTTAAAATTTTTATCGTCGCAGAAAAAGAGGCTTTTTGCGGTTGGCGTTACCGAGCTAGGGCTTTTCGGTAGCTACGCCAAGGGTAGCGCCGACGCGTTTTCAGACATCGACATCGCGATCGAAACCGACGGGGCAAAAATGGTAAAAAATCTAGGAAACCCCTTTTCGGCGCTGGTTTTTTTAGACGATTTTAAAAAAAGGCTCTCCGGTAAATTTAATGCAAATGTCGATCTGTGCGATACTACCTCTTTAAGTCGCGAAGAAAAAATGAAGCTTTTGCAAGGAGCGATTTATGTTTGAAAAATCAAGCGTAGAGCGATTAAAAAAGATATCTGATAAAATTTCATCCATCCTAAATAAATGCGAGAGCGGCGTAGCACAGGCACTTGCAGATGAGGACGTTTTGCAGCCCGCGATAATGATGCAGTTTATAAATATCCACGCCCTGCTAAAGGGGCTGCAAGAAAGCAACGATTTGCAGGCTTTGGCGATCTTTAGTAAAGATGAAATAAGAGCTATCAACGCCACCAGAAATATCGCTTCGCACGAATACGAACGGCTAAATTTTGAGCTGATAGAGATAGCTATCAAGGACTATCTGCCGACGCTAAATCAAAAAATCATCAATGCACTAAAGCCGTATCGCAAAGGCAAACCGGAAGGATAAATTTGAAAAGACTAAGTATAGATGAAGCCTTAAATTTAATAGAGCACGCCGATCTAAACGAGCTTGGGCGCGCGGCGTTTGCACGCAAGCGCGAGCTGCACCCGGATCGCGTCACGACCTTCATCATCGATCGAAACATAAACTACACCAACGCCTGCATGGTGGATTGCAAATTTTGCGCATTTTATCGCCACGCAAGCGACGCGGATGCCTACGTGCTGAGCTTTGAGCAGATTAGCGAAAAGATCGAGGAGCTCATCGCCGTGGGCGGCACGCAAATTTTATTTCAAGGCGGCGTTCATCCGAAGCTGAAAATCGAATGGTACGAGGATCTGGTGGAGTTCATCCGCAAAAATTACCCGAGCATCACGATCCACGGCTTCTCGGCAATCGAGATCGATTATATCGCGCGCCTTAGCGGCATCAGCACGCTTGAAGTACTTCGCAGGCTGCAAGCCAAGGGGCTCTACTCGATGCCCGGAGCCGGAGCCGAAATTTTAAGCGACCGCGTGCGAGACCTCGTAGCGCCGCGCAAAAGCGACAGCGCCACGTGGCTTAGAGTGCACGAGGAGGCTCACGGCATCGGTATGAAAACGACCGCCACGATGATGTTCGGCACGCTGGAAAGCACGCGCGAGATCGTAGAACACTGGGATAAAATCCGCGAGCTGCAAGACCGCACGGGCGGCTTTCGAGCGTTCATTTTATGGAGCTTTCAGGGGCAAAACACCCGCCTTTTGCGCGAGCACCCAGAGATCAAAAAGCAAAGCCCGAACCGCTACCTGCGCCTACTCGCCGTCTCGCGGCTATTTCTGGATAATTTCAAAAACATCCAAAGCAGCTGGGTCACGCAGGGCAGCTACATCGGGCAGTTGGCGCTAAAATTCGGCGCGAACGATCTGGGAAGCACGATGATGGAGGAAAACGTCGTAAAGGCCGCGGGCGCGAGCTTTCGGATGAGCAAGGACGAGATGATAGCGCTGATCCGCGACGTAGGCGAAATACCCGCCAAGCGCAACACCAACTACGATATTTTGGAGACGTACGTTTAGACGCTTAGATGCGGGTTTTTGCGCGTTTGCGGCAGAAATTTATACGTTTACGGCGCGAATTTAGCGGTAAAATTTTGCCTTAAAACAGATAGCGAATTTTTGCGATCGCGAGCGTGGAATTTTGCAACGGAATTTAAAATTTTGGTATCGGTACGGGTTTAAATTTACAGGTGCAAGCGGAATTTGCGCGGTAAAATTTCATTTCGCTATGGAATTTCGCCTTAAAATTTTTTGGACGCAAAATTCCGTGCCGCAAGATCAATGCGGCGGAGACGGCGCACAGAAGGCATTTTGTGAAGGCGCTTGCCGCGTTTGCGGCGACAAAACATATTGCGGTTTCGATACGGCGTAGAGCTGCGTGTTTGGTAGCAGCATGCTCCTCGTTTAGGCGCGAATACATTTCGTTTCGCATCCAGAATGCGTTGCGACGTGCCGTTTGGGGCGCTGAAATTTTACAAAAATGCGGCGCGATTAAATTTTACAATGCCACAGGTAGTTTGCGGCTAGCTGCGAGAGGGCTGTATAAATAGCGTGCGATCGGTTCGTTGGCGCTTTCAAGCCGTATTTGCAATATGACGATAGCGGCGATTTTAAAATTTTAGCAGGACGGGCAAAACTGCCCTAGCGCGAAATTTTAAAAGCGAACCCCTGGCGCAAATTTCAAAAGCGGTGCGGCTGCGTCAAAATTTTGAAACCGCGCCTGCAAGGATGATGAAATTTAAAAATTTTATAAAGGAAAACGATGGAAAAAAAAGAGATTTCACTTAAAACCAAAGGCGGTAAGAGCGCTAAAATCGACTTTTTGTATCAATTCGACGATTCGCTCCCGGTGGCGAGCTTCAAGCTAATTTTTAAAGCAAGCGGCGCGGTGAGCGAGAAGACCCCGGGCCTTGCGCGCATCTGCGCGGGCGTTTTGGGCGAGGGCTCAAAGACGCTGGGAGTGAGCGAATTTCACCGCAAGCTTGATATCCGCGCGGTCGAGATCAGCGCTGCGAGCAATTTTGAGACCTTCGGCATCCAGCTAAACTGCTTAAAAGAGCATTTTGATTTCGGCTTAGACATGCTGCGAGAGCTACTTAGTGAGCCCAATTTAACGCCCTCGGTGCTGGAAAAATTAAAAATGCAAACCATAGGCGAGATCGCCGTGCTAAAAAGCGAGTTTGATTACATCGCGACGTGCAACCTAAAAGCGCTTCTGTATCCACGCACGAGGCTCGAGCAGCCGCTTATAGGCGACGAGGCGAGCATAGAGCGGATCACGATGAAGGACGTGCGGGAGTTTTTCGCCTCGCTGAGTTTGGAGAATTTATACGTCGTTTTATGCGGCGACGTGAGCGATAAAAACCCGAAAATCGCAGAAATTTTAAGCCTCTTTTCAAGCGGCAAAAAGCGCGAGCTACCGTTTTACGCGCCGAGCGATGCGAAAAAGATAAAGATCCAAAAGGAGCAGACGCAGCAGGCCTACATCTACTTCGGCGCGCCATTTACGCTGCCAAAGGAGCATGAGTTCATCGCAAACACTGCGCTTTTCGTGCTTGGAAGCAGCGGTTTCGGCAGTAGGCTGATGGAGCGCATCCGCGTCAAGCACGGCCTTGCGTACTCTGTCTATGCGCGCGGCGATTTCGAGCTTAGCCGCCGCGAGTTTTGGGGCTATCTGCAGACCAAAAACGAAAATTTACAAAACGCCGCCGCGCTCGTAAAAGAGGAGATCGCGAAATTTATCGCCTCGGGCGTGAGCGAAGCGGAGCTAAAAAGCGCTAAAAAATTCCTGATCGGAAGCGCCGTGTTGCAAAAAGAGACGATGTTTAAGCGCGCGGCGATCGCGCAGGGCGAGTATTACAAGGGCTATGCATTCGGCGAGTTCGAGCGAAATTTAAAGCGCATCGAGACGCTAAAACTCGGGGCGCTCAACGATTTTATCAAATCGCACGACGAGATCATGAACCTAAGCTTTTCCGTCATTTGCGACGAGACCGCCGCGAAAAAGGGGCTTAAATTTTAGCCCGTTGCGGCACAGCGAGTGTATACCTGCGACCGGCCTAAAATTTGAGTAAATTTTAAATTTATAAAGCGGCGCGGACGATATTAAGGCGCGGGCGGCGCTAAATTTTACTTTTTCGCTCCGTTTGCGTACAGCTTGTGCGTTTAAATTTAAAACCGCGCCTGCGTCGCGCGTCGCGTTAGAATTTGCAGGGCGTTATATGGGCAGTGAAATTTACGAGCCTTATAAGAACGGCTAAATTTAAAGACGCCGTGTACGGCTCGGTAAAATTCAGCGCGCAAAATCAAAGCTCGATTTCGCACGCCGTTTGTAAGCCGCGCCGCGAAATTTAAAAAGGCGCGCGGTGGCGGCTGCCGTAATTGAATTTTTGCGGTTTGCAAATCGCGCTGTGAAATTTCAAGCGCTCGCGCTCTGTTTTTTTAAGACCCGGTGCACGCCGCAAAGTACGCTGCCAAACAAAACACGCGCAAGGTGAGTAAAATTTACAAGCAAAGCCGGCGAGCAAATTTGCCGCAATAACGAAATTTCGAGCAAATTTAAGCAAGCGTTCGATGCGGCGCGTAAAATTTCGCAGCACGAGGGCTTAAACGCCTATCAAATTTAAAGGATGAAAATTGATTTTTGAAGCAAAAGACGCGGCGACGCTGCAAAAGGCGGGCATTACGACGCTTTTGGATCTGGCGCTGCTTCTGCCCAAAAGCTTCGACGATCTAAGCGTCAGAGACGCGCCCTGCGCGGGCGAGAGCACGGCGGAGGTCGAGTGCCTCTTCCAGCACAGGCGCGGCTCGATGCTCATCGTCACGGCGCACTGCCTCAGCTGGGAGCGCGAGATCAAAATCGTGATCTTCAACGCCAAAAGCTGGCACTTCGGCGCCTTCAAGCGCGGCAAAAAATTCTTCATCCACGGCAAATGCGACGAGAGCTTCGGCTCGTGGCAGTTCGTAAACCCAAAAATCGTGAGCGAGCCGGGCAGGATCGCACCCAAATACAAAGCCGCGCTGAGCGACGCCGCGGCGCAAAAGCTGATCAAAAAATATCTAAGCGCGGGCGCACTTTTAGGCTGCGGATTGCGCGCGAAGGAGGCGGCGGTACTGCTCGCGCTACACGAAAGCTCGCCGCGCAGCGTGCGAATGTTAGCCGCGCTAAATAGGCAGCTCAAGGAAGGCGGCGCGGAAAATTTAGACGAGCGCGACGACGTTTCAAACAGCGACAAAATTCCAAGCGGCAGTGAAATTTTAAGCGATAAAATTTCAAGCAGCGACAAAATTTTAAATGACGATGGAATTTCATATAACGGCAAAATCTCAAGCCCGCAAAACTCCGCCGCCGCCGAAATTTTAAAGGACAGGTCGCAAAACGGTGAAATTTTTAGAGGTAAAATTTCAAACTATCTTCAAAGCGACAGAGCTCTTGCCTGCGAAGCAAAGCACGGCACGGTGAATGAAATTTTAAGCGACGGAATTCCAAATGGCGCAGAAGCCTCGCCCAGCCAAAATATCCACAGCGGAGAGGCTGTGAGCGATAAAATTTTGGACGGCGAGGAGCCTCAGGCGCGCGAGGAGGAGATTTATAACGACGAAAATTTTAGCATTCAAAGCGACGAGGATTTTCTTGCCGCAAACGGCGCCGAGACGCGTGAGGATGAAATTTTAGACGATCTCAAAGCCGATAATAACGCGGCGGCAAGCGGCGATGAAATTTCAAACGATCTAGGATCCAGCAACACCAAAATGACAGCATGGTCAGCAGACACTCAAGCCGCAACCGCACAACCTATGCTAGAGCATGTCGCGACCAAGCAGTCCGTAGCCGAGCAAGCCGCACAACAAAATTCAAGCGCCCAAGACGTAGATACGCAATCCGCAGCAATCCAAACTTCAGACGTTCGAATCGCAAATTTGCAAGCCGCAGCAATCCAAACTTCAGACGTTCGAATCGCAAATTTGCAAGCCGCAGCAATCCAAACTTCAAGCCAAATAGCGAGCGCGCAATTCGCGACCACCCAAACTTTGAACGCACAAGCTACGGGCGCGCAGCCTGCGTGCGACCAAACCGAAAATCTTCAGACAGTAGTAGCCGTGCAGACCGCAACCGCAGAGCCTACGCTCATTCAGACCGCAAACGCCGCCGAGGCTGTTCAAGACGCGCTCGCCGCACCGATGAGCGTTTTGCGCGATTGTGCCGCCCAACCTACGCATTATCAAACTGAAACTATCCAGACCGCAGCTGCCCAAGCTACAATCGCTCAAATTGCAAGCGACGCTGGAACTGTTCATGCCGCCGATGCCGTCAAGAGCGTGGCTGTCGCAGAGATGAGCGGTGCTGCGATTTTACACACGCTGAAATTTGTCGAAATTCTAAACTACCTGCAAAAGCTAAGCGCGAAAAAAACGAGTTTCCCGGCGCAAATTTACCCGCTGCGCGACATCTCTGACTGGCTTGCTTCGCTTCCTTTTGAGCCTACGCGCGATCAGCTAAGCGCGATAAAGGACATCGCTAGCGATCTGAAAAGCCCTATAGCGCGCCGCCGCGTCGTCATGGGCGACGTAGGTAGCGGCAAAACGCTCGTCATCCTCGCGAGCGCGGCGATGAATTACCCGCGCATCAGCTATCTGATGGCGCCTACGAGCATCTTGGCCGAACAGATTTACGCCGAGGCGCGCCGTCTGCTGCCGCCGCAGATAAAAGCTATGCTCGTAAAAAGCGGCGATCGCGAGCTGAATTTCGCAGGCGCGCACCTTATCATCGGCACTCACGCCCTGCTCTACCACGAGCTAGCGCCGTCAAATCTCATAATGGTCGATGAGCAGCACCGCTTCGGCTCCAACCAGCGCGAAAAGATCGCGCGCCTCACCGAAAACGGCGAGTTTCGCGCGCATTTCATTCAGTTTAGCGCCACGCCGATACCGCGCACGCTAAGCATGATCCAGTCCGAGCTCGTAAGCTTTAGCTTTTTAAAACAGCTGCCGTTTGAAAAGCGTATCAAAACTATAATCCTACAAAACGACGGATTTACGGGCTTTATGCAGGATCTGCGCCGCGAGCTCGCCGCAGGCAATCAAGCGATCATCGTCTATCCGCTAGTGCAGCAAAGCGAAAGCTCGGTCTATCAAAGCCTTGAGGAGGCGGCGCCGTTTTGGAAGGCTCAGTTTGCGGACGTGATGATCACTCACGGCAGCGACAAGGACAAGGAGGAGATCCTGCGCCGCTTCCGCGACGAGGGGCGACTGCTGATAACCACGACGATCGTCGAAGTGGGTATCTCGCTGCCGCGGCTTAGCATCATTTTAATCGTGGGCGCCGAGCGAATGGGGCTCGCGTCGCTTCATCAGCTGCGCGGGCGCGTCGGACGCAAGGGCCAGGCGGGGCGCTGCTACCTATACACCAAGCTCAAATCCCCGCCGCAGCGCCTGCGTGAGTTCGCAGCGACGCTGGATGGATTTAAGGTCGCAAATATCGATCTGAAAAACCGCCAGGGGGGCGATCTACTGGGCGGCTCGGTGCAGCACGGCGCGATGTTTGCGTGGTATGATTACGAAGAGGACGTAACGGCTGCGGCAAAGCAGCGACTAAAGGACATAGGACGAGGTGCGTGAAATTCTACGAGGCGCGATAGAATTTAAACGTAATTTAGCCGCGGCAAAATTTTATGAAGCGAATGCGATTATGAGGTAATGAGCGATCTGATATAAAATTTTAAATTTCACGGCGTAGATTGCATCTGATAAAATTTAGAGCTTTACCGAGCCTCGTTTGCTTTTAATTTCTAAAATTTATGCAACTTAAAGTCCAAAAAAGGAGAGCAAAATGGCTTACGTAACCTACGACAAGGCAAAATGGCACTGGGGCGCGAAAAATGCGCCGACTGACATTCCGCATGAAAACGGCGCGACGCACATCGCGTTTTTCTTCCGCTGGTGCATGGAGCGCAAGCTCTATTCCAAGGACTTCGCGGTGGATTTCGCGAGCGATATAGCGCGGATGGACGATAGCTTTGATTACCGTCAGTATTTTTTCGACGCCATGGACGGCGTGCTGAGCAGCGACGAGCTAAACACCGCGGGCAAGGCCTTCGCAAATGCCTACTACACCACGGACCGCACGAAATTTGCCAAAACGCACGGCTGGTATTTGCAAGATTACGACGATTTCGTCGCGCGCAAATTCGGCGATAAAAACTTCGACAACGCCTATTTTTACATAGAAAACTCACCGCAAAATTACGCCGAGATCAAAGAGATCATCGATCGCCGCTACGAGGAATTCTTGAGCTTCAAGGCGGCGAAGTAGAAATTTTACCGCCGAGCTTAGCCGGTTTAAAATAGACGCCTAAGCCGAAACGGCGCGCGATGTAAATAAGTAGAACCGATACGAAGCGGCAGCGGCAGGGCTTAAAATTTAGGTAAATTTAACTATAATCGCCCCGAAAAATTTTAAAATTTCACAAAGGATTTTATCGATGATCAAGGCACTTCGCGGTATGAACGATATTTCAGGCGAACAGGCGCGCATCTACTCGCAAATTTTAAACGTGTGCGAGCGCGCAGCGCGCAATTACGGCTTTTGTCTCATCGAAACGCCCAAGCTCGAGCAGACCGCGCTATTTCGCCGCAGCGTCGGCGAGAGCAGCGACATCGTTGGCAAGGAGATGTATGAGTTTAGCGACAAAAGCGGCGATAGCGTCTGCCTGCGCCCCGAAGGCACCGCAGGCGTCGTGCGCGCCTTTATCGAAAAAAAGCTAGACCGCAGCGGCGGCGTGCATAAATTTTATTATCAAGGCTCGATGTTTCGCTACGAGCGCCCGCAAAAGGGGCGCCTGCGCGAGTTTCATCAATTCGGCGTTGAGTGCTTCGGGCAAAGTAGCGTCTATGAGGATGCGAGCGTAATCTTGATGTTAGCTCAAATTTTGCGCGAGCTGAATGTCGCCGCAACTCTTAAAATCAACTCTTTGGGCGACGAGGAGTGCATGCCCGCGTATAAAACCAAGCTCGTAAATTTCTTACAAGAGCGCAAAGACAGGCTCTGCGAGGACTGCCAAAGGCGTATCGACACCAATCCGATCCGCGTACTGGACTGCAAAAACGAAAGCTGCCAGAAAATTTTAGCCGCCGCGCCGCTTATAACTGAAAATTTAAACGACGCCTGCGCCGCGGAATTTGCACAGCTGCAAAGAATTTTAACCCAAAACGGACAAAAATTTCAGATCGATCCTAAACTCGTTCGCGGGCTTGATTACTACTGCAAGACCGCCTTTGAGTTCGTCTCAAGCGAGCTTGGCGCACAAAGCGCCGTAGGCGGCGGCGGGCGCTATGACAGACTCGTGGAGTTTTTAGGCGGCAGAAAGACGGCGGGCGTGGGTTTTGCGATCGGCATCGAGCGAATAGCCGAAATTTTAAAAACGCGCGAAGCCCCTCAAACGCGCGAGGGGATTTATATCGGCGCGCTGGATGAGGCGTTTGTCAGCATAGCGTTTTCGTTTGCATTAAAGCTGCGAAAGTTTTGTAAAACTCAAATTTCATACGAGCCCAAGAGCCTAGCCAAGCATTTAAAAGCGGCTGACGCAGCGGAGGCGAAATTTTGCCTTTGCATCGGGCAGAACGAGTTTGACCGAGCTGAGGTGTGGTGCAAAAATTTAGAGGATCAAAGCACCTTTGCGATCAAATTTAAAGAGGTCGAAGCATTTTTTAAGGATAGAGCATGAGCGATTACGGACTAAATATTTGGGGAAATTCCAACTTCACGATAGACGGGGGCAAACTATGCCTAAACTCCGATTTCAAGCAGCCTTTGGTAGATATCATAAAAGAGATCCGCGCAGACGGCGTGCGAGGCCCGATACTGCTGCGCTTCCCGCACCTCATCAAAAAGCAGATCGTCGAAATTTACTCAAATTTCAACCGCGCTATTAAGGAGTTTGATTACAAGGGAAAATTCCACGCCGTCTATCCGCTTAAGGTAAATCAATTCCCCGGCTTCGTTAGAAATTTAGTCGATATCGGCGAGCCTTACGGTTACGGACTCGAAGCCGGCAGCAAGCCCGAACTGCTGCTAGCGATGGCGTATAATAACTACGGCGCGCCGATTACCGTAAACGGCTTTAAAGATAAGGAGCTTATAAATATCGGCTTCATCGCCGCAGAGATGGGGCATAACGTAACGCTTACGATCGAGGGGTTAAACGAGCTTGAAACCATCATCGAAACGGCTAAGGAGCGGTTTGCGCCAAAGCCTTTCATAGGGCTTCGCATCAGGCTGCATAACTCCGGAAGCGGTATGTGGGCGAAAAGCGGTGGGATAAATTCCAAATTCGGCCTTACCTCGACCGAGCTTATAGAGGCGATAAACTTACTCAAGAAAAACGATCTCATCGAGCAGTTTACGATGATTCATTTTCATATCGGATCGCAAATTACAGAGATCCATCCGCTCAAAAAGGCCCTTATCGAGGCGGGTAATATCTATACCGAGCTTCGCAAAATGGGTGCAAAAAATTTAAAATCCATAAATTTAGGCGGAGGTCTTGCTATCGAATACTCCCAAGCCAAAGAAAGCTCCAGCCGCAACTATACGCTAAAAGAATACGCCAACGACGTGGTCTTCCTGCTAAAATCGATCGCAGAGGATAAAAAAGAGGCAGAGCCTGATATCTTTATCGAGAGCGGCAGATACGTAGCCGCCAGCCACGCTGTGCTAGTAGCGCCGATTTTGGAGCTTTTTACCCAAGAATACGCCGAAGAAAAGCTCGCCTTAAAAAAGGATAATCCACCGGTAGTCGCCGAGCTATACGATCTGTATAAAACTCTAAAGCCGTCCAACGCGCTAGAGTATCTGCACGACGCCATGTCGCACATGGAGAGCGTGCTTACCCTTTTTGATCTAGGATACGTCGATCTGATCGACCGCTCAAACGGCGAAATTTTAGTTCATCTAATAATGCGAAAGGCGTATGGAATTTTAGGCAACAAGCAAGAATATAGTAATTTCTTAAACTCCCTAGGCAATGCTCAAGAGCGCTATTTGGTAAATTTTTCGATCTTTCAAAGTCTGCCCGATTTTTGGGGCATCAAGCAACACTTCCCGATCATGCCTCTAGAAAGACTGGACGAGCGCGCTACGCTATCGGCGTCGATCTGGGATATCACCTGCGATAGCGACGGCGAGATAGAATTCGACAGTCAAAAAAATCCGCTCTTTCTGCACGATTTTGATCCCGAAAAAGAGGAGTATTTTTTGGGCTTTTTTCTTGTCGGAGCCTATCAGGAGGTGCTTGGCATGAGCCATAACCTTTTTGCACACCCAACAGAGGCGACCGTGATTTTAAAGGATGACGGCGGCTTTGAGATCAAGGATTTTATCGAATCTCAATCGGTCATCGACATCTTGGAGGATATGGACTACGACGTAGTAGATATCCGCGAAAGCCTAAATGAGCGGATCGAAAAATCAAATCTTATCGGAGACAAAGAGAAAAAGCATATCCTTGGCGAGCTATATCTGTTTTTAAACGACAATAGCTACTTAAAGACGATCAAATGAGTTTTTGGCAAATTTTAAAACAGGACTTCACCGAGCCGATGCGCCAAGACCCCGCATGCAATAGCGTATTTGAGATATTTTTCTGCTATCCCGGCGTCTGGGCGCTGATAAATTACCGTTTCGCGCATTTTTTCTACGAGCGAGGTTTTAAACTTATAGCTCGCGCGATCAGCGGACTTAGCCGCATAATCACCGCCGTAGATATAAACCCGGGCGCACGTATCGGCTCGGGCGTGTTTTTCGACCACGCTACGGGGCTTGTCATCGGAGAAACCGCGATCATCGGCGATAACTGTTTGATCTATCAGGGCGTCACTCTCGGCGGCGTGAGCTTAAAGCACGGCAAGCGCCATCCGACGCTGCAAAACGGCGTCGTAGTTGGTGCAGGAGCTAAAGTGCTAGGCAACATCACCATCGGCGAAAATTCCAAAATCGGCGCAAATTCCGTCGTCATAAAGGACGTCGCGCCAAACTGCACCGCCGTGGGCGTACCGGCTAGAATTTTAGGCAGCTGCGAGAGCGATCCTTTGGCGCATAATAAAATTCCAGATATCAGCCAGGAGCTTATCAAATATCTTATCAAACGTATCGAAATTTTGGAAGATTGCATCTGCAGTGGCAGAAAAGATATCTCCGCAATGGATAAGGATCTAAATAAATTCTACGAAGAGTATCTGAAATCATTAAAATAATAAGGGTTAAAGTGAAAAAAGCTCTATTTTTTACAATTTTTGCTATTTTGTCGGCAAGCGGCAGCGATGCTAATAGCTCGAAAAATTCCGCGGACGACGCCAGAATAAGCCTAGTAAAAAGTCTATACATCAAGGATACCTATTTCGGCGATCATAAAAATGCCCTATCAGCTTCTTTCAGATCCGTGCTTATGCAAGATGAAGCATCTGCTGGCGAAGGTGAGGTAGGCTGCTTGGACTACGATCCGATAATCGGCGGTCAAGATGTCTGCGACGATGCAAAATATGATTTTGAGCTAGGGCAGCGCGATACCGTCGTAGTAACTCAGACCTGCCCCTACGGTGCGCAGACGATAATCTACAAACTCGTCCGCAGCGGAGGCAACTATAAAATCGACGATATCTACGACCAAGACCCAAGTAGCGGCAGGGCTTTTAGCGTCAAAAATCAAATTTTAAATTGTCTAAACCAATCTAAGGAGCATCAATGAAATTAACACTTTCAAGTCGCGTAAGCAAGCTCGGCGAAAGCCTAACGATCGCAATTAGTACCAAAGCTAAGCAGATGAAAGCTCAGGGGCAAGACATCGTAATCCTAAGCGCGGGCGAGCCTGATTTCGATACCGCAGAGGTCGCCAAAAAGGCGGTCATAGAGGCTATGGCTAAGGGCTGTGGAAAATATACGCCGGTTGCCGGCACGCCTGAAATTTTAAATTTAATCGCGCAAAAGCTAAAGCGCGATAATGCTCTAAACTACAGGCCCGATCAGATTATTACCAACGTAGGCGCCAAACACTCGCTATTTAACGCCTTTAACTGCATCTTAAACGAAGGCGATGAGGTTATAATACCGGCGCCTTATTGGGTCACCTACCCCGAAATTGTAAAATTCTGCGGCGGCAAGCCCGTCATCGTAGATACCAAGGCGGAAAACCGATACAAAATCACCGCCTCGCAGCTCAAAGCCGCGATCACGCCACGCACGAAGGCGCTGTGTCTTTTCAACCCGAGCAACCCTGCAGGCGCCGTATATTCGCGCCAGGAGCTGCAAGAGCTTGCGGAAGTACTAAAAGGCACGGATATTTTAGTAATTGCCGATGAAATTTACGAAAAAATCGTCTTCGGCAAGAGTTTCATAGCCGCAGCAAGCATCAGCGAGGATATGTTTGGGCGCACCGTGACGATCAACGGGCTAAGCAAATGCGGCGCAATGCCCGGCTGGCGCTTCGGATACACCGCCTGTGCGATCGATGAGCTAAATAAGGCTATGATCAGCCTGCAAAGCCAAAGCGTCAGCAACGTAGCAAGTATCGTCCAGGCAGGCGCTATGCCAGTGCTGCGCGGCGAGGCGGATGATTATATCGAGGAGATGAGGCGCGAATACGAGCGCAGGCGCGATTTTGGCACAGACGCGATAGGCGCGATTCCTGGGCTTAGTGTCGTAAAACCAGATGGCGCATTTTATTTCTTCATAGATTGCTCCCAGGTAGAACCCGATAGTATGAAATTTTGCATACAACTGCTAGATAAAGGGCTCGTAGCCACGGTGCCAGGAAGCGGATTTGGCATGGATGGGCACTTCCGCATAAGCTTTGCGTGCTCTATGGAAAATCTAAAACGCGGCTTTGAGCGCATAGAAAAATTCGTAAAAGATTACTACAGATAGGCACGCTAGCGAAATTTGAATCTAAATTTGTCGTAGCTTAGTAGCAAAATTTTTACATAAAATTTAATGCAGCTTAACGGCAAATTTAGTGTGGCTCGGCGTAGCTCGGTGCGAAATTAAAGCAAATCCGGTGCGACGCAGCACGGAATTTAACTCAACCGCCCATCACAGCACGATACGACTCGGCTTAGCTCAGATAGCGCGGTAGTTCAGTGTGGTTAAAATTAACGTTTTTTATCCGAGGCGTTTAAGTTTATTCCATGCTGTTTTATCCAAGAGTATTTAAATTTCGCCGTTTAATTCAAAATTATAACTATCGCGAGCTTGGCGATAAAGGCTAATTTGCCCTTGCTCTACTTAAGAACGATTAAGTTTCGCGCCGTTTTATTCAAAAGCATTAAAATTTCACACTTGCCGATGCTACTTCGATTTCCCCAATTCCTTTACGTTTTACTCAAGAGCGTTAAAATCTCATATCGCCGCATTACGGAGCCTGCTGCGCGAAATTTTATCTCGGCGGCGATAATTCTAGCGCGGATACGGTCCTGCGCGGCGCGCAGGCAAGATCCGACCGCCAAAGCTTAAATCCGCTTAAATTTAAAATTCCTAGCCCGCTCGGGTTAAATTTCAAACCTAAAGCCCGTTTAAAGCGCGTGTAGGGCGAGCATAAATACGCGCGCCACCTAAACGGCGCATAGACGAGACAATCCGCCTCGCCCTATCGCGCCGATAAATTTCAAATACGGCGGCGATCCTGCTGCGATGCACCGCGACATACTTTTGCAAATCTCGCGCTAAAATACTAATTTGAGCTTGTATTTCGGCGACATGCCACGACACGTTTTTGCAAACGGCTCGTTTATGGCGGAGTAGCAGCGGCAGCACGGATCAAATATACCGCAGTCGCGAATGAGCGAAATTGCCCGCCTAAATTTTACCCGTTCGCTCCTTGAGCGCTTGTATGCGCGGGTTCAATCGCGCTTTGATATTTTGATATACGGCACAGCATCTGCGACGCAAAATACAGAGGCGCACAAATAAAGCGATCCGTGCGCGCGATAAAAAATACAGAGGCGCAGCAAGCGTGCCGAGCGGTGCGGACGAAACGAACGACGGGAGTGAGGCAATCTTTTAAATTTTACTCTCGCAAGCCTTAAAAAAATCCGCTGCGTCACGGCTCGACTTCTTTTTCTGCGTAGCTCGCCGCACTGCCAAAATTTATCGTATGACAAAATCAAGTAGTCTAATTGCGCAGGTTCTATCAAATTGACCCGCTCAAATTTTAAAAAATCTCACCATTTACTTTAAATTTTATCGCTAGGCCGCGCAAAATTTGCGTCAAATTTCATCGTCGCGCTAAGTTAAAATTTCGGCTCTTTTAAATTTTTGCTACGCACAAGCCCTCGCAATAGCTTCTTTTTTAAAATTTTAACGCACATTTAACTAAAAAATTCAATAATTTCAAATGTATATTTTACTTTTTTAAAGGAGAACATATGAGAAAAACCGCCCTTGTTTTAGCGCTTCCGCTCTTTTTTACGCCCGTTTTAGGTTTTGATGTAGCCAAACTCAACGCCAAAAAAGCCGTGCCGTACGAGCAAAAGACGCAAGAATTTAAGCTGCCCGTAGGCATCGATGAAAACGGCGTCATAGACGAGGCAAAGCTCGGCGACTCGCCTTATGCAAAGACCGTCATCTACGGCGCGAAGCTCATCAGCGAGACGACGAGGTATCTCGGACCGCAGGCAAAGGACGAAAAAATGCGCTTTGCGGGCAACAACCTCTCCTGTTCGAGCTGTCATACGAGCGGCGGCGTCGTGCCCGATCAAAGCCCGTTTGTTGGTATCTACGCGAGATTTCCGCAGTATGTCGCGAGATCGGATCAGCTAGTCACGCTGCAAGACCGCATAAACGGCTGTTTTCAACGCTCGATGGCTGGCAAAGCGATCCCTACGAACTCCAAAGAGATGCGCGCGATGATCGCCTACATGCACTGGCTCTCCGCAGGATATGAGGTCGGCGCAAAGGTAAAAGGCCAGGGGCTGCCGAAGGCGCAGTTTTTAGACCGCGCGGCGGATCCTAAAAAAGGACTCGAAATTTACGCCGCAAAATGCGCCGCCTGCCACGGCGAAAACGGCGAAGGGATAAAAAACGAGGGGTTTGCTCAAAGTGGCGATTACTACACATTCCCCGCGCTTTGGGGCGATGATAGCTACAATACGGGCGCCGGTATGTATAGGCTCATCGAAGGAGCAAGGTATGTCAAAGCCACTATGCCTAAAGGGGACGCCTCGCTAAGCTGGGAGGAAGCTTTCGACGTGACGGCGTATATAAACTCAAAACCGCGCAAGATCAAACCCGATAGGAAGAAAGATTTCCCCGATCTAGACGTCAAGCAGATGGATATGGACGTGGGGCCCTACAACGACGGATTTGACGAAAACGATCACCGCTTCGGCCCATACAAACGCATGATCAAAAAATAAAATCAAACGCCGTCCTTGCGGCGGCGGAATTTTGACGTAAATTTAATGCGGCTCGGAATTTAACTCAAATTTAGTGCGACACGATACAGAATTTGATGCAAATAGCGCGATGCGGCACGGATCTTAAAGCATTCTGTTCGGCGCAGCGCGGAACGGCTCGGGATTTAATGCGGTTGCGGTAGCTAAGCGCGATTGAATTTCGTGCCGCTTTAATTTAAGGGTATTTAAATTTCAAGTTGCCGTATTCAGGAGCGCTTAAATTTTATGCCGTTTTATTCAAATGCGGCTAATTTTGCGCTGCTATATTACGGCGTCTGTTGCGCCACGCACTGCTCGCGATTTTAAATTTCGCTTCGGAATTTTAAAATTTCATCGCACGACGCGTCTAGATTTCGTCGCGAAAGCTCTAGCATAAACGCTGCATGCGGCAGAAATTTTATCGCGGAATTTTTAAAATTCCGCGCCGATATTTTCAAAACCTGCGCTGCCTGCCTCTTGATACAGCCACGCTAAAATTTAACCAAATAAGCAATCGCACGAGATGCGACGAACAAGATGAGCGCAACAAACACAACCGACGCCGTATAACGACACGCGACGAACCAAAAAAGCGCACGGCGCAGATCGAAAATGAGCTAAATTTTAAAATTTTACCGCGCCCGAGGCCTTAGTGCAAACGCGATAAATTTTATGTTTTAGTGCGCCTTTGAACCCAATCGCATCAAATAAATTTTAAACGAAATTCTAACGCCGCCGCGCTATTTTATATTTTTATAAAGACTATTTTAGTAAAATCAGAGCTTTATGAGCGAGATAAAAATTTTAATCACCGACGAGGATCTGCGCGCCCCGAGGCGACTTTTGAGCAGGCGCGATAAGAAGCTGGCGCGCGCGCGAGCCCATCTGCGCGAGTTTCGCGTTTCGCGGGCGCTTAAAGCGCGCTTTAAAAAGCGCGGCAAATTTTGTATCTCGCACAAAAGCGCGGAGGGCAAAACGATCGTCGCCGTGGCTCTAGCGAGGCAAAAATTCGGACTCGATCTTGAAATTTTAAAACCGCGGAATTTTGCCGCGGCGAGCGAGTTTTGTTTCAATGCCTTTGAGCGCGAGCTTTTAGCGGCGGCGGACGAGAGCGAAAAAGCGCTTGTTTTTTATAAAATTTACACGATCAAAGAGGCGCTGATTAAGGCGCGAAACCTAGGTTTTTACGCACTTGCTCGCGTGGGGCTGGTGCGCGACGCAGGCGGTGAGGCTCTGGCACTTGATGAGCGCGGCAGGGCGTGGCCCTACAAAAGCTATATTTTGGAGGGCGAGATTTTGATTTCGCTAGTTTTTAGGGAGAATTTTTGAGACCTTTTTATCGTTTTTACGCTATTTCTAAAACGGCTTTCATTCTGCTTTGCGCCGCGTTTTTTATAGGCGGATGCGCACGCAAAGCGCCCGAGCAGATAGCGGAATTTAGCCAAAAGCAGTTCATCCTGACGGACGAGCTCGGCGTAAAAAGCAGAGCCCTAATCTCACAAATTTCACCTGCAAGCGGCAAAGAGAGCCGCTACAAGCTCGTCTGGCTCGATATGCTAGGCGCGCCGATAGCACGTAAAATTTTATCGATCAAAGGCGGCGAGGCAAAATTTCGCAACGACGGCTTCCTACCGCCCGATTCGCAAAGCGAGCGAGTATTTTTAGCCCTACTTGAGAATGCGAATAAACCGAATTTCACCATAAACGCAAAGGGGCGCCGATATGACGCAGTATCTAAGTAGCCCGGGGCTCATCTGCGCGGGCGCAAACAGCGCCGCAGAGCTTTTTAGTGCGCTGTGCGAGAAGAGATCCGCTCTGCGAAAGCTTAGCGTCTGTGGCAAAAATTTCATCTTTGGGCGCGTGGATACGCCGCTGCCGCAGATCAAAGATAGCGCCTACGCCACGCGCACGAACGCCCTGGCGCTTTACGCCTGCCTCGGCGTGCAGGAGCAAATAGAGCAAGCCGTGCAAAAATTCGGCGCGCACCGCATTGGCGTGGTGTTTGCGACTACCAATACCGGCGTGCAGGAAAACTATGCGGAATTTTTCGCTTGTGGTAAAGACGCGGAAAATTTTATCTCGCAAGACGGCGAAAACTCTGCGCCGTGCAGCGAAATTTCTACTCCAAGCGGCGAAAATTTCGCCAAAAATTCAAAAGACGCAAACGTTAAATTTAAAAACTTCTGCTTTGAGCGCAACTCCCACGCAAACCCCGCAAATTTTATCCGCGAACGCTTCGGGCTAAAATCCGTCGCGATCGGAGTTTCGAGTGCGTGCACCAGCGGAAACAAAGCTCTGATCGAAGCTTCGCGCCTCATCTACGCGGGACTTTGCGACGCGGTCGTTTTCGGCGGTGCCGACGCATTAGACGAGCTCACGCTGCAGGGCTTTAGCGCGCTTGAAATTTTAAGCGAGCAGCCGCTAAAGCCGTTTTCAGAGGCGCGTGCGGGCACAAATCTGGGCGAGGGAGCCTGCGCATTCGTGCTTTCGCGCGAGCGCATAAGCGACGTTGCGTTTTTAGCTCACGCCGCAAACTCCGATGCCTACCACATCACCAAGCCCGATCCTAGCGCACTCATGCAGATCAAAGCGATTAAAACCGCGTTAAAATCGGCGCAGCTGCAAAGCGTCGACTACGTAAATCTGCACGGCACCGGCACTGCGGCTAACGACGCGATGGAGGCCTTGGCTATGAGCGTCGCCCTACCCTCAGCGCCTGCAAGCTCGTCCAAATGGGCGACCGGACACACTCTGGGTGCTGCGGGGGCGATCGAGCTTGCCGTCTGCTACGAGGCGATCAAACAGGGCGTGATCCCGCCCAATTTTACGAATGATAAAATTTGGGGCGGCTCTGAGGCTGAAATTTTTCGCGGCGCGCAGGCGCGGCACGGCGAGCAAAACGATGAAATTTTAAACAGCGAAAGCGATCAAATTTCATGCAGCTTGGGCGGTGAAATTCTGCAAAACGCGCAGGGTGAAATTTCAAAAAGTAGCGCGGATGAAATTTTGGCTGCGTCTAAAGCTTTGCAAGACGCAGGCGATAAAATTTTAAAATACGCTGCGGATCAAGCTTCGCAAACGATCGAAATTCCAGCGGCGCTGTCTAAATTTAATCTCGCGTGCGAAGCAAAAAAGGCGCGCGTAGATACCGCGATGAATCTAAGCTTTGCTTTCGGCGGCGACAACGCCGTAACCATAATAGGACGCGTATGAGAGCCTCTAGCATCCTACCGCAGAGCGGATATATGGTCTTCGCGGATGAAATTTTAGAGGTTAGCGACGGTTACGTAAGCTGCGCGTTTAGCGTTAAAGAGGACTCGCCGTTTACCGAAGACGGCAAGCTCGGCAGCTACGCGTATATGGAGATAATGGCGCAGTGTATCGGCGTGTATTCGGGCTACCGAAATGACGGCGAGGCGAGGCTTGGGTTTTTGCTGGGCGTGCGAAACCTTCATATTTCGCGCGCAAGCCTGAAGGTGGGCGAGCGCGTGATCACGACGGCGAGGCAGAGCGTGAGCGACGGCGAGGGGCTATATATCTTCGACTGCGAGATCCGCTGCGGCGGCGAACATATCGCAAGCGCCACGCTAAGCGTAATGCGCGCGAGCGACGAAATGATAAAGAGTATAAATGGCTAAGAGAATTTTAATTACCGGAGCGAGCGGCGGTATCGGCGAGGCGTGCGCGTTAAATTTAGCGCAAAAGGGTTACGGCTTGGCGCTAAACGGGCGCAACGAAGCAAAGCTTAATGACGTAGCGAAGCACTGCTTGGACGCAGGCGCGGCGGAAGTTCAAATTTTAAAATTTGACATCGCAGATACCGCTGCGGCGCAGGAGCGGATCGAAGCAGACATAGAGGCAAACGGCGCATACTGGGGCATTGTGCTAAATGCTGGTATCACGCGAGATAACTCCTTCGTGTGGTTTGAGCGCGAGGATTGGCAAAGCGTGATAGATACGAATTTAGGCGGGTTTTACAACGTCCTAAAGCCTGCGTTGATGCCGATGATCCGCGCCAAAAAGGGCGGGCGTATCGTCGTGATGAGCTCGGTTAGCGGAATTGCCGGCAACCGCGGCCAGAGCAACTACGCCGCTAGCAAAGGAGGCCTAATCGCCGCGGCAAAATCGCTGGCGATAGAACTTGCAAGCCGCAAGATCACGGTAAACGTCGTGGCTCCCGGGCTAATCAAAACGGCGATGAGCGAGAGCATAAACGAAGCTGCAAGCGAGCAGATTTTAAGCGCGATCCCGCTAGGCCGCATCGGCGAGCCGAGCGAGGTGGCGCATTTGGTGGAGTTTTTGCTAAGCGAAAATTCCGCATACATCACAAAAGAGGTTATTAAAATAGACGGTGGATTATGTTAAATAGAGTAGTTATTACGGGTTTTGGCAACGTCTGTGCATTCGGGCGGGACTGGGCGAGCATCAAGCAAAATTTAGCGCAGCAAAAAAGCGCCGTAGTTTATATGAGCGAATGGGATATCTTCGGCGAGGAGCTAAACACTAGGCTGGGCGCGCCGATACAAAACTACGCGCCGCCTGCACACTGGAACCGCAAAGATACCCGCTCAATGGGTAAGGTAGCGATGTTTGGCGTAGATGCCGCGGGCGAGGCTCTGGCGGATGCGGGACTTTTAGAGGATGAGCGCATAAAGGACGGCCGTATGGGCGTCGCGGCGGGTAGCTGTAGCGGCGATGCGAAAGCTACTGGCGAGGTTATAGATATTTTGCACGGCAAGGATAGCACCTTCAACGCCAACTCATACGTCAAGATGATGCCCCACACCGTCGCTGCGAATATCGCGATCTACTACGGGCTGAAAGGCAGACTCATCCCCACGGGCTCTGCGTGCACGAGCGCATCTCAGGCGATCGGCTACTCCTACGAAGCAATAAAATTCGGCCTGATAGATATGATGCTAGCAGGCGGCGCGGACGAGCTGCACCCAAGCCAAGCATTCGTATTTGACAAGCTCTACGCGACAAGCTGCAAAAACGACACCCCTACTCTCAGCCCTGCGCCCTTTGATATAGCGCGCGACGGGCTGGTTTTGGGCGAAGGCGGCGCTATGTTCGTGCTAGAAAGCCTCGAAAGCGCACTTTCTCGCGGCGCTAAAATTTACGCCGAGATAGTGGGCTTTGGCACGACCTGCGACGGCACGCATATCACCCGCCCGCAGAGCGAGACTATGCGCGCGGCGATGCAGCTGGCGCTCAAAGACGCCGCGATTTCGCCGGATCTCATCGGGCACGTAAACGCCCACGCTACGGCGACCAGACAGGGCGACGTCGCAGAATCTACGGCGACGCATGAAATTTTCGGCTCGCAAACGCCAGTGAGCTCCTACAAGGGCTATTTAGGTCATACTTTGGGCGCGTGCGGAGCGCTGGAGAGCTTCATCTCGGTGATGATGATGAACGAGGGGCTATTCTATCCGAATCTAAATTTACGAGATATCGATCCGCAGTGCGCGCCGCTTAGGTACCTCACGCAGCCGCAGGAGATAAAGACGGACTACGTTATGAATAACAACTTCGCTTTCGGCGGCGTAAACACATCTTTGATTTTTAAAAAATTTATCGACTAAAGGAGAGAAAATGAAAAAATTTCTATTTTTCGTAGTTGCGACGCTTTTTGTCGCTAATTCGGCTTATGCCAAAAACGATATCGTGCGCTTCCCGATCGCTGCGGCACTCGCAGAGCCAGACGCCAAAGCCAAGCTTGATCCGAACATAAAATTCTACTTCGGCAATAAATCCGCAGGCAGAAAGATCACGCAGCAGCTAAGCTCTAACAAAAAAGCAAACGGCGTTGGTAAGAGCGATCAAGCCGCATGCAACCGCGCGTTTTTATCGGCGCTACTTAGCTTTCAAGATCGCGCCAAAAAAGAGGGCGGCAACAAGGTCGTCAATATCACGAGCTACTATTACAAAAACGTTTTCGTAAGCGACAAAGAATTTGAATGCGGCGTAGGCACGATAATGAGCGGTGTCACACTAAGAGGCTATATTGCAAAATAAACTAAGCTTCGGTATATCTTATGCAAGCGCGATAATTTCGGGCGAGCCGGCGGAGTTTTATAAGAACCTCGCCGCTTGCTCGGACGGGATTTCTGAAGTAAGCTTAGGCGAAAAATCCGATCCCGCTTGCGATACGGATCAAAATTTTACGTATGATTTTACGGCGAATTCTACGCAAGATTTTACAGATATTTCGTACTGCGAGCAGAATTTCATAAATTTCGCAAATTTTACAGCTTGCGAGAATAACGAAAAAGCGGGGCGCGAGCTTGCTACAGAAGGTTTTGATGAAAAATCTACCGAGTTTGGCTCGCAACAAGTATTAAATTACAAAGCGGTTGCGTCTAAATTTAGCTCCGCGCGCGCTTTTGATTGCGGCTCCGAAAAGGCGACGGAACTTTATAAAAATTTCGCCGCGCGCGAGGGCGAGGCTTTACAAAATAGCTCTGTAGAAAATTTAAAAATTTCTGCTCATGCCCGCTTAAAAGATGAAATTTTAGCGCTCGAAGCTTTAAAGAAAAAGCCGGCTCTTGTGCACATTCCGCCGCTGCAACGTCGCCGATTGGGGCTTGGGGCAAAACTTTGCATCTCGCTTTTAGGCGAAATTTCGCAAAATACGCCGCAGAGCCTAGCCGAGAAAGGCTCTTTAAATTTCGCGCCACAAAATTTAGGTGCGAGCGAAAGCCGCGCCGCTGTGCAAAACCCGCCGCTGCAGGATTTTTCAAATGAGAATTCTTTAAATTTTATGCCGCAAAATTTAAATTCGGCGCAGCAAGATTTCACAAATGAAAATTCTTTAAATTCGACAAGGCAAAATTCCAAAACGAACGAAAGCTCGCGAGCCTGCAATCATGCAATGCAAAGCTCCGCGACGCAGCGCGAAGGGCTGCCGCTCGTCTTTTGCTCGCGCCTGGGCGAGATCAACCGCTGTTTTAGCCTGCTCGGCTCGATGAGCGAAAGCGTCTCGCCTTCGAGCTTTTGCGTCAGCGTGCTCAACGCGATCGCAGCGCAAAATGCGATTTTTACGCAAAACTATGCCGAAATTTCGACGATCTCTGCGGCGTGCGCGCTCGAAAACGGCGCAATAATCGCCGCTGCCAGGCTGAAAGAAAGCGCGGAAAATTCCAGCTCCGCGCAGGACGCAAACGAAGCAGGCAAGGACGGCGAATGCAAGTCGGATAATGCTAAAATCGCCCTGATCTGCTATTTTGAGGAGGCAAATAACGACTATCTGAAGCGCTGTGACTTCGCCTGCGCCCTACTTTTGGTGCTTCAGCGCGGAGATGACGTGCAGATCGAAATCTCTCCGCACGTTGCGGACGCGACGGCACAGAGCCTAGAGGCGCAAAATCCGAAACCGCGAGCCGAGAATGAAATTTTACGAAGCTTTAAAGAGGACGGCAAAATCCCTCTAGATACCGCGGTGGAATTTTTGGCTAAAATCCTCTCCGACAAGCGCGAATGGCGCAGCAGCGACGGGGTTTTGGACTATCTTTGGCGCGTCAAAGATCCTGCCAAAATCGCAGCTTTTTTTAAGGCAAGATCGTGAGCGTTAAAATAGTAAAATTTCATCGCATGAGAAAGCGCGGCGAGACGAGCAAATTTGATCAAAATCTCAGGCTACACGGAGCCGCAAAGGCGCGAACGGCTAGCTTTAAATTTAGCCGCTCCGCCAAGCTCAGATATGGTGAAAATTTTAAATTTAGCCGCGCTATCAAATATGAGCTCAACCAAACGGCGCATCTTAAAAGCACGCCGAAAGGGCGCGCGCCATACGCCCTCAAATCGCGTTGCAATGAGGCGCGCTGCGAAAATACGCTGCCGAGGCATACACAACGAACCGAAAAAAATCTGCCTAAGCGGGGCAAGTCACGGGCTATAAAAATTTTACCGCGGCAGTACACTGTAAAATTCCGCTATAAAGACAGATGCGGCGAGCCGAAATGCTACGCACAGCAGGCTGTAAATTTCATAAATTTAGCAGATCAAGGCTTGGGTTGCGAGCTTAAATTTAACCGCGCGATGAACCGAGTAGCCTCTCAGGCAAGATGCGCACGACAAGGCGTTGCGATGAATTTTAAATTTTGCGGCGCCGCGAGCTACAAATTTAATCAGACGGCGCGTCATATGGCGGCGCCAAAACAGCATATATGGCATTTCGCAGAAATTCCGTCGCGACGGCGCGTGTGGCAAACCGCCGAAATTCTATCGCAACGACACGTACGGCAAAAGATAGAAATTTCATCGCAGCAATACGTACGACGAAGCATGCGGCAAACCGCGGAAATTTCACCGAGGCAGCACATGCCGCGAACGGCGGGAATTCTACAAGATCACAGTTTACCGCGCGCCGCAAAAATTCTATTGCTTCGGTACATGCACGGCGCCGAGATCGTCTCCGCTCAGACCATGAAAATTTTATTATTTCGGCATGTGCCGCAAGCTGAAATAGCGCGCGCAGAGAACCGCAGAAATTTCAATGCGATGCGGCGCGCGGAAAGCCGTAGAAATTTTATCGAGATCGCGCGTATGATGAACCATCAAATCCCTGCTGAGAACAACAAAACCCTCGCCGATAGCCGCAAAATTCCCAACAAAAGCTGCCGCGAAATCTCAGCCGAAAGAGGCGCCGCGCGATGAAGCAGACAGATCCGCTAAGGCGCAAAATTAAGCAGATCGGCATCGCGCTGTGCTTCTCAAGCTTCGGCGCGCTGTGTATGATAGGCAACCTGCTCTTCCTCCCCGTAGCGCTGCTGAGGCTAAACCGCATAAGCGCCGTGCGAAATTTCGTACGCGATTTTATAATGATCTCGTGGCGCATATTTTTGCTGCTCGCGCGACTTTACGGCAGTATCGGCGTGAACTGGCGCTGCAAGCTCCCGCCTAGCGGCGTTCTCATCATCGCAAACCACCCCAGCCTGCTTGACGTGGTGATCTTTTTGGCTCACGTGCGGCGCGCAAACTGCGTAGTCAAGGAAAGTCTGTGTAAAAACCCCTTCCTCTCCGCCGCCATCGCAGCCGCGGGCTACATCCCAAACACCGGCTCGGAAGCGATGATAGATGCGTGCCGCAGCGCCCTTGAGCGAGGCGAAAGCTTAATCATATTTCCCGAGGGCACGCGCACCGCGGATCGCATCGCCATGCACAAAGCGGCGTTTTACATCGCAATAAATTTCGCAAAAAATATAAACTGCGTCGCGATAAAAATGGATCCTAAAAGCCTAAAAAAAGGACAAGTATGGTACGATACGCCCGAGGTTCGGATGAAATACGACCTCTACGAGCTGTGCGCGCTTGATCTAACGGGCTTTGAGCCGGATCGCCCAAACCCGATCCGAGTGCGCAAACTCTACGAAAAAATATCAAATCTATATGAAAAGGAGAATCTGTGAACGAAGAAATTTTGGAGCTTAAGGAGCTGATCATTTCGGGGCTGAACCTCGAAGACGTCGCGCCCGGCGACATAAATGACGATGAGCCGCTTTTTGGCGACGGGCTCGGGCTCGATTCGGTCGATGCGCTGGAGCTCGGGCTTTTGGTGCAGAAAAAATACGGCATCGTGCTTAACTCAAAAACCCAAAATTTAAAGCAAATTTTCTCATCCGTTGCGTCTTTGGCGCAATACATCGCCGAAAATAGGAGTAAAAATGAGTAAAGATGAAATTTTTGAAATTTTAAAAAAGGCGCTCGTGGAGCTTTTCGAGATCGACGAGAGCAAGGTCGTGCCGGAGGCTAAAATTTACGAGGATCTGCAGATCGACAGCATCGACGCGATCGATTTGGTCGATTACGTCAAGAAAAACACAGGCTATAAGCTGATGCCCGATGATTTTAAAAACATCCAAACCCTTGGCGACATCGTGGATGCCGTAGCGGCGAAGCTCGATCAGGGCGTGAGCGTGGAAACTACCGGCGGCGAGAGTTAAATTTCGCCGTGCGTTGCGGTAAGGTCGCGTGTGCGGCGGCTTGGTAGTTTACTTTGCGGTGGCACAGAGGTGGCGGGCGAGCGGATAATATACGGCGGCATTTTGTTTGGTGCGCGCGGTGTTTTGATAACGTGTGGCGAACGGCGAACATTTTAATTGAAAGAGCGTGGAGCGAGCGGCTTTTACGGGCTTAGCGCTTAAGCGGCACGACAACAAAGCCCGCTTAACTGCCGCTTTTGGGCCAGTATGTAAAGCACTTTGCAGATTAAAATTTTAAAATTTTAATCTGCGAGCCTGGGTGAAATTTTGAAATTTTAAAAGGCATTGTTTCTTTTGCGACCGCTGTTTTCTTAAAATTTCAAAAATTTTAAAATTTCGGCTAAATTTAATTTAGCGGATCTAATCGCGGGTGCGGCAGTGCGAGTTAAATGAAAGCGCAGCTAAATTTTAAGATGCGGCTAGAATTTGAAGGCGGCAGGCGCGGCTGAATTAAAATTTTAAAAGCATGGCGCACAAAACCGTGGCGCCGAGGTCAAATTTAAAGTATCTCGGCGCGGTATAGATCGCGCCGATTGCGCTGCTAGCGGCAAAACCAAAAAAACCGCCACGGCAAAACCGAAATCACAGCAGCAAAAGCCTAGCCAGCCGCGGTAAAACAAAATTGCTGCGACAAAGTTAAAACCGCCGCGACGCGATAAAAAACCAAGCCCTCGCGGCTAAATTTAAGGATTGCAAAGATTGCGACGAGCGATATTTTTAAA
Source organism: uncultured Campylobacter sp. (assembly GCA_963522765.1). GTDB lineage: Bacteria > Campylobacterota > Campylobacteria > Campylobacterales > Campylobacteraceae > Campylobacter_B. Next base: position 40,715 of record CAUQZM010000005.1, on the reverse strand, counting down.
AACAGCTACCATAATTTTAAGCGTGTTTTACCCTTTCGGCCTCTATTTTTTGCACGGCGGCGCGCGAGTCTGCTTGCTCGCGGCGATGAGCGCGCTATGGGGAGCGCGAGCTGTTTTTGAAAGTAAAGATCGCGCTATTAAGGGCGCGAGCGCGGCATTTTTTGCGCTGTGCGCCCTATTTGGCGGCGGAGCGCTCGCGTATCTGTATCCGCTCATAATAAATTTCTCGCTCGCGGCGCTTTTCGCGCTCAGTCTAAGATCGACGCCCGCGATCACGCACCTAGCGCTTTTGAAGCAGCCAGGTCTCAACGAGCACGGCCGCGTCTACACGCGCAAGCTGACCGAAATTTGGCTCGGATTTTTCGTGCTAAACGGCCTGCTTAGCGCGGCGCTGCTGCTACCGCGAGATAAAATTTATTGGAGCGTTTATTGCGGCGCGATCTCATACGTCCTCATCGGCGCGCTGATCGGCGGCGAGATGATTTTTAGGAAATTTTATGTTAAAAAATTTGATTAATTCTTTGAAGCCTTATGACCGCGAAATCCTTGCTGCGGCGACTATTGCGCGCGATTTAGCAAAAACGGGGTGCAAACAAAGTAAAGCGGCAAGCTTACAAGGCGCGGACAATTCCAGTAGAAGCGCAAATTTCAATGAAGCGGAAAATTCTAGCGGCGGTACAGATACCGCGCACGCCGCACAAACGACACAGACGCAAGAGCAAAAAAGCACGCCGATGATCGAAATTTACGGCGAAGACGCGGCAGAGTTTATCGCGTTTTTTTTCGGTGCGATGATTGCGGGCTTTGCGCCCGTGCTGCTGCGAGAGCCTAAATTTAGCGGCGAATTTCATCTAGGCGGCGACGTGAAAATTCCAAATCTCGCCGCAGCGCAAAATTTAGACAAATTCGACCCTCATGATTTAGAAAACATTTCGTCTCGCGATACCGAAAAATCCGCGCCTAAAATTTCATCTAAAAACGTGCCGCAAAATCACGCGCCGCGCGAGCAAGAGCCTGTCTCTTTGCATCTACTGCGCGCCGATCAGAAATTTTATATCAAAACTTCGGGCTCCACGGGCGAGGCGAAAAATATCGAAAAAAGCCTGCGCGATATGGTTTTGGAGGCGGAATTTTTAGTAGAAAGATTCGGCCTTTGCGCAAGCGATCGATTTTTATCGGGCGTCTCGCACCAAAATATGTTTGGGCTCACATTTAGCATCTTCGTGCCGCTGCTTTGCGGCTCGCGCACGCAAAAAGGCGGGCTAAACTACCCTGAAATCATCCTTGCAGCCGATCTTGCAAGCGCCGTGCTGATCAGCTCGCCCACGGTGCTCGGCGCGCTGTGCGAGCACGCAGACGCCGCAAACATAGCGCCTTTGAGCACTATTTTTAGCGCGGGTGCGCCGCTAAGTCCTGCGATCCGAGATAATTTGCGCGCGCTTAGCAGTGCCCGCATCGTCGATATTTACGGCTCGAGCGAGACGGGCGTGATCGCCTGCAACGAGGGCGCGGGACTTAAGAAATTCGCTCCAGTTAGCGTGCAGATCCGCGCAGATATTGATAGCGGCGGCCCGGCAAAATGCGAGAGCAAGCCCTTCGATCCTGAGGCAAGTTCTTGCGGCGAAAATTCTACGGTAAAACCTAAAACGAGCCGTGCGGACGAGCAAGACATAATCCGCTTGGGCGAGCAGGCGTCTAAATTTAATGCAGACGTTAGCGATGAAACCGCAGCCGGCCAGAAAAACAGCCCCGCACTGAGCTCTGCGACCAAACACGACGATAAATTTGCGCAATCAGATGGGCTTTGCGATAAATTTAGGGCAAAGCGGCCCGCCGACCAATTTTCGCAAACGGGCGAGTTTACGATCAGCTCGCCTTGGTGCGAGCGTTTCGAAAGCCGCGATTTCGGCTATGTGTGCGCAGACGAGATCACGCTTTTGGGGCGCGGCGACCGCACCGTAAAGATCAACGAAAACCGCGTGAGCCTCGATCTGCTCGAAGCCAAACTCCGCTCGCACGAATTTATCGGCGAATGCAGGATCGATCTGCACCCGCAGCGCGACCGCGCCGTAGCTCTTATCAAGCTTAGCGAGCGCGGCGAGCATGCGTTTCGCGCAGGCGGCAAGAAGGGCGTCACGGACGAGCTGAAGGCCTTTTTAAAGCCCGAATTCGGCGCGATTTTGCGCTACTTCAAGATCGCAAGCAAACTGCCTTTTAACGAGCAGGGCAAGCTAAGCAAAAAGGACTTTTTAAGCGCCCTGCAGCGCTACGAGGTGCCCGTTTTCGAGCGGAGCGCGGAGAATGAGTTTCGCGCGAAGGTGCGAGCCAGCGACTTTTATTTTGACGGACACTTTGCGCGATTTGCGCTGGTGCCCGCGTTTATGCAACTTCGCTTCGTATTGATCTGCGCAAAAGCCCTTGGCTACGAGCTAGACGGCATGCAAAAGATAGAAAATTTAAAATTTACGAATTTTATCCGCCCGGGCGATGAAATTTCAATCAAAATCACTGAGGCAAGCGGCAAGCTCCGCTTTGAAATTTCAAACGATAAGGTCTGCGCCAGTGGAAGAATCTGCCTTTAAGCCCGCGTTTTTGCTGCCTTACTTCAACCACCCCGCGCGCATCGCCGAGCTCGTAAGCGCCCTAGCGCCCATTGCGCCCGTGCTGATCGTGGACGACGGCAGCGACGAGGCGAGCAAAAGCGCGCTAAAGGGGCTTGCAGCTCAAATTTACGCCCGCGCACAAAACGGCGGCAAAGGCGCTGCCGTGTGCGACGGGCTGGCGTGGGCGAAGGAGCTTGGATTTACGCACGCCTTTCAGATAGACGCGGACTTTCAGCACGACGTAAGCAGATGCGAGGAATTTTTGGCGTTTGCGGCGCGGCAGCCCGCCGCGCTGATCTGTGCCGCTCCCGTATATGACGAAAGCGCGCCCAAATCCCGCCTACACGGACGCAAGATAATGAATTTTTGGTGCGTGATCAACACCCTCTCGCACCGCATAAAAGACGCGATGTGCGGCTTCAGAATCTACCCGCTAGAGGAGATCGTGCCGCTTCTGCCTCGCACCAAGAGCCGCAGGATGGGCTTTGATGCCGAAATTTTAATCCTGGCCGCGCGTGCGGGGTTAGAGATAAAATGGCTCGATCTGACTGTGCGCTACGAAGCGGGCGGGGTGAGCCACTTCGCGCCGTTTCGAGATAATTTTGGAATTTCGCTGATGCACGCGAGGCTATTTTGCGGGCTTCCGCTTTGGCTTGCAAAAAGGGCGCTAAAGCGCGCCTGCGATAAATTTAAAAAGCGCGGCTTGCGGGGGGCTTCGCAGCAGAGTGCAGATCAAATTTTGCAAGGGCTAGCGGGGCAAAACCTTTGCAGCGGCGCGCGGCGCGATAGTTGCAAAGGTGCGAAAGAGGGGATGGACGGCGGCGCAGACGAAAAAGCCGGTACCGAAAAATGCGGCGACAAATCCGCAGCGCGCAGCCTGCAAGCGGAAAATTCAGCGCAAAGTTCGCTCGTAAAAGCCTCGTCGCAACATGCCGCCGCAAAGGACGGGCGCGATGGCTAGGCACTGGAGCGAAAACAACGAAAAGGCGGGCGCAGCGCTTTTGAATTTAACCCGCTTCATCACGCTTCACACGCCCGATTTTTGTATGCGAGGCACCGCGCTTTTTATCTCGGCGATCTATTTTGCGCTGCTTAAAAACGAGCGACGCGCGATCGGGGAATTTTTACGGCGCGCGCTTGATCGCGAGCCCAAGGCCCGCGAAATTTATGCGAATTTTTATAAATTTTCCCTCAGTCTGTGCGAAAAAATCGCGGTTTGGAACGGCAAGATCGCGCTGGATCAAATACGCGTGCAAAGCGGCATGAAGGAGCTTTTAAGCGACGGAACGGGCAAAATTTTAATCACTTCGCACTTCGGCAACACCGAGATCGCGCGCGCTCTTTCGGCAAGCACGGCGGGGATAAAAATCAACGTGCTGATCTTTCGCAAGCACAGCGAAAATTTTATGAAATTTATTGAAAAAATGGGCGGCGGCGTGAAAATTCTCTACGTCGGCGAACTTGGCATCGGCGAGATGCTGCAAATCAAAGAACTGCTGCAAAACGGCGAGCATATCGCGATAATGGGCGATCGCATGCCGGTGGGCTCGGATAAATTTCAAAGCGAGGATTTTTTAGGACGCAGCGCGAACTTCCCGATCGGCGGCTACCTGCTTGCCAAAATTTTGGACGCGCCGCTATTTAGCCTATGGTGCTACGAAGGGCGCGAAGGGCGTGAGCTTCGGCTGCAGCCGCTGCCTGCGCCGCTAAAGAGCCGCGATAAGGCGCGATCTGTAGCACCGCCGCTTAAAAGCTACGTGCGTCAGCTCGAGCTTTATGCCAGAGAATTTCCTTCTCAGTGGTATAATTTCTTTGATTTTTGGGCGCAAGGGAAAAACGCGAGCGATGCAGAGCGCGACGGCGCGCAAAATTTCGGCGAGACGAGCACGGATACTGCGTCAAATTTAAATGGCGCAGCGGATTTAAAAGATACGGCAAGTTCGAATGCCGCGTCAAATTTAAAAAGTACGGCGAGCTCGGATACTGCGCTAAATTTAGATAATTCAAATTTAGCCGCCGCAAAATCCGCCACGCAAGACGAAAAATTTCATAGCGGAGAGAGGAATGAAAGAATATAAATTTCGCGCCAGATTTTATGACGCCGATCCGATGGGCGTGATGTGGCACGGCAACTACGTAAAGCTCTGCGAGGACGCTAGATGCGAGTTTTGGCGCGAGGCGGGCTACACATATATGCAGATGAGAGATGATGGATTTATATATCCCATTATCAAAATGGAGTTTAAATTTATCGCGCCGATACTTTTTGACGACGAGGTTGCGGTAAGCATCGAGCTGCTTGAGTGCGATACGATCATAAAATTCTCTTACTGCATCAAAAGCCTATCGGGCGCGCTATTGGCCAAAGCTACCACGTCGCAAGCCGCGGTGGAGCTTGATTCCAAAAGGACGCTATATGAGATACCACCGCAGTTAAGGGCGTGCGCGGATAAAATTTTAGCAAAGAAAAATTCCGCGGGTAAAATTTCGGCGACGAATGAAATTTCAGCGGCAAATGAAATTTCAGTAGCAAATAAAGCCGCGTCCGAGCAAGAGCGCTCTCAAAACGCCGCGGCAAATGAAATTTTGCCTAGCGATAACGAGCAGTGAAAATTTAGCGAGCATAAAATTTAAAGGACTACGATGAAAATTTTAGCTTTATTTTTAGCGATTTTGGGGCTTGCGAGCGCGCTTGAAGTAAGCGATCTGGCGCTTAAGACCGATAATATCGGCGGCAAATTTAGTGAAACGCTCAGCATCGAGGGCTTTGCCGAGCCCGTACGAAGTAGCGGCGAGTTTAGGATCAAAGGCGGCGAGCTGTTTTGGACGACGCTAGAGCCGGTGCGAAGCGAGCTAAAAATCGGCGCGGACGGCGTTTTTGAGCGTAGCGGCGCGGCGTGGATCAAAAGCGCCGATTCGCTTTTTGATAAGGACACCTTTTTGGCGATCTCGCGCCTGGACGTAGCGCGGCTTAGCAAAAATTTCTCGATCGCGCTAAGCGGCAGCAAAGATGCGTGGCGCGCCGAGCTAAGTCCCAAAGGGATGCTGCAAAATATATTTAAAAATATCGTGATCGAGGGCGGCGCCTACGTCAGGGTGCTACGAATTAACAGCGCTAACGGCGATGTGAGCGAAAACGTATTTTCAGGCGTCGTGAGCTTAGATGAGTAAGAGCGCGATCCTAGCGGTATTCAGCGTGGTTTTTATCGCGCTTTGCGCCTTTATAGCGCTAAATTTAAACCGCGTAAATTCCGATTTTTACGAGCTAAGCGGTATTGAAATTTCCGGCGAGCAGAAACAGAGCGTCGAGGATTTCAACCGCGAGATCGCGAGGCAAATCATCGTCGCAAGCGCGAAGAGGGCGAGCTTTGACGCGTTCATTGCGGATATGCAAAAAAGCGGGCTTTTTGAGAGCATAATCTATGAGGTAAAGGACGCGAGCGTGTATCAGAGCGAGCTTGCGCGCTTTGCGCCCGCGATGCTAGACGATGCGAGCGTGGATCTTTTAAAAAGCGATCCGCAGGCCTTTTTTGAGCGTAGCGCGCGTGAGCTTTACTCAAAATTTCGCCCGCTTAGCCTCTCGCAGGATTTTTTCTCGCTCAGCCTTCACTCGCGCCTCGGCGCTCGCGGTGCTATCAGACTCGATCCTGCGCAAAACCGCTTTATTACGATCATTGACGGCGTGCCACACTACCTCGCTACGGCTAGGCTCGCTCCGAAAGCAAATGACGACGCGCTTAGCGCTCTGGTGCGCGAGGCGCAAAAGAGCGAAATTTTAATCTCCGGCACCGCCCTATTTAGCGCGATGGGCAAAAGCGCAGGCGTGCGCGAAAGCTCCGTCGCTGGCGCCGTATCGCTTAGCCTGTGTGCGGCGCTGCTGTTGGCGGCATTTTCGCGCGCACGGATCTTCTGCCTACTGCTGCCCGCACTTTTTGGGCTTGCCTGCGGCGTAGCGGCTACGATGGCTATCCGCGGCTCGATCCACATCCTAAGCTCCGTGGTTTCGACGAGCCTAATCGGGCTGATGCTGGATTACGCGGTGCACTGGCTTGGTGCAAATATCGCGCGCAAAATCGAGGCTCGCTCGATAAAAAGCATGCGAAACATCCTGCTTCTAGGCTTTTTCATAACAGCCGGAGGCTACTTCGTATTTTTATTCAGCCCGTTTTTTCTGCTCAAAGAGATCGCGATCTTTGCCATAGCCGCACTTGCGGGGGCATTTTGCTTTAGTTACTTCGCCCTGCCGCTGCTTCTTGAAGGGGTAGAATTTCGTCCCGCCCAGGTCTTTGCAAAAGCTCTTGAACTCTACGCAAAGGCGCTTTGCAAGATAAACTTAAGCTTCAAAGCGCTCGCCATCATTTGCGCGGCGTTGCTTGCGTTTTTGTATTTTAAAATGGAGTTTAAGGACGACGTCAGCGAATACGCGAGCTTGGATAAAAACCTAATCGCGATGAGCGCTAAGCTCGCGAGCATCGGCGGCTCCAGCTTCGATCTGATCGTGGGCAACGATGCGGGCGCGGTAGCCAAAGAGGCCGTAGCGCGCGGTCTTGCAAACTCATACACCGGCGCGCCGATTTTGGATCCCGCTACGCAGAGCTTTATCAAACAAGCCTTTGAAAACTACGATAGAAACGCATTTTTACGTCTCGGGCTTAGCCGCGAGCTCGTGGACGCAAACTTTGCCAAGATCGCAGAAGCGCCCATTTTAAGCTACGAGCAGGCCAGAAGCTCCATTCTTTTTGCCGCGATGCCGAGCATCGATCCGCATATCGCTTTTTTGCGCGACGTACACGATAAAGCAGCCGTAAGCGAGCTTGCCGCGCAGATGGGCGCGCTACATCTAAATATGCGAAGCGCCATAAGCGAGGCGTTTTCACAGATCAAAATCAACGCTCTGTATCTAAAATGCGCCGCGTACGCCCTCGCCCTCGCATTGCTATGGGCGTTTTTCGGCGCGCGGACGGCGTGGCTGATCGTCATCTCCGTCTTTGCGACAAATTTGGCCGTACTCGCCCTACTTAGCGCATTCGGCGTGAGCGTAAATATTTTTGCGATCTTTGCGCTGATCCTCTCAGGCGCCGTGGGGATCGATTATATGATCTTTGCAAATAACGACAAGATGGCGCTTAGCGATAAAATTTTCGGCATCACGCTCGCGTCTTTAACCAGCATAATCTCTTTTTTTACGCTCGCTTTTAGCTCCACCAAGGCCGTGGCGCTGTTTGGGCTCTGCGTCAGCCTAAATATCGCGCTAGCGGCGATCTTGGCGCAAGTTTTAGCGGCGAGCAAGAAAAGCTAATCAAGCGGGAGCCAAAGAGCCCAAAGTACTAAATAGACGCTCTTTACCCGCTTGCAGATAAAATTTGCAAAAGAGCGCGCCGTAAATTTACGCAGCCGCAGCGGAGGAAATTTAATCTAACTCGCCGCGAAATAAAATTTAGCTTGGCGTGACGCAAGATAAAATTTAACCGATTAGCGCAATATAAAATTTTAGATAAAATTTCAGCCAAGCAAGCTGCGAACTGAAATTTAAATAGCAAGATTGCAAGATGAAATTTTAAAAGTATTTTGACCGCAGCGCCTCGCGGCGCGTTATTAAATTTAAACCTTTGCAGCGCATTATTAAATTTAAACCCGCCCGCCCTACTCGCCGCTTTTGCCCGCTTTTATCATCTTTATAAATTCCTTTGCGAGCTTGGATGGCTTTTTATACACGACTGAAAACGATACGTCCAAAAGCGGCTCATCCGCGACGTCAAAGAGCGTGATGTAGTCCTTTTGCGTCTCAAAAATGTACCGCGCGAAGCTGAAGCTCACGCAAAGCCCCGCCGCGACCATCGCGTTAGCCACGTACAGATATGAGGTGTCGCAGAAAATTTGAGGCGTAAAGCCGGCGTTTTCAAAGATCTTTTTAAAGTTCGATTCGCTTTTTAAAATTTTACTGCTTATTGCAAATTTATCGGATTTAAACTCGCTAAGTGCGATTTTAGGGTATTTCTCGGTAGAATTTATACTCGCTCGCGAAACAGCCGGATGAGAGGAGCAGACGCTTAGAAGTAGCCTACGCTTTTTTATAAACTCGCACTCAAGCCCCTCCGCAGAAAGCTCGCCGAAGTGCGCGGCATAGACGATATCAAGCTCGCCGCTTTTTAGCATCTCGATGAGCGCGGGCTCGGAGTGGACGTGCACGATCCTGATATCAGCCTTCGAAAACCTACTGCAAAAAACCGCGATAATCTTTTCGATAAATTTAAAGCTGATTGAGGTTGCGCCGATTACGAGCTTGCCCGTCTTGATAGACGAAAGCCCGCGTATTTCGTTATTTAGCTCCTTATTGAGCCTAAGCATATTTTTCGCTCTGGCGATGTAAATTTCGCCCGCATAGGTAAGCTCAAGCCCGTTTTTTCTATCAAAAATTTCGACCCCAAGCTCCTTTTCTAAAAGCATAATGCTCTTTGAAAGCGACGGCTGCGCTATTCCAAGCTCGTTCGCCGCTTTTGTAAAGCTTTTTAGCTCTGAAATTTTTACCGCAAATTCCATATGTCGTAAGCTCATATTTTGCCCCTTCGGTTGAAATTTTATAGCCTTTAGCTATTAAATTATATACCAAATAACATTTGACTTACATAAAGATTTAATATAAAATTACAATATTAATCTTTAAGATTAAGGGATTTCAAAGTAAAGGGGCAAATATGCAGAGACGCGACATACTGAAAATGGGTATGGTAGGAGCCGGTGCACTCGCACTCGGCGCGGTAAATGCGCAAGCAAGCGCGGTGGACGCAAAGGACGTTAAATTTGACGAGGAGTGGGATGTAATCATCATCGGCAGTGGTTTTGCGGGGCTTGCAGCGGGCTTAAAAGCGGCGCAAAAAGGCAATAAAGTGCTAATCCTCGAAAAGATGGGTCGTATCGGCGGAAACTCCGTCATCAATGGCGGCGGTATGAGCGTGCCGATGAACCCAGTGCAGGAAAAAACGGGCATCAAAGACAGCAAAGAGCTATTTATGAACGACTGTCTCAAAGCAGGACTTGGCATCAACCACCCCGAGCTTTTAAGCACCTTAGCCGATCGCGGCTTGGACGCGTTTAAATTCCTCGTAGATAACGGCGTGCAATTTAAGATGGATCACTGCGCGCACTTCGGCGGACATAGCGTCGCGCGCTCGATGCTAACTACAAACGATAGCGGCTCTGGCTACATCCAGCCGATGCTTGAAAAATTTGAAGCGCTAAAAGATAAAGGCTGCGAGCTTCGCCGCCGCGCGAAATTTGACGATTTCGTAATGGACGGCGAGCGAGTAGCGGGCGTCGTGATCCGCGAGGAGTATAAATTTGATCCGAATCTTTACAGCGACGATCTTGAAAACACGAGCGGTACAAAAAAGACGCTCAAAGCCAAAAAAGGCGTAGTGCTTGCAGCGGGCGGATTTTGCCGCGATAAAATTTTCCGCAAGCTTCAAGATCCGCGCATCCCAGATGACGTCGATAGCACGAACCACCCGGGAGCTACCGCGGGCGTGCTGCTAAAAGCCTTTGAGATCGGCGCGTATCCGGTGCAGGTCGATTGGATCCAGTTCGGTCCATGGGCGAGCCCGGACGAAAAGGGCTTTGGCACCGCTCCGATCCTAACTCAGCAAGGCACCTTCAAATACGGCATCGCGGTCGATATTCGCACCGGCAAACGCTTTATGAACGAGCTTGCAGACCGCAAGACTCGCGCGGACGCGGAGTTTAAAATTTTACGCGAGGATCCAAAAGCCTATCCGATAACATTTGCCGACACCAAAATGGCGTTTAAAGACCTAAGCGAAGAGGTGATTTCCAAGGGCATGGCAAGCGGCAAGCTAGTAGGCGAATGCGCAAGCCTAGATGAGATCGCTAGCAAATACGGCGTGCCTGCGGATGCGCTAAAGCAGAGCGTAAAAAAATACAACGAAGGCGTTAAGGCTAAAAAAGACGAGTTTGGCAAGCAAGAAAGCGCGCTAAGCGAGATCAACGAAGCGGGACCTTTCTACGTCATCCGCCTTTCGCCGAAGCCTCACCACACTATGGGCGGCCTAAAGATCAACACCAAAGCCGAGGTCTTATCATCTAAGACGAATAAGCCGATCCCGGGCCTCTGGGCTGCAGGCGAGATCACCGGCGGAACTCACGGCGCAAGTCGCTTAGGCACCGTTGCGATCACCGACTGCATAGTTTTCGGAATGATCGCAGGCGAGCAGATCGCTTAACTAGGTCTGAGCGCAAGCTCTTTTAAGCCTTGCCAGGTAGCTAAAGCGAGCCTGCAAGGCAGTTTTCTAAAAGGTTGTAAATGAAAAATTTCAGTTTTACGGCGCTGTTTCTGTGCTGTATCATCGCGACTTTGTTCGGCGCGCCGAGCGCTAATGACGCCAACGCCACGAACATAGTCGTTACAGATGAGCTTAGAGCAAAATACAAAATCAAACCTCATCACGAGCATTTGGCGTTTGACTGCGTCGATTGCCACGTAAATCAAGGAAGCGATCCGTCTAAATTTAAAAGTATCGGCGACAAGGGCTGTATCAGCTGCCACGGCGACAAAAAGAAACTCGCTTTGAGGCTTAAATTTATGGATACGCTCAAGGCCAATCCGCACAACTCCGTCCACGACGGTCCTACGCTATACTGCGACGAATGCCACAACGAGCACAAGGCATCTACGAATATGTGTACCGAATGCCACGAGCACGAAGTGCCGCAATGGATGGGGGTGACACCATGAGAATTTCTAAAAAATTACTAGCGCTTATCATCTTAATAAGCGGCATTATAGGGTTTTTCGTCGTCGTGCCGGTGCATTACGCGCTTGAGCAAACGAGCACCGATAAATTTTGCGACGTCTGCCACGAGATGGATCCGATGGTGATCGCCTATCAAGACGACGTCCACTCGGGCAAGGGCAAAACGGGCGTCAAAGCTAAATGCGTCGATTGTCACCTACCGCACGACAATATCGTAAAATACGTCTATCAAAAGGCCAAAAATGGCGTGCTGGAGGGCTACTCGCACTTCTTTGACGAGCCTGAAAAATACGACTGGAGCACAAGGCGCAAAAACCGCGAGTACTATGTGTTTGACAACGGCTGCACAAGCTGCCACGCTACCGTGATCGACAGCAAAATCACCTCCGAGCAGGCACAGCGCATGCACGCGCACTACAAAAAGCTCCTAGGCACCGAGCGCGAGCTCAAATGCGCGAGCTGCCACGTAAGCGCGGGCCACGGCATCGGGCTTCGCAACTACCTAGAGTACTGGCGACCGACGTATAAAATTTACGAAAAGAAGATGATGGAGGAAAAGATCAAGGCGAAGAAGGGATTTTTCGGCGACGAGTATAAACCGAGCGCCGAAGAGCAGGCGTTTATGGACGCTTCTAGCGCGAAGAAATAACGCCGCTTAAAATCCTAGAATTTCTAAATTTCAAAATTCCGCCGAGGTTTAGCTGAGACCTTGACGGGATTTTTGAAATTTTGGCGAAGTTTTGCGAAGTTTTTATTAAATTTATCGGCTTTTAGATTTAAAATTTACCCGAATTCTCGATTTAAAATTTCATCTATCAGACTATATTAAACCAACCGCTTACAACTTAAGTTTATGCGCTTCTTACTCGCCGGGCCGTAAACGAAAAGTATCGACAAAACCCTTACAATTTGCATCTTTAGCCTTGCTATAATTTCATACTTAGATACATTTATGAGAGTATAAGACTAGCATAAATTATCGAGGGTATAATCAAATTAAAATTTTAGGAGGAAGTGATGGCGTTTGTTGTGGAATATATTTCTAAAGAGGACTTGGAGAAATATGATATTGTAAATATTATAAATTCATGCTGCCGCAAGTATAATGAAGAAGAATATTCGGATTATTTAATTGATCAACTCTACTGGGTGATTGATAGGCAAAGAGACATTTGGCTAATATCCGTCGTTAATTTACATTTGCCAGATCATAGAGACGGATGGAGCGGGGAACGGATCTGGGTTTTACACTATAGTGATCAAGATATTGAGCTTGATTTAAGAGATATAAACAATAAAAATACTAGCACGAAAATTACGGACAACCCTTTTAAAATCTTATATGAATTAAAGTCTATAAAAACCCATACTTATGGTATATCAAGGGATGAAATAGTTAAAATTTTAAAAGACGCATTAGAAGAGTATAGAGGCGGTGCAAGTTTAAATAAATTTGTCCCGAAAGAAAATATTCAAGTAACTTTCGTATCAAAAGATTTAAAACGCTAGAAAGGTATATTTCTTGTAATTGTAAGGAAATTTCTAAAATCTTATAAATTTAAAATTCCTATAAAGCGCGCAGAACAAAATCCTCGCCAAAATTTCAACACCTAAGCTTTATTTAAATTTCGGTACGTCAAGCTCTGCGGCGAAATTTTAGATAAATTTTAAAATTCAAGAGTATGTTTAAATTTAGGAGGTTCGGATGAAACATTTATCAAACGCGAGCCCGCTTGATAATGCACGATGGGGAAGAGTAAATTTTTCGGGTTTAACGCCCTTTTTTGCGTCATATACAAGGCAAAATAATGCAGATGAAAAAGAGCGGAAAATACTCCGCTCTTTAAAATTTCAGTCGCCGCTTAGATCAAATTTATACGCAGCCTGCAACCATATCTCGTTCTCGTCGAACTTTCTATTTACGCCGCTAGCGTAGTGATCGCTTCTCTCAAGCGCAGTGTAAGTTACGCCCAAGCTTAGCCCCTTCACGGCCTTAGGAGCGTAGTTTGCCGTTACCGCCCAGCCCTCTACGTCCATGCTGGTGCCGACCCTTTGACCCGCAGCCCCGCTAGCATTGATATTATTCGTGCCGCCTACTCTGTCTTGATCGCCTTTTACGTAGTGTAGCGCGGTTTTGAAGCCATCTAGGCCAATAGCGCCGAAGTTGTAATCAAGCACGACCTTGTGCGTATCCATACCCGCGTATCCCGTGAATACGAACGGACCTCTAATAGGCAGAGCGGTGTATGATCCAGGGCCGTTACCGACGCCCAAAATAACGGCATCGTCGTCGCTAACGGTCGTATAGGCATACGATAGACCGAATCCGAAAAACTCGCTAACCGAGACTCTTGCTCCGAACATATCACCGTCAAGCCTTCTTGGCTCCAGCCCTCCGTCCACGCGTGAGCCTTTGTAGTTAAGATCAAATCCTAGCTTTAAAATCTCGCCTACCGGCACTTTTACGTTCGCCTCGGCAAGATACAGGCTAACGTCGCCGTCCTTTAACGCGTTAGCGGGCTTTACGTCTGTTACCGCTGCGTAAGCGCCGGTCAAAGTGGTATAAGGCAAGGATTTATTTTGAACGTATGCGGAGAAGATATTTTCAAATTTTACGGCGACCGGACCGGTCATATTACCCAGAATCACCCTATCTTTAAATAAAGGAGCCTTTCCTTCGCCAGCCGGAGCACCCATAGCGGTTTTACTCCTTCCTTGGAATTTATAAAACCATCCGCCCCACAAGGTAGTATCGGGGATATCTTTATTAGATATCGCCACGCCCTCGAAAGCTTCTTTAAACGCCCTCGTATAGTTGCCTGCTACCAGCGGAGTAACGACATATTGTCTACCTGCCTTTATATCGGTATTGCCTATGCCGTATCCCAGGTATAATTCAGATAATACCGCACCCTTGGTATACCACTCCTTATCGTAGGCGATCTTATTGCTTGAGCCTACATGATACGGCATCAACCAGCCTTGCCCGGTAAGCCCTATTCTAAAGCCGTAAAGAGGATCGGTAACGTATCCGAGCTCAAGACCCACGCCGAATGCCTCGTAGTCGTTATCGCCCGTAGCGGCTTCGCCTCTATTGTCTACGGTTTTATTGGCGTAAGTTGTCTTTACCGTTCCGCCAAGCTTACCGTTAGTGATCGCATCGGCTACGCTATCTGCCGCGCTTAGCGAGGATACAGCGCATGCGCAAACTGCCGCAGCTAAACTTAGTTTGATGAGTTTCATTCGAAATCTCCTTTCATAAAGATTTACAAATATTTATAAAATGAATTATATCAAACAATCTCGCTGTTTGCGATAAAAAAGGGAGAAATTTAAAATAAAATTACGCAACTTTGTAAAGATTAAATTAATGAATAGTGAAATTTATCGCCCGATTTCTGATTTCATGCTTTGGCGAATATTTTTGGCTTGCGCCCCGACCTCGACTCGAGAATAAAAGCGATCAAAATTTCAAAATTTCAAAAACGCCAAACCGAGCCGCCAAATAAAATTTTTACCGAAATTAAAGGGTGAAATTCCGCCGCTTTCTAAATTTTAAAATTTAGAAAGCGCGACGAAGCTGCCCGCCGAAATTTATCTTTAAATTTAAAACGCGGCTACGTAGATATATGCAGCCGCGCGGAATTTTGCTAGCGGATCGAAGCTCTAAATTTAGATAATTTACAGAGCCTTTGCGATCAGCTCGTTTACGTTTTTAATAAATCCGCTCGGATTTTCTAGCTCCTGCCCCTCGCTAAGACGCGCCAGATCGTAGATTATTTCAGATACTTGCGGCAGCATTAGTTTATCGGTCTGCAGCTTTTTGATGATCTCGTGATCGGCGTTGATCTCCAAAATCGGCTTTACAGGCGGCAGATTGCGGTTTCCCATCTGTTTAAGCAGCTGCTGCGTCGCAAAATCTGGGTCGTTCTCGTCAAAAACAAGGCAGGAAAGCGAGCCGCTTAGGCGCGATGAAATTTTAACGTCCTTGACGCGTTCGCCTAAAATTTCTTTGATCTTTGCGGCGATCTCTTTGGCTTGCGGCGTCGCGGTATCGTCGCTTGCAGCTTCTTGCTTGATCGAAGTCGCATTTTTAACCGGCGTCTTGTCAAACTCAAAAACGCCCGGCATCACGATCGTATCGATCTCATCGTCGCAGAGCAGTACCTCCGTGCCTTCGGCGTTAAATTTCTCGATCAGAGGCGAACTTTTAAGCATCGCAGCGCTGTTTCCCGCGATATAATAGATCTCTTTTTGCTCCGCGCCCATTTTTTCCTTATACTCGCTAAGCGTGATGAGGCCGTCTCGCAGGTTTGATTTAAAAAGACAAAGCTTTAAAATTTCCTCTTTGTTTGCGCCGAAGCCGTAAAGTCCCTCTTTCAAAACCTTGCCGAATAATTCGTAAAATTTTATGTATTTTTCGCGATCGTTCTGCAGAAGCTTCTGCAGCTCGGATAGAATTTTTTTCACGCTCTGCTCGCGGACGTAGGCTAGAATTCGATTTTCTTGTAAAATTTCGCGACTTACGTTTAGCGGCAGATCCTCGACGTCCATTATGCCGCGTAAGAAGCGCAGATAGCTAGGCAGCAGCTCTTTGGCATCGTCGGTGATGAAAACGCGCTTGACGTAGAGCTTCACGCCGCTTTGATAATCGACGCGATATAGATCGAAAGGCTCGCTACTCGGCACATAAAAAAGCGTCGTGTACTCATGCGTGCCCTCGGCTTTGGTGTGGATGTAAAACAGCGGATCGCCGCTATCGTGGCTGATCTGCTTGTAAAATTCATTGTAATCGCCAGACTTTAGGCTGCTTTTCGGCAGCTGCCAAAGTGCGCTAGCGCGGTTGATCTGGACGTTTTTAACTTCGCTATGTCCCTGCTCGCCCTCTTTTTGCGCAGGCACGTATTCTTCTTTATCCATAAAGATCGGATAGGGGATGTGGTTGGAGTATTTTTTGATGATGCCTTCTAGCCTATATTCGTCCAAAAACTCCTCATCTTTCATATGCAGGATTATCGTCGTGCCGAAGTCCTCTTTCTCCGCCTTTTCGACCATGTAGTTACTCGCGTCGCTGCTCCATTTAAAGGCGTCCTGCGAGAGCGGCTTGCGGCTGATAACATCGATACGATCTGCAACCATAAACGCCGAATAAAACCCGACGCCGAACTGTCCGATGAGGTTGCTATCCTTCGCCGCATCGCCGCTAAGGCTCGCCATAAAGCCCTTCGTGCCGCTGCGCGCGATAGTGCCGAGATTGCTCTCGAGCTCGGCTTCGTCCATGCCGATGCCGTTGTCGCCGATGCTTAGCGTTTTGGCCTCTTTGTCGATCTTTATATCGATGCGCGGCACATACGAAAGCGCCTTGTAATCGTCGTTCGTAAGGCACAAATAGTTTAATTTATCCAGCGCGTCGCTTGCGTTTGAGATAAGCTCGCGCAGGAAAATCTCCTTATTTGAATAAAGCGAATGGATCATCAAATTTAGCAGATCATTCACTTCGGTCTTAAATTTTTTCTTTGCCATTATGTAGTCCTTTTTAAAAATTTTGGCAGATTATATCATGGAGTGCTAATCTTGTCAAGAGAAGAATAAATAAACTTGATATGAATTCTATCAAGTTTTGTAAATTTATGCGTGCCCAAAGTATATGAAATTTAAACCCGGCTGCGGATTATACAACGAGAAATGATCCGAATTTTACGGTGTATCTGCGCTAAATTTGCAGATTTTTCTTAGCCATCGTTTTTTGAAAATTTCAAAATAAGATGATATAATCCGCCTCGATTCCAATGCGATTTTGATGATAAAGCCCGGTGTTTAACCGACTAAAACAAAAATTTATCGAGCAAAAAGGATTTCATTTGAATAACGAAGAAATCATACAACGCATAAATGAGCTGAGAGAAAAGCGGAGCAAAAATTTAAAAAGCTCAAACGAAAATGTCTGCGAGACGGATGCTAATGCAGATCTGAATGCGGATGCCGCCGCAAATTTGACCGAAAAATCAGGCGCAGGTTCGGCCGCAAATTTAAGCCAAAAACCGAGCCCTAAGCCCTCCGCCGCTACTTTAAGGGGTGGGCAATCGATCAAAGACGCAGACCTCCGTACTCCACGCAATAATCAATCTACGCCGAAAATACTCCCTCTCATCATCGTATGTATAATCGCTATTTTTATAGCGATAAAAGCGCCTTTTCGCACAGAAATTTTAAACGAAACCCGAATTCCTATCAATCAAGCAAACGAAGACGTAAACAAAAATCCTAAAGAAATTTCTATTCACACCAAAGACGGCACCTTAAAAATGAAAAATCCCGTGAGATTTCGCGAAGATTGCGATGGCGGAGACGGCGATGCCTGCGCCGTACTTTCGAGCCTGTTGCTGTTAAATGGCGAAATTTCTCAAGATGGCGCCAAAGATCTGCTTAAAAAAGGCTGCTACGATCTTAACGGCGGCGAAAGCTGCACGAGACTCGCAGGCTACGAGGATAGAGATTCCCAAGAGGGCAGAAAATTGTACAAAAAAGCATGCAAGCTCGGTAACGGCGAGGGCTGCTTTATGTTCGGTTACGTCGCGTATTTTGACGACGACGATAAGGAAACTGGCACGCGATACTTTGAGCGATCGTGCGAGTTGCGATTTGCGGAGGCGTGCTATTTTCTAGTAGGAATTTATTCAAATGATCCGGCGAAATCGCAAAGATATCAGGCTCTGTTTGAAAAATATCAACAAGAAAACGACGATGCGATAATCAGCTTTAGGCGCAGATAATTTTACGGCTCAAATGCACTTTTGCGCATTGCGCTTGCGGGTTTAAATTTGCGCAAATCAAAAAAAACGTCCGTCGCCTGCAAGCATGCAAATTTAAAATTTTTACTCAAACCGAAGCGCCGCGTCAAATTTACGCAAACGCAAAAGTCAAATTTAATCGGTTTAATAAATTTAAAGCCGACTTCGCGGAGAGATCGTCTCAAATTTACACACAAAGCGCGAGTATGAAAACAAAAGTGCCTTAAATTTTACTCATCACGTCGTCAATGATCGCTTGCGCGCCGTTTCGATCCGCAAGCTCAAGCAGTCCTTTGCTCGCGCGCGCCACGTCAAAGCTCTCAATCAAGCCCAAGACCCGCTCGCCGCTCGCATCCCCCTGGCGTAAAATTTCGCAAAGTCCGCGCTCTTTAAGAAATTTCGCGTTGTAAAACTGATGATCCGCCGCCGCGAACGGAAACGGCACGAATATCGCAGGCAGGCCGTTTGCGCAGAGCTCCCATAGCGTGCTGGCACCGCTGCGTCCGACGCAAAGATCGGCGCTTGCGATGAGCTCGTGCATGTTTTTGCAAAAGCCTACGAGCTGCACATCTAGACCCTGCTGCGCGTAGATCTGCGAGATGCGCTCAAACTCGCGCTCGCCGCACTGATGGATCACGCCGTAGCCGAGACCCAAAAGCTTAGGCGCAAGCTCCACGGCAAGCGAGTTGATAAAGCTCGCTCCCTGCGAGCCGCCCAAAAAGATGACCCTCTTAAGCGCCGTACGCCGCCGCGCCGTCTCGAAGAAAATATCCGCGATCGGATAAGCAAACGCGGGCTTTTCATAGGAGCTGTAAAACGCGCGTGCAAAGGGCCTTAGCAGGCGGTTGAGCCGCCCACAAACGGCGTTTTGCTCGTGGATAAAAAACGGCACGCGAGAAAGGATCGCCGCGATGGATGCGGGCGCCGAGCTGTATCCGCCCACGCTGATGAGCGCACGGACGCCGTTTTGCTTTAAAATTTTACGCGCCGTAAGCGAGAGGCGCAGGATATTTAGCAGCGAGGCTAGCTTGGCAAAGCCCTTTTTATCGACTACGCCCGAGCTTTGCAAAAAATAGGTGCGCGCAAAAAGCTCGCTGCCCTCAAACCACGCGCGATCCTGCCCGCGGTTTGAGCCGATGAAGATTGCCTTGGTGCCCTGCTTCGCAAGGCGGGCAGCTAAATTTTTAGCGATTATCAGATGCCCGCCGGTGCCGCCGCCGCTGATTGCTATAACCATACTTTTCCTTTAAATTTATAAAATTTCGCCGCTAAATTTGAGCCTCGGCGCGCTTCGGCGTAGAATTTCAAATGTAAAATCGGCTCTAAATTTACGCCTAAAATTTAAACAACGCTTGCTTCAAAATCCGCAAAAGCTTTAAAATTTCGCCCTTTTCGACGCCATCAAAACGAGCCCCACCGCAAACGACGCCGCGAGCAGGTGGCTGCCGCCGTAGCTCAGAAACGGCACGGCGATACCCTTAACCGGCGAGATCGACGTAATGCCGTAGGAGTTGATAATGAACGAAAAGAAAAACATAAAGCCGATACCGAGGCAAAAGAGGAAATTTACGTTACTCGGCGACTTACTCGCGGTCTGAAAGATGCGAAATAGCATCGCATAAAATAGCGCCACGATGAGCAAAATCCCGATAAACCCCCACTCCTCGGCGATACCTGCGAGCACGAAGTCGGTATGCACCTCGCTCAGATAGCCTAGCTTAAAGCTTCCTAGTCCAAGCCCCTGCCCGAAAAACTCGCCGTTGTTTATCGCATTTAGCGAGTGTCCGACCTGATACGGCGCGCTAGCGTCCTCTATGCGCAGTCCTGCAGCGGTCTCCGGCGACATAAACGACAGCACGAAATCCTGCACGCCGCCCCACCACGAGCGCACGCGATCGACCCTATGCGCGCTCGTGACGATAAAAACGTAAGCAAGCCCCAAAATCCCCATAAAGCTAAAGCCGATGAGCTTGAAGCTCGTGCCTGCAAAAAGCGACATAAAAATCATCGTAAGCCCCAGCACCGCGACTTGCCCCAGATCGTTTTGCACGATGGCGACTAGGATTACTACAAAGCCGAAAAGCGCTACGTAAGGAAGCAGCGTCGCGATCTCGCGCCCGATGCTTTTTTTGGAGTGATCGAGCTTGCGCGAGAAGCTCCACGCTAAAAAGTAGATGAAGCCCACCTTGAAAAATTCCACCGGCGCGAGGTTAAAAAACGGCAGTCTGATCCAGCGCGCTGCGCCGTTTACGTCGGCGACCAAGGACTTGGGTAAAAAGCCCATCGCAAGCATCAAAATCCCCATTATCGCAAAAAGCGACATGCACACCGGCGTTAGGCATTTATCAGGATCGGCGCGCGAGACGATCCACATCACCGCGATACACGCGATCCCCACCGCGCACTGACGATAAAAAAAATGCAGCGGCGTAGCACCCAGCAGAAGCACCGTATAGGAGCTCAGCGACAGCGAAAATATCATGCCGATCGTAATGAGCGCGCAGGTGAAGTAATAAAGCCATTTATCGGTTCTCAATCATCTCTCCGTTTTAAAATTTATTCGCATTTACGTGCGCCGTGCACGCTTCGTCTGCCGCGCGAGGCTCAAACCTCGCATCGCGCCCGCAGCACACGGCGCAGATCGTGGCACCGCCTTTTAAAAAGCGTGCGGCACGACCACGTATTGTCTTTTGGCACGCAGCACGATCGTGCATCTTTGACGAGTGGCGCGAATTTTATTCTCGCACATAGGCAGCTTTGGCAGCGTACGCTGCGGGATAACGCGCCATAAGGTACGATCTCTCGTTATCCTGCAAATGTGCGTTGCGTACGCTCTATTCTATCATATCACGACGCTTTCGACGCACGCTACGGATAGAGCGCCGCGAAGCGCAATCCACGCCACTTTTTAAGCGTGCATTTTACTCTTGCGTATCGCGCAGCCTTTCGACACGCGCTACCGCGCCATAGAACGCAACCACACTATTCTTTTAATACACAGGTGGGCACATTTCACTCCAGCAGGCATATCGTGGCGACTTTCGACACGCGATAGCACGGTCACAAACCGTAACCACGCAAAATCGCACACAAGCAACACAAAGGCAGTCGCAAGGTCTTAACGCTATACACACCGGTAGCGCGCGGTAGTTGCAAATTTACGCTACGCGTTGCTAGCATGCCGATCGATTTTCAACACGCAGCGGTGCAAAACGTGCCGTATCTTACAATACAGCCACACCACAAAATACGACTTCGCTGCAAAAACGCGTTTATACTCGCAGACGGTGCGAAATTTCGTTTTAAATTTATTTGCCGCTATAGCGCAAATTTATTTATGCGCGCAGCGACACAAATTTCGTTCCGAAATTTTACGCCGCAGAGCATTGTAAACACTCGCTCGCAAAACATACCGTATGCAGCCGCACTGCGAATTATACCCACACAAAACACCGCGCGCCAAACAGCTTTGTCGCGCAGCTTGCTACACAACGGTTTTCAGCGTGCAGCGCGAGCACTCGCGTTGCAAATCAGCCGCTGTGAACAACAACCTCAGTACTCTGCGCATCGACCTTCAAAGCATGAAATCTTTCTGCCAATGTACTCACGCGGCAAGCCAAGTCTGCAGCAACTTCTCCCTCTTGCGCAGTCGCAAGACGTTTCATATCGGCGCTGCGCAATTTAAAATTCAAGTCCACTGCGACAAATTTAAAATTTCAAAATTCCAAAGCCTAAAAAGAAGTGAAATTTTAAAATTTTAAATTCTGCGGGGCTCTATAAATTTATAAAATTTAAAATCGCAAAATTTTTACAATCAATTTTTAAATTTTAAAACCGCCCTGTTTCTACTCCGCTTGCACTTTAAAATTTCATGCCGCGATTAAAATTTAGCGCCAAGAACACAGCGCGCAATTAAACGCGCCTTATAATTTAGACGGCGAGCACGCCGCAAACACAAGCTGCAAAACGCGCTGTTTGTACCCGCAGAACACTACCGAAGCGCCTTCTGCGCCGCAAGAGGCTTCGATCGCATCCTCGCATCCATATAAACCGTCTGCCTTGCTGCAGCCGCAGAGGCACAAGTGCGAGCTGCAGAGCATGCAAATTTTAAAATTTAAAATCCGCCATGCAGATCAAAAAAATTTTAAAATTTCACTGCTGCATATCCGATAAATTTTAAAATTTCACCGACGCAGACCGATCAAATTTTAAAAATTCCGGCGCCCGCGAATTTAATAAATTTCAAAATTTCGCCGCTTAAATTTCATCGAAATCTTAAATTTACTTGATTATGTCGCGCTGACCTTTGGCGTTGATCTCGCTTAAAACGCCCATCTGCTCGAGCTGCTCGATGATCGTCGCGGCGCGATTGTACCCGATACGCAAGCGGCGCTGCAGGTAGCTGATCGAGGTCTTCTCCTCCTCCAAAACAACCCTTTTCGCCTCGTCATAAAGCTCGTCAAGCACGATATTTTGCGGATTGATTATGCCGCCTTCTTGCTTGGCGCCCTCGTTTTCGATCAAAAATCTCTCGTCATAAACGACGCTTTCTTGCGCCTTTAAAAATTCCGCGATCTTGTTGATCTCATTCTCGGTCGTAAACGGCGCGTGCAGGCGGATGAGCCCCGGCGCGGTAGGCGGCGTAAAGAGCATATCGCCCCGCCCAAGCAGGCTGTCTGCGCCCATCTGATCCAAAATCACCTTGCTATCGACCTTTGAGCCCACTCGGAAGCTGATACGGCTAGGCAGATTCGCCTTTATCAGCCCCGTGACTACGTCCACGCTAGGGCGCTGCGTCGCCACGATGAGATGGATGCCGCTGGCGCGCGCCATCTGCGCTAGACGCGCTATGTAATGCTCCACGTCCTTGCCGCTCGTCATCATCAGATCGGCGAGCTCGTCGATGATAACGACGATGTAAGGCAAAATTTCGCCGCCCTCGCGCAGCATCTTTTCGTTGTAGTTGTCGATGTTTTTCGTCCTGTTTTGCGCCATGAGCGAGTAGCGCTGCTCCATCTCGGCGACAAGGTTGCTTAGCGCGATGATCGCCTGTTTAGGCTGCGTGATGACGGGCGTTAGCAGGTGCGGGATGTCGTTGTAGATGCTAAACTCGAGCATCTTCGGATCGATCATTATTAGGCGCAGGCTCTTGGGCGAGTTGCGATACAAAAGGCTTAAAAGCATGGCGTTGATGCCCACGCTCTTGCCGCTTCCCGTGGTGCCTGCGATGAGAAGGTGCGGCAACTTCTTAAGATCGGTGACGAAAGGCTGCCCCACGATGTCCTTGCCAAGCACGATGGTAAGCGGACTGGAGGCGCTTTTAAACACGTCGCTTTCTAAAATTTCGCGCAGATAGATCGTATCGATATTTTGATTCGGTATCTCGATACCCACAACGTCTTTGCCAGGAACCGGCGCCTGGATGCGGATGGTCTGCGCCCTAAGAGCCATCGCGAGATCGTCTTGCAGCGTTAGAATTTTACTTACCTTAATGTGCGCGGCGGGACGAAACTCAAATGTCGTAACGACAGGGCCCGAGTAGGTCCGCACCACGTCGCCGTCGATCTTAAATTTACGCAGCTTATCGAGCAGGTCGTAAATTTTACGATCAATCTCACTCTCGTCGATGCTACTTTTCTTTTTCGGCGGCAGGTTTAAAAAATCAAGCGGCGGCAGCTTAAAATCCTTGGGCTTAGCCACCCTGCCCTTATCGAGCTGATCCAAAAGCCTTTTGTTTTCGGCGACCTCGCTTAGGCGCTCGACCCTTTTTAGCCTGCTAGGTTTTCCCTTTTGCGGCATTTTAAGCTCGCGTTCAGCAGAAGCTTGCAGACCCTGCGCATCACCGAAATTCTGCTCATTCTCGGGCTCGCGAGTATCGTTTAAATTTTGTAAATTTCGCTCGCCTTCAAAACCGCGTCCGCTTGCACCCTGCTCCGCAAAATTATCCTTTTTCGCCGAATTTTCCTCTGCGCTCAAAGTGTCATTCAAAGCGTTAAAATTTTCCGCACCTCTCAATCCTTGCGCAGACGAATACCTTGCGAGCCCGCCTCTTTGCGCCGTATCCGCATCGCTAGCAAAATCGTCTCCAATTTCATCCTGCGCGCCTTCGTCTCTTGAGCCCACGAAGCAGTTTTTGATGATGTCGGTAAAGCGGTCTTCGAATATAAGCACTAGCGAAAGCACAAAAATCGTAATATTAAAAATCCACACGCCGACGCTTCCGATCATTCGCCTAAGCCCATCCACCGCGAAGCTACCGACTGCTCCGCCGCTAGCGCCAAAGAGACTCGACTGCACCATCAAAATGGTAAAAAACAGCAAAATCGCGCCGATGCTAAACTCAAAAAATCTAAAGTCAAAACCGCGAAAATGCTTATAAGCTACGTATGCTAAGGCGAGCAAAAATAGCGGATAGATGTATGCAAAATAGCCGAATAGCTGGGTATTAAACGAGCGGATGGCATTGCCTGCGCTGCCTACAAGCGCGGAATCGGGCGCAATAGTAGCAAGCCCAAAAAATATTATGATAGCCGATACGACGATAAAATATACTTCTTTGATTATGATAGATCCTTAAATTTAAAGCGGTATTTTAGCCAAACGAAGGTTAAAATTTTATTTGAAGGATGAAATTTTAATGCTTTGATAAAATTCCGCGCCCTTGAAGGCGCGGAATTAAAGGGATTAGTTTTTGACGGCTTTGCCCAGATCCCACATAGGCATGAAGATACCCAGAGCCAAAAGAAGAACCATACCCGCCATAAAAAATAGCATGATCGGCTCGACGTAGCTTGAGATATTATCGATGATATCGTCAAATTTCTCTTTATAATAATCTGTAACGTTGCCGAGCATCTTATCGAGGTTACCGGCCTGCTCGCCCGCGCTGATCATTTGAATAAGCATACTCTCGTAAAGCCCTGTATTGTTAAACGCCTCTGTTAGGCTCACGCCTTGCTGCACGGCAATTTTAACGGTAGAGAGCTTTTCTTTTAAAGTATGATTATCCACCATTAAAACAGATGTATCCAGCGCATCTGCAATAGGAATTCCCGCTCGCACGAGCTCTGTAAAAATAAGCATAAATCGCGACATCGTAGAGAAAAATATGATCTTGCCGAATAGATAGACTTTTAAAATCGTCTTGTCAAAGCCCTTTTTAAACTCAGGATTATTACGATATGCCCATCTAAGAGCTATGATAGTGCCTATGATGCCCGCTAAAACAAAAATTCCATAATTATTAAGAGTACTTTCGATGCCAAGCAAAATTCTAGTAGGCAGCGGCAGATCCGCGCCGAGCTCTTCGAAAATTTCGCGAAATTTCGGCACGACGTACATCATCAAAATAGAAAACGCAATCGCCATAACGATCATAAGGATCATCGGATAACGCATCGCCTTTTTAAATTTACGCTGGTTTTCCCAAAGCTCTTGAAGCATAGCGGCAAGCTTGGCTAGAGATTCTGCCATATTACCGGTAGCTTCGCCCAGACTTACCATCGCAACGACGACATCGCCGAGCTGACCTCTAAATTTCTCCGTAGATTCGGTAAGGCTAAGACCTGCGTTAAGATCGTCGTTCATAGCGCTGAAAATCTCTTTTAGCGTCTTATCCTCTGCCGCCCTTGCAACCTCTTTGATCGAGTCGTGGATTGAAATTCCGGCATTTGTCATAACCGAAAGCTGACGGATCGACGCTACTAACGGCAGCGTTCTAACTCTCCCGCTACCACCCAACATGCGCGAAACCTGCGCCTTAAAATCGCCGCCCGTATTGGCTACGACCTGGGTTTCACCTCTTTTTACGATCGTCCCACCTACGCGCTGCTTCATGAGGTTGTTTGCTTGCACTTTATCGCTGGCTTGCAAAAACATCTTTCTTCTTGCGCCCTTAGCGTTGTATTCAACTTCTAATTGCTTTTTCATTGTTTAGCCACCCTATAAATTTCTTCTATACTAGTTACTCCGCGCGCAGCACGTATAACACCGTCTTCAAACATATCTATAAAACCCTCCTCCTTCGCTAAGGCTCTCATATCGTCCTTCGAGCCACCGTTAGCGATCAAGCTCTGCATTTTATCGGTAATAGGTAAAATTTCACTAATCATCTCACGCCCCATATAGCCCGTCTGACCGCATTGATCACAACCTACGGCCTTAAAAAATGTGTATTTTTCAGGCAAGAATTCCTTCAGCTGATCAAGCATCGATTTAGGCAGATTCGTAGGCTGCTTGCAGTGTGGGCAAAGCTTTCGCACGAGACGCTGCGCCTCTACCGCAATCAGTGCACCACTTATGAGATAGGCTTCGATACCCATATCCACTATTCGCGGGATCGCACTAACGGCGTCGTTGGTGTGTAGGGTCGAGAAAACCAAGTGTCCCGTAAGAGCGGCTTGGATCGCAATTCTAAGGGTCTCTTGATCTCGGATCTCACCGATCATTATGATGTCGGGGTCTTGTCTTAAGATCGAGCGCAATGCTGAAGCAAAGGTAAGACCTGCTTTTTCGTTAACTTGGACTTGCTGGATTAAATTTACTTGATACTCGACCGGATCTTCTACAGTAATGACCTTAGTATCGATATTTTTAATATCGTTTAGCGCTGCATATAGCGTCGTAGACTTACCGCTTCCCGTAGGTCCGGTAACCAAGATAATACCGTATGGAGCCTTCATGGCGTTATTAAATTTCTTAAAGCTATCAGGGTGCATGCCTAGTTTTTCGAGGCTGATGATAACCTTCGATTTATCAAGGATACGCATAACGGTAGATTCGCCGTTGATGATAGGTAGCGTCGAGATACGAAAGTCGTATTCGCGACCTGAAATTTTCATACTAAACCTGCCGTCTTGCGGCTTACGACGCTCGGCGATATCCATATTCGAAAGTAGCTTCAATCGGCTTACTAGCGGCGGATAGATATCTTTATCAAAGATAAAAATTTCAGCGAGCATTCCGTCGATACGCGTACGCACGACGCAGTTATTCTCGGTAGGCTCGATGTGAATATCGCTACCGCGCATCTTAATAGACTGGCTAATTATCATCTCAATGAGCTTCAAAATCGCCGATGTATCATCGCTGCTTCCGCTACCGCCGGTGTTAGCAAGCTCTTTGCGGATCTCCGCTACGAGCCCTTTAATGCTCTCTGAAAGCTCAAGCTTAGATAGATATTTATTTACCTGATTTGGATCGGCTACTACGATTTTAAGCAGCTGTTTGCTAAACATAGCCTGCGCTTTATCTTGCGACTCAAGATTAAACGGATCAGAAAAAGCAACGTAAATATTCAGATCATCCGCTTTAATAGGGATCACGCCGTATCTTTTAAGCTGTGCGGTAGGAGTGCGTTCCGATAGCCTGAAGTCTATGTCGATATCGTCTAAATTCATATATGAAAGATTCATCTTCTTAGCTAGAATTTGCAAAAATTCCTTCGGATCCATCGAAAATTTTTCGCTTATATCGTCAAATTCTATCTGACGACGCTTGTATAACTCAACTAAAATCGAGCAAAAATCATCCTGGCTTAGATAGTTATCTCCGACTAAAACCTCGCCTAGCGTCAAACCGATATCCATCTTGTCCTTGATTTCCGGAACAACGGTGCTAGTAAGGATATTGTTTCGTATTAAAATCGCAACAATCTGCTCTTCAATCTTTGTCATCGCGATCACCAATAAATTTTAATCGAGCTAAGCTTATCGCCAGCATAAATTGCAATCACCATCTTTTTTACCTCTTCCTCTTCTTTGATAAAAAGCTCGGCGCGCTCGCCGTTTTCTAGGGTAAAGACATACGTATCACTCTTTTTTACGTATGCTCTCTCCGTAAATTTATCAAAAATTTCAGACAAAATGTAATTGATCTTAGGCGTGCGGATATAGCTAATATCCACGCCGTCGCAAAGCGCCAAATAAAGCATCTTTTTTTGAAAAATTATAGTCGAATAAAGAGAAGCATTCTCGCGAGCCTCTTTCGTCTTATAAAGCATCACCGTAGGCACGACGAGCTCATTTACTTTATCCATCTTCAGGCACGCTTTAGCATACATATTTGCAAGTGCCTCGCTCTGCTCCTCGATGAATAAATTTCGTACGCTTTCTTGGCAGATACGGTTATACTGACCGATCTGATCCCAGTTGCGCACGTCATCGGCGCTAACTGCAAATAATGACGCGATCGCAAAAGCTAAAATATATAAAATTTTCATAGTTTATCGCTTCTTATCTTTGAAATGAGGTTAGAAATTTCGCTATTTTTCGCCTTTGCGTTAAAGGTCTCAAGAGCGTAAAGCGCGTCTTCTTTACGACCCTTTTTATAATTGGCTTTAGCAAAAATTATCCAGCTAGCGACGTTGTCCTTATCAAGCTCATTTGACGTAAGAGCCCATTTGATCGCATTGTCGTAGTCTTTCTTATTATACGCTTCTTCGGCTAGCGATAGCGAATACTCAATCTTATTCGTCGCGTAAAATTTGCTCTCCAAGCTCTGCTTGTCTTCGCTTAAATTTGAAGTTTTTATCTCAATTCTAGAACTTAGTGGAGCGCTACTTGCGGCATTTGTAGAACCTCCCGAGAAATTTGATTTAGGCGGCAATGGAGCGCGTCCAAAATCTATAACCTCGTTTTTAGGCGGCTGATTTGCAAAAGCTGCATTATTGGTATTAGGTACGTTAAACGTAGGAGTATTTTGATTGCCAAAATTCTGTCCGCCAAAATTTTGACCGCCGAAATTCTGAGCCTGAACCTGCCCGCCATAGTTTCCGCCATTTTCGTAATTATTGGTTATCTTAAACCCACCTGAATCCTCGCTGGATAGCACACCCACGTCGTTTAAATTTAAACTTGGGCGTTCCTTTTCGTGTTTAGAGGCGCGGGCAACTTTCGGCGCGCTGATATTATAATCCTCTTTGGAGATATTATTTTGCACTGCAAGATCTGCCGCCTGTTGCTCGGCATCACTAGCAGAATTTGTAGCACCGCCCTTATCCTCAATATTTTGATTGATACTTGCCATACTGACGCTATCGCTATCTTTAAGCAGCCAAAATATCGCTCCGATAGCAACCGAGATCAATATCAAAAGCCCCAAAATCGTCTTGTCAAATCTCAATACGAAATTTGGCTTAGATTTCAGGAAAGAAAACTGCTTTCTGTTTTTGTTATACTCTTCCCATTTTTTTTCAAGTTCGTTTACTTCGTAAAATTCAAGCATTTATTATCCCCGAGCCTATCGCTGCCATCTCTATAATTTTATTATTAATCTGCGAAAAACTAATTTCCGTAGGTTTATTTACTTCGTAATACTCAAAAAGCTCATACATCTTATACATAAGCTTGTTGATGTTCCTCATATTGCCATCCGTTAAATTTAAAATCAAATCGAAATTATCGTCGCTAAACATAAAATAGTATTGTTGAAAGCCATGAAGCACAAGCTTTTTTTCAATATACAGCTTGACTTCGCCTAAATTTGAATTAGGAAGCTCGATACTCTCCCAAATTCTGGTTTTAAAATAATCCTTTGCGAGGCGATCTTCCTCGTCAGTCTTATGCACCGTAAATAAAAATTTAAATAATCTAGTATCTGCCATAAGGCGAATTTTTTCTATTAAATTTCCTGGATACAGCTGAGCTTCGTCGAGCAAAATAACGACCTGCTCTACCGCTCCGACATTGGTAGAGATGCCAAATCTCTCTCTGTAAACCCGCATAAAATTTTCATAATTATCTATCGGTTCACTCGGCGTAGAGTGAAATATCTGAGAATAAAGCTCTAAGAAAAATTCTTTCTCATCAAAAAACGGCTGCGGCACAAATACGACTCTTACCTTTTTTTCAAGATCGACCTTGATCTTATTAAGCAAAAATGTCTTGCCGCAACCCGGTTTGCCGTAAAAAAGTATAAGTTTTAACGGCTTTTGCAAAGCATTTAAAATTTTATGATAAGCAAGGGTTGATTTATCGAGATTAACGAAGTCCGAGACTTCGTTATCCTCGATAAAAATCTCCTTGATCGCCGTATAGTTATTACTCATTTTCGTAGATGGATTTTGAGTAACCTAGCTCTTTAAGAGAGGTAGCAAGCGGCGCGCCGGTATTGTCGATGATATGTGGAGTTACTACGAAGATTAACTCCGACGTTCGCAAAACATCGGCAGTGCTTTTGAAAAGATTTCCGATTAATGGAATTTCAGCTAGCACAGGCACCCTAGTGTTATCTTTTGACTTAGTTGCACCAATTAAACCACCTAAAATTACAGTATCTCCATCATCTACCCAAACTACGCTTGAGAGTTTCTTTTGCAAGGTATCAGGTGCAATCTCTCTTCTATTATTTGTTCTTACATTGTCCTCTGCGTATTTAAGAGAGCTTAAAGATGGATTAATTCGTAGCATAATCCTATTATCATCTGAAATTTCAGGCAAGATATTCAAAAGAATACCTACAAATATCGAATACTGATCGTCTGACTGAGTACTACCACCCTGATAATCACCCGTATTAGTGGATTTTAATACATAGTTAATAGTATCACCTACAGAGATAATAGCAGGCTGATTATTCATCGTAGTTACCTTAGGGCTTGAAATAACCTTAGTTTTACCTTTAGTCTCTAGGAAGTTAATCAAACCGTCGATATTGAAATTTAGATTAGCCCCTATCGTCCAAGTTCCGTGAGTATCGCTAGCCTTTCCTCTATTTCCGTTATCTATGTGATATCCTGAAAGCTTAGTCGGATCTCCACCTACATAGGTATTAAATCCTAGTTGAAATTTACTCCAATCTATACCGGTGGTGTATTCGTTATTTAGCTCGACAGATATGATATTTACATCTAGCAAGACTTGACGACTAAGGCGTTTTTGCATACCGCTTAGATATCTATCGACGCGAGCTATCTGAGACTTCATAGCAGTAACGGTTACTAAACCGGCATTTTGATTTATAATAGGAGCGACTGCGACATATTTTTCAGTACCGTTATTTAAAACAGAGGTGATTTCCTCGCTAATCTTCTCCCAAAAATCAAATTTTTCTTTGGTAGTGATCTTATTATCGTCATTTTCTGTTTTATCACTATCGCCATCATCTACTTTAGTAGGTGCGGAATCGACAGAAGATTTAGTAACAGCAGTACCTTCTCTAATAGAAGTGATGTAATCCACTTTAAAAGTCCTAGTCTCTAGCGCTGAAATTTTTAATATGCCATGAGAATACTCATAGCTTAGATTATTCTCTTTTATGAGTAGATCTAAAACTTCGCGTAAAGAAAGGTCTTTGATGCTTACGCCTTGCAGTGGCTTACTCATCTCCTCTTGAGCGATAGCGTCTTTTGCTACCACCGAAAAGCGGCACATATCGGATAGCTGAGTTAGCATCTCGTTTAGCGTAACGGTATCGTTAATCTTAATATTTAGCGCCTTCCTATCGCAGTTACCTGCAGTTGCGGGAGCGGCATATAGACTAGTAGCCGTAACAGACAAAGCAAGCATAGCGGCTATGCTAAGCTTTTTACTTATATGTAATAATGACATTTTGACTTCCTTGTTTTAGTGTTAGTTCGACTTTATTTTCATCGTCGTTGGTAATAATAACGCTATTACCCGTTATTTGCACGATCTTATATGAGCCTACATACTCGCCCAAACCATACCACTTATCGTTTAGCTTAACCTTATCGCCCATAATACCTACTAGCTGATAACCTAGATCCACCTGCTGATTAGCTTCTCTAGGCGCATTAGCTTCTTTAGGATAGAACGGATCTTGCAAAGAAGCTATCTGCTCATCGCTAAGACCCACTCTAGGCTTACTAAGATCATCGAATATCGCATCGTATTTAGCTTTATAGGCTCCATTACTAGGCGCTACCGTCTGATTATTATCTACAGCAAATAAAGCAGTAGAAATCAGCAAAGAGCATAAAATTAACTTTTTCATTAGTAATTTACTCCCCAGATAGATATACCGATGCTTCCACCGATTTTGCCATTTTTAGTGGCATTGATATCCATCTTATTTACATCTACGATCATCTCCGATTGTTCGATTAGGTTGATATACCTAAGGACGTTCGAAAATGCTCCTTCAAATTTCACATCTATATCCAGCAAGGCTTCAGGCTGAAAAATCTGTTTGATGCTAGGCTCTCTTCTATCGCTGTGAATAGCGTAAATTTTAATATTGTTATTCTCTGCGATCGTTGAGAGACTATCCATAAACTTAGCCCAGTTCTTTTCATTATAGGTAAGCTTTGAAATTTCTTTTAGCTTGTCGTCTAGATACCCACGCTCATCATTGATATTTTTAAGGTTGGTTATAGCACCATTGAGGATATTGCGTTTATTATTAACAAAAGCCTCAGGATCACCGCCAAAAAACTCGTTATATTCTCTTTGTGCGCCTTCAAGCTTCGTCGTGGCAGTACTTAGATTTGTTTCGCTCTCCTCTAAATACGGATCCGCATAGCCACTCAAAATAAAGTAAGCTACCACACCTACAAACAACAAAGCTATGTAAAAATAGTTATTTGCACTATTTCCCTTGGAGGCAAACCATTGATCAAGTTGATCTAATGAACTTTTCTTTTTCATTATTTAACCTCCACACTGATGTTGCTATCGTAAAAGACGGTTTTATTGCCTTCTTGCAGCGCGATTGTTTTAGTATCCACGCCATACACCTCTTTTTTACTGATATCCTCTAAAAGCTCGGTCATCTGCTTATCGTTTTTGGTGCGCACCTGAACAGTTAGAGTCCTATTCTCATCACCGATCCTAACCATATTGCCCTTATTTTTAACGACCATATTGGTTAGCTCAAAAATAGAAACGCCCTTCATAGCGTAATTATTTTTCTTATCTAAGATGGCATTAATTAGATCGCGCCTGTCGTTAAGCTCCTTGCCACTCTTAGCAGCCTGGGCATTTACCTCTTTAGTCTCTTTATCCAAACGCGCACTTTCATCTCTAGCGGGACCCATCTTTTCCTCTAAACCTTTATATTCGCTAGTTTTATCATCAGCTACCATATTATTATAATAGCCGTAGCCGAAGTTATACGCAGGATACGCAGCGCCAAGTAAGCAGCCTAGCAACATATAGCCTATCAGCTTGCCGGTTGATCTTTGGGTCAAAGGCGGAGGTCTCATAAACGGCGAATAGTTGTGATCATCGTCTTTGGTAACCAAATAATCTTGACCTACCAAGAACATCAAAATATCTAGCTGAGTGAGCGGATAATCTTTTGCGTTGATTGCAACGTTAAAATTAAAATCCTTGTATCTTAGCTTTAAATTATTTTCTACAAAAACCTCGATCGCAGGAATTTTACCGATATCCGTTCCGATATAAACGTTTTGAATATTAACGTTGTAAATTTTACTAATACCGTTCAACACGTCGTTGATGTAGTAAAACATATCGTCAAAAATTTGGATCATATAATCGCGTTCGGTCGGATTTTCTAAATTTACTCCCTGTTTGGAGAGCAATCTATAAAAGCTCTCTTCATCGACTCTGCTACCGACTAGCTCGACATATTTTTCATACAAAAATTTTAGGTTATATCTTACTTGGCGGGATTGAAAATATTCGCCGTTTTGATACACTACCAAAAACGCATCGTCGCGCTGCAAGTAGATGAAGCAGTCGATTCCGTCGCGAGTTAGGACACCTCTATGATACAAGCCCTCGTATAAAAACGGAGCCATAGCCACATAGTCGATGTAGTTCGTCCTAGCGGCGATCGCATCGAATTCTGAAGTGAGTTTGGCATTATCTACGACAAAGACGTTGAAAATTCTATCATCGCCGCCAGCGCCTATTACCTCACTATAGGTGATTTTGTAATCCAAAGCGGTGTCAAGCCCCAGCTCCTCATACACCTTAACGACGATCGCATCTAAAAGATCCGCGTCCTCTACCGATCTGCTTATCTCGACCGTCGCAGTCATTATATCCTTATACGGAATATATGAGACGTAAGTTTCCTTCGCACGATTTGCTTTTGAGAAGTCGTGCTCGAAAACTTCATTCTCACTTAGACCGAATATGGTTTGCGTGACTTTGTTAATCGCAACAATCGAACTAGCATTTTTACTATTCTTTGCCATAACACTCCACTTCCAAATGAAATTTTCTACGCTGCTAATACTAATAGAAATAAAATAAAATGTCAATAGATAAAATCGGTTTTTACCCTAAATTCGTCATTTTTCCAGCTTTTTTTTACAAAAACTGTTAATTTTAAGTAAATTTTGACCTTAGAAAAATTTGAAATTAACTTTTTGGCTCGAATTCCGATCCGCTTTATCGCCTCGCCGTTTTTGCCGATCAACATCTCTTTGTGTGAATTGCTGTCCGTTATGATCCTCGCATATACCGAGGTTAGACCCGGTTTTTCCACCACTTTTTCCATAACGACGTCGCTGCAATACGGGATCTCGTCGCTCATGCTCTCAAAGATCGCCTCGAGTATGAAGTCGCGGTAAATTTCACGCTCGTTGGTCGCGCTTAAAATTTCGGGGTCGTAAAAATACTTGTGCTCGGGTAAAATTTTACAAATTTCGTCCAAAACCTGCTTTTTATAGACCTTTTTTTTGATGCTAACCGGGATTATCGCTTCGAATTTATCGGTAAATTTTTGATATTGCAGCAGCTTTTGCACGATCTTTTCGTCATTTGCTTCGTCGGTTTTAGTTAAAATCACGATGTGTTTGGTGCTAGGATTTAAATTTAAAAATTTTTCATATTCCGCGGTATCATCATACACCGGCGCCAAAAATAGCACCAAATCGCAGCCCTCAATCGCCCCGAGCGCCACTTCGACCATCAGCTTATTCATCAGCTTGGCGCTTTCGTGCAACCCCGGCGTATCCGTGAAAATTACCTGATCTGCGCCGTTCATCGCGATGCCGCTAATCTTGCGGCGCGTGGCATTGATCTTGTGCGAGACGAGCGAAATTTTCTCGCCGCAGAGATAGTTTAACAGCGAGCTCTTGCCCGCATTCGTCCGCCCGATGAGCGTTACAAATCCGCTTTTCATATTTTCCTTAAATTTATAAAATTTTATCCTGCTCGCGACCGCAGCGTTAAGCTCCGATGGGCAAATTTAAATCTCGTTTTGCGCAGGCTGGCTTCGCACTAGTGGCGAAATTTTGAAATTCCACCATCACATAAGCGGATAAAATTTTAAAATTTCAAGCTGCGCGGTAGCGATAAAATCTTACCCGTCGCAGCACAAAATTTTATCTATCCAGAATCTCGCGGGCCGCGAATTCTGCAGCTTCGTAAATTATCTGCAAAATTTTAAATTTTATCCCACGACGACATTATATATAGTCAGCACTGCATAAAATTTAGATCATTCTTGAAATTTTACAGACTTAAAATTTCAAAGTATCGCCAAATTTAAAAGGATGAAATTCTGCGCATTTTTAAAATTTCGCTAAATCTCAAACACAAAATTCTAACGCTTTGCAAATTTCAAAAGCGCAAAATTCCGCGACTCTGTAGAATTCTAAAAGGTGGCTACCGCGCCGCCTTATAAAATGTATTTCGCCAGATCCTCGTCGCTTGCGATGCCTGCGAGCTTTTCGCTTACGAGTTTTTCATCCACGACGATCTTTTGCCCTTTAAACTTATCCGCTTCGAAGCTGATATCCTCAAGCACCTTTTCCATTATCGTATGCAGCCTTCTAGCGCCGATGTCTTCGACCTTTTCGTTCGTGCTTGCCGCAAATTTCGCGATCGCCTTGACCCCGTCCTCGCTAAATTCCAACTCCACGCCCTCGGTCTTCAAAAGCGCCGAGTATTGTTTAAGAAGCGAATTTTTTGGCTTCGTTAAAATTTCACACAGCGCCGCCTCGTCTAAACTGTCAAGCTCGACGCGAAGCGGAAAGCGCCCCTGAAGCTCGGGTATGAGATCGCTCGGCTTGCTGATATGAAAGGCGCCCGCGGCGATAAAAAGGATGTGATCGGTGTCGATGGTGCCAAATTTCGTGCTTACGCTACTGCCCTCCACGATCGGAAGCAGATCGCGCTGCACGCCCTCTTTGCTCGGATCCTGCCTGCCGCTATTGCCGCTTGAGACCGCCACCTTATCGATCTCATCGATAAAGATGATGCCCTCGTTTTGCGCGCGCCTAACGGCTTCGGCTTTGATGCTCTCCATATCGAGAACTTTCTCGCTAGCCTCGCTTTTAAGGGCAACCTTGGCGTCTTTGACCTTCATCTCTTTTTTGCTTTTACGCGTCGAAATTCCGATTACTTTGATGAAGCTTTCCTGCATATTCGCCATCTCGGGCGGCAAATTCGGATTTGATTCAAGCGCATTTTCGCTTACTTCGATCTCTATGCTAAGATCGTCCAGATCGCCGCGCTCGAGCTTGGCCGCCATCTTTTCGTAGCTTTTTTCGTAATCTGCGACCTTCTCTTCGCTCGCTCCGCGCGGAAGCGGCGGAAGGACTTTTTCTAAAATTTTACGCTTGATGTAATCATCGATCTTATCTTTATTTTTTTCAAATTCCTCGCCGCGTACTAAATTTACCGACGCTGCAGCCAGATCACGCACCATGCTCTCCACGTCGCGCCCCACGAAGCCCACCTCGGTGTATTTACTAGCCTCGACCTTAATAAAAGGAAGCCCAAGCATCTTCGAAAGTCTGCGCGCGATCTCGGTCTTGCCCACGCCGGTAGAGCCGATCATCAGGATGTTTTTTGGCATCACCTCGTTTTTCATCTCATCTTCAAGCGCCATTCTGCGGTAGCGATTTCGCAAAGCCACCGCTATCGTGCGTTTAGCGCTATTTTGTCCGATTATATATTCGTCTAGTTTTTCTACGATCTGCTTTGGCGTCATCATCTCTTTTCGTCCCAAATTGCGTATGTTTTGATGTTTTCGTTCGTGTAAATGCAAATCTCGCCCGCGATTTTAAGGCTTTGCTTTACGAGCTCCTCTTCGTCCAAGCTTGCAAATTTATCCAAAGCTCGCGCCGCGCTAAGAGCGTAATTCCCGCCGCTTCCGATCGCCGCGATCTTGCCGTCGTCCGGCTCTACCACATCGCCCGTGCCGCTAAGCAGAAAGATATTTTTGCGATCCAGCACTAGCATCATCGCTTCGAGCTTTCGCAGATACTTATCCTTGCGCCACTGCTTGCTAAATTCTATCACAGCCCTTAAAAGATCGCCCTTTGCGCCATCTAAGCACTTTTCAAACATATCAAAAAGATTAAACGCATCGGCGGTGCTGCCCGCAAAGCCCGCCAAGACGTTACCCTCTTTGCCGATCTTTCGAATTTTAGTCGCATTGCCCTTCAAGACGGTGTTTCCGAACGTAACCT
Source organism: uncultured Campylobacter sp. (assembly GCA_963522765.1). Taxonomy (GTDB): domain Bacteria; phylum Campylobacterota; class Campylobacteria; order Campylobacterales; family Campylobacteraceae; genus Campylobacter_B. Next base: position 3,199 of record CAUQZM010000005.1, on the reverse strand, counting down.
GCCCGTCGCCGCCGATGACAGAGCCCTTTGCGCCTTTGTAGGCTAAAATGGTAGTCGCTTCAAACACTAGCCACCTCTATCTCAAATTTAGCGCTTATGCCGTGCTTTAGCTTGACATTTACGTCGTAAATCCCGGTCGTTTTGATAGCCTCGGTCTCTAAAATTTTCTTATCAATTTCGATCCCCTTTTGCTCTTTTAACGCGGTTGCGATCTCATCTTTCGTGACAGATCCAAAAAGCGCGCCGCTCTCGCCCGTCTGTTTTACGATCTTTACGCGGATCTTAGCTAGCTCCTCGGCTAGTTTTTGCAGGCTTGCAACCTCGTATTTTTCTAGCTCGGCTTGCTTTTTTTTATCCGCTTCAAATTTACGCAAAACCTCAGTCGTAGCAGCTTTGGCGTAACCTTTGCCGATTAGGAAGTTATTGCCGTAGCCGTCCTTGACCTCCTTTATCTCGCCCGCCTTTCCGAGCCCTTTAACGTCTTTGATCAATAATACTTTCATCCATTATCCTTTTAAATTTAGCTTTAAATTTATAAAATTTTATAAGCGGTGCGGGCGGATCTAAAATTTCGTGAAATTTTATGAAATTCGCCCGCCGCCGCTCGCTACTTTTCCGATAAATTTTAAAATTTCGTTTTGTGAAATTTGCCTGCACACCTTGCCGCTATAGGCAAAATTTCAGCTAAAGCTTGCGTCCGTTCTTGCCCGCGATGATAAATCTTAGCGCACTTAGCTTGATAAATCCGTCGCCGTCCTTTTGATTGAAAACCTTATCCTCTTCAAACGTCACAAAATCGGTATTAAACAAGCTATCGCTCTTGCTTTCCCTGCCCAGCACGGTCACGTTACCCTTATAAAGCTCGAGTTTAACCTTGCCGTTTACGTGCTCTTGGGATTTATTTATCAGCTCTTGAAGCAGCAAGCGCTCCGGGCTGAACCAAAAGCCGTTGTAGATGAGCTCGGCGTAGCGCGGCATCAGATCATCTTTTAGATGCGCCGCGCCGCGATCTAGCGTGATGCTCTCGATCGCGCGGTGAGCCTTTAGCATGATCGTGCCGCCCGGAGTTTCGTAGCAGCCGCGGCTCTTCATGCCGACGTAGCGATTTTCTACCAGATCGAGCCTGCCGATGCCGTTTTTAGCGCCGAGCTCGTTAAGCGCAGCTAGCATCTCGTGCGGCTTAAGCGCCTTGCCGTTTAGCTTTACGGGATCGCCGTGTTTGTATTCGATCTCGATGATCTCGCTCTTATCGGGCGCATTTTTAGGGCTCACGGTCCATCGCCACATATCCTCCTCAGGCGCATGAGCGGGATCTTCCAGCACCAAGCCCTCGTAGGAGATGTGAAGGATATTCGCATCCATCGAATATGGCGATTTGCCTGGCTTTGAGGCGATGTCGATGCCGTTTTTCTTAGCATAAGCAAGAAGCTTCTCGCGAGAGTTCAGATCCCACAGCCTCCACGGCGCAATCACCTTAATATCGGGATTTAGCGCATATGCGCCAAGCTCGAAGCGAACTTGATCGTTTCCTTTGCCCGTAGCGCCGTGGCTTATGGCGTCCGCGCCGGTTTTTTTAGCAATTTCGACTAGCTTTTTAGCGATCAACGGGCGCGCAATCGATGTGCCTAAAAGATATTCGCCCTCATAGACGGCATTTGCGCGAAACATCGGAAATACGTAATCGCGTACAAATTCCTCGCGCAGATCCTCTACGAAAATATTTTCCTTTTTGATGCCCAGTTTCACAGCTTTGTTTTTGATCGGCTCCAAATCCTCATTCTGACCGATATCTGCGGTGAAAGTCACCACATCGCAGCCGTAAGTATCGCCGAGCCACTTTAAAATAATACTAGTATCAAGTCCTCCGGAATACGCCAAAACGACCTTTTTTACATCTTTTGCCATCTCAAATCCTTTACGTAAAATTTGGCGAAATTCTACCAAAAATAGTTTAATAGTTGCTTTTAAGGCAAATATCGCTAAACTCACACTTATGAGAATCGATAAATTTTTAAACGCAGTCAATATCACCAAGCGGCGCGCCATCAGCGAAGATATGTGCAAAAGCGGCGTCGTAGCCGTAAACGGCGCGGTAGTAAAGCCCGCCAAAGAGCTTAAAATCGGCGACGTTATCACCATAAGCTTTTTAGATAGAAAACAAAGCTTTAAAGTCCTAGCCTTTCCTAGCGCGAAAAATACGCCCAAAAGCGAGCAAGCAAAGTATGTCCAAGAGCTTTGAACTGCTCTGCGGCGAGGATGAAATTTCGCGCCTCGTGCAAGCGCTGCCAAAAAGCGGCATAATATTGCTAATCGGCGATCTTGCCAGCGGCAAAACGACGCTTGCGCGCGCGATCGTGCGAGCTCACGGGTTAGACGAGCACGTGAGTTCGCCTACATTTTCGATCATGCAAAATTACGGCCAAATTTATCATTACGACATCTATAACGGCGGCTGTGAGGGGATTTTAAAAAACGGACTATTTGAAAATTTATTTGAAGAGGGGCTTCATCTGATCGAGTGGGCGGATGAAAATTTGATAAATTTACTTAAAAAATATGAGCTTGATTTTTGCGTAGTGAGGATCACGCCGCACGCGCAAGGGCGAAAATACGAGGTAAGCTATGCATAAACTGGAAGTCAGGGGTCTTAAAAAAACCATAAAAGGCACGCCGATCATTAAGGGTATCTCGCTAGAGCTTTACAACGGCGAGATCGTGGGGCTGCTAGGGCCCAATGGCGCGGGCAAAACCACGACGTTTTATATGATCTGCGGGCTGATAAGCGCTAGCGGTGGCGATATCTTGCTTAATGAGAGCAGCATCGCAAAGGTTCCGCTTCACAAACGCGCCAAGCTCGGCATCGGCTACCTGCCACAAGAAAGTAGCATCTTTAAGGAGCTGAGCGTTGAAGAAAATTTAATGCTCGCTGCAGAGATTACCTATAAAAATAAAGCCGAAGCCTCACGAAAGGTTGATGAGATGCTAAATCTGCTCAATATCGAGCCTATCAGATTGCGCAAAGGCGTGAGCCTAAGCGGCGGCGAGCGTAGGCGCTGCGAGATCGCGCGAAGCCTAATGATAACGCCGAAATTCCTACTTTTAGATGAGCCGTTTGCAGGCGTCGATCCGATCGCCGTTAACGACATCCAAAGCATCGTGCGCGATTTAAGCGATCTTGGCATCGGCGTGCTCATCACCG
>CAUQZM010000004.1:0-132622 GCA_963522765.1 uncultured Campylobacter sp. | reverse complement strand
AATCGGGCCGCGGCGAGCGTTTTTCGCTAGCGGGGATGAGCGCGGATGAAAAGCTCGAGCTCATCGGCAAAAACGGCGTAGCGTATAAAACCCTGCTGTATATGCCCGGTCACGTGATGCTCTACGTAGGGCAGGTGGACGGCGAGCCTGCGGTGCTGCACGATATCTGGGGGCTTCGCACGATGGATGGCGGACGTGCAGTCATCGGACGCACGGCGATTACGTCGCTTACTATCGGCTCGGATCGCGCGGACATCGCCGAGAATCGCCTGCTGATATCGCGTATCAGCGCGATGAGCGTGCTTTCAGGCGAGGAGGACGGCGCTTTGGACGATCAGTTCGGCTCTACGGATTTCGGTACAAATTAAACGCTGTCTCGTAAAAAATAGAGAGCGGGCTATGGGCGATGGCCTCAGAAAAAAGCAAGCGACGAGAACCGGATGCATGTAAAAAAGAGCGGACCGCACGCTACTGAGATGAGTGCAAGTCGTCGCCGCTATCGAAAAACGACGTCTTTGTGTATGTAGGTGCGAACTGCTCGCCGCTATCGAAAGCGGCGCGTTGCTTGCGTATATCTCTGTGAACTGCTCGCCGCTATGGATAGAAGCCCGCGGATATAAGCGCGCTCGTCGCCGCTGACCTTTGTGTAGGGCGCGTTTTTTAGATACGCGATACCCATCTTTTCCAGCGCCTGCTCGGCTAGCTTTTTATCCGCCGCGCTAAAGCTAGAAAACAGCGGCGTCCTGCACAGCGCGCCCATCAGAGCGACGTCAAAGACGCTGTAGTCATAGGACGGCGCGTGCGTCTGCGGCACGTAGGCGACGAGGGAGGCGAGCTCGCGCTTGCCGTTTCGTCATGCCTGCTCGGCGCATCGCTAAATTTTACATTTCGTGTCTTCATCGCCAATATACGCGCCCTTGCGCCGTCGGTAAAATTTTGCTTTAAAATTTCGTTTGAAATTTTAAAGGAGCCGTCGCGAGCCCGGTAAAATTTCATTCGCTGTTAAAATTTCATTCGCTCGGCCCTTAAAATTTTAAGAAGCGCTTTTTCGCTAAATGTGCAGACGGCTCTAAACGCGCCCAGGCTTCAGAGCCGAAGCTATTTTTCGCCGCAAGCGGGAGCGTGCGTCATTTGCTGTCTGGGCCTAGGCCGTGCAGTATGTATCCAAACTCCGCGCCGCCTACGATGATGATTTGATTGTTCTCGTTGCAAAGCGAGGCTAATTTGCTTACTTGCGCCGGCAGCTCGACGACGTTTCTGCGCATATCTTTAACCGTCCTCGGCTCGCCTGCGGCGGCGTTTAGACAAAACGCTAGAAACAAAGCGGCGACGAGCGCCGAATTTTTCCTTACGAACATACGCTCTTCTTAGTGCCAAAATTTTATAAAACGTCTAGGGCTGCGGCATGCCCTAGGTTTTATCCTCCCCTTAAAAGAACAAAAAATATCTCGGCGTTTTGCGCTTATACTCTAGATACTCCCGTCCGTAGGCTTGCTCGCAGTAGCGCTCCTCGCCGAGAACCACGAGATGGTTGTATATGGCAAAGGGCACTATCGCTATTAGTAGCCATAGCGACGCCGAAGCGACGCAAACGCCCGCCATACCGAGGAAATAAAAGAAATACATCGGATTGCGCGATAGGCGGTAGATGCCGCCTTGTGCGGCTTTGTCCGCAGGGGCCGCCGCATAGTCGTAAAATGCCTTGATGAAACCCGCAAAAGCCGCTACGTAGATCACCGCTCCGATCCAAAACCACGCGCTGCCCGTCTTAAGCGGCACGAACACCGACAAAATAAGCAGCGCTACTTGCAGCAGCGAGCTTATGATCGCATTTCGCTTGTCCGCGAGCGTGTACCACGAGGTATCGGTGGCGCGCTTGCCGACCTCTTTGTAGATAAACATATACGCGAACTGTATCAGCACCATCGCAAATGAGGGTATCCAAGCACCCGCTAGAGCAGGCTCAAGCGTCGTAAAAAATGAAATTTCCATGACCGCCCCTTTCGCTTTAAATTTTATCTTGCAGCTTTGTTTTGCCCTTTTGTACTCGCCGTGGGTTTAAATTTACTCCGCCTCGCACCGCCCGTTTTAGCGTGCTGTGGCTATGTTTGCTCGGCACGCCGCGCGTTAGGGATGTCGCTTCGGTAAGGCAATACGATAGCGACGCCGCTCATTCGGGTACCGACGCGCCGAGCACCGATTGGATATGCATTTTATGCGGGCGACATCCGCATTTCAACGCACCAAAATACGAGATAGCGGCGCTTGTTTTGACGATACGACGATGCCCGCCCGTATGACTAGACGATTTGTCTATTCGGTGTTGAGATAGGGCGGGCGGTCGCTCAGCGCCGATGTACCGCCGCACGATGAAACATTTCGCGCCGATGTATCCGCCGCCTACTACACGATGAGCATTCGGCGCGGGTGCTGTCTACTAGGTTGCGGCGCCGACGCCGTTGCTTCGGCGCCGCGCCTTATTTACCCTCCGGGTTAAGTCCTTTTAAAATATAGCCAAATTCCGTATCGCTTAGCTCGTAATTCATAAATTTTTTATAAAACGCCTTAGTTTCGGCCTTTATGTCGATGTCGGCAAAGAGCTCCGGCTGGATGGTTTTCGCCGCCCATAAAATTTGAAGCACCGTATCCGCGCCGTATCGATCCCAGTTGAAAACCCCGCGCGGATTGCCGTAAACGCGTCCGTTTTTGACCGCATCTGTGCCGCTGTAAACCGGGCTAGATTTGATCTTCTCTACTGCATCTTCGTTGTGATCGCCGCCCACGATTATGATCTGCGGGTTGCTCGCGATGATCTCCTCGGCGGTGATGGTTTTCATCGGGCCTTTGGTAGCGGTGATCGCATTCGTTCCGCCGGCTAGCTCTATCCACGAGTCGATCAGCGTACCCTTGCCGTCGATCTTTAAAAGATCGCTTCCGCCTACGATGTGAAGGACGCGCGGACGCTTATCGGGGTTTAAATTTGCGGTGCGGCCGCTAACCAAAGCGATATTTTTATCGAGATTTGAGATCAGATCCTTCGCTCTTTGCGGTGCGTCGCCGCCTAGCATATCGCCGCACATCTTGATGCTGCGCCTCATCTGCTCGTAATCGCTAAAGCTCGCCTTTAAAACGGTAAAGCCCTGTTTGGCTAAATTTTCGCCTGCCAGTGTGGTTGAGACTATGACTACGTCGGGGTTGCGGCTCATCAGCTCCTCTAAATTTACGTCATTATTTTTTAGCAGCACAGGGATCTGTGCCAGGCGCGGATAAATTTTAAGAAACCATGCATTTTTGCTGATATTATCGGTGGTGGCGACGATCTTATCCGCTCCTCCTAGGGCCAGTAAAATTTGATTGTTCGAGTGCCAGAGTGCCGCGATACGCTCAACTTTTGCGGGGATTTTGACCTCAGCTCCGTCCATATCCTTGATAGTTCTAAGCTCTGCCGCGCTCGCAAAAAGCGCACCCGCTAAAAGCAGTAGTAAAAATTTTTTCATTTTTTCTCCTAAACGGTATTGAAATATACGCTGCGATATTACAAAAAACCTCATTAAAATTGCGTAAATTTTAACCGCTGTCGCCGCGATTATTTATTATTTTTCAAAGTAAATTTTTATATAATCCATTTTAAATTTAGCATTTTTAAAGGAGAGAAAATGGGTGAAATTTTATATTTGATAGGCGCCGCCGTCGGGGTTCTAATCGCGCTTTTTATCATCGTGCCGCTGTTTTTCAGGCGCATAGTGGAGACGAATGAAGTTCATATCGTCCAAAGCGCGCGCAAGACGACGAGCTACGGCAAAGATACCGGTAACGGCAACAGCTATTATGAATTCCCAAGCTGGGTGCCGGTGCTGGGCGTTACGAAGATCGTTTTGCCGGTCTCTGTTTTTAGCATCAAGATCGAGGATTACGAGGCGTATGATCTAGGCAGGCTTCCTTTCGTCGTCGATATCACGGCGTTTTTTAGGATTATGGATTCAAATTTAGCTGCGCAACGTGTCAATAATTTTGAGGATCTTAACAATCAGCTTAGAAATATCATTCAAGGCTCGATCCGTTCAATCCTTTCGAGCCGCGTGCTTGAGGACATCTTGCAGATCCGCTCCGAGCTCGGAGATGATTTTACCAAGGCGGTAAAGACGCAGCTGCAAAACTGGGGTATCGAGCCCGTTAAAAACATCGAGCTAATGGATATCCGAGATAGCAGCGGCAGCAAGGTCATCTTAAACATCATGGAGAAGAAAAAATCCCAGATCGAAAAGGAAAGCCGCGTCGAAGTGGCAAACAACACCAAGCTCGCCCAGATCGCCGAGATCGAAGCCGCACAGGCAACCGAAGTGCGCCAGCAGGAGGCCAATAAGATGGTAGGCCTTAAAACCGTCGAAAACGAGCGAGAGGTCGCGATCTCAAAAGAGCAGGCCGAGCAGCTCATCAAAGATCAGCAAAAGATCACGCAGGAAAAGGCGATGGAGGTCGTGCGAGTAAACGACGTCAAGCAGGCCGAGATCAAAAAGCAGGTGGAGATCGTAAAGGCCGAGCAGGAGCAGCGCAAGATCGAGATCGACGCCGAAGCGCGTAAAAACGCCAAGATCCGCGATGCCGAAGCGATCAAGGAAAATCAAATTTTAGTAGCGCAGGGCGATAAAGAGAAGCAGTTTCTCGCCGCCGCGGCGCTTTTGGAGATGAAGGATAAAGAAGCGCAGGGTACGCTAAAGATAGGCTCTGCAGAGGCCGAAGCGCTTAGGCTAAAGGAGCTCGCGCCCGTAAACGCACAGATCGAGCTTGCGCGCGAGATCGGCGAAAATCAGGGCTATCAGACCTATCTCATTTCGATCAAACAGATCGAAGCGAACCGCGACATCGGCCTAGAGCAGGCCAAGGCGCTAAGCGCGGCGGATCTTAAGATCATCGCGAACGAAGGCAGCGTGGGCGAGGGGATGAGTAAATTCAGCGAAATTTTAAGCGCCAAGGGCGGCACGCAGCTAGCCGCGATGCTTGAAGCGCTAAATCAAAGCGAGGTCGCCAAAAAGGTGCTGGATAAAATTTCGGGCGCCAAAGAAGAGGGCAAATCCGAGTAATAGTCGCACCGAGTAATGTTCGCAACATCTCGGGCGAGTAAAATTTTAAATTTATACGCTAGCGGCGCTACGGAGGAGAGTAAATTTGAGTAATAGCTGGTGGCACAGCGCGGGCGAGCAAATTTGAGTAGTCTGTCCGTCTGGGCGGTTTGTCTGCTCGCGTCGGATAAAATTTAAGGCGCTAGCGGAATTTTAAAGATTGTGAAATTTCAAATACTCGCGAAATTTCGAATTCTGCTAGAATTTAAAACGTCGTGAAATTTCAAAATGTCGTGGAATTTTAAATATCGTGAAATTTAAACGCCGCGAAATTTCAAACGCTCATAAAATTTCACGCTCCCGTGCGCGAGTATTTAAAGACGGCGCTGTATCACAAGTGTTTGCAGAGCGCCGAAACTGCGGGTAAATTTTAAAAAATTCGCAAAGCAAGATTTAAAATTTCGGCGCTGGTACATAGCGCTCATAGGCTGCGCTTAACGGTTGTCGATTTGCCGCCAAATGCTTGAGCTCTGCCGCCTAGCGGTCAAATTCCGCCGACTAGCGAGGCTAAATTTATTCGGTTCGCATTAAATTCAAGAAGCGAGAGCCGTTTGAGCAGCGTAAAATTTAACCCGCCCGCATAAAATTTTAAGGATCGCACGATGGCAAACGCCGTAAATTCCGCGCAGTACCAAGCGCGCATCAAGCAGGCGGAAGCTCTTTTTGAGGAGCAAAATTTTACTCAGCGCCAAACGATAAATTTGGGTAGCGGATATGAGATCGTAAAGGACGCATATAGGCTCGGTGCGGCAAGCTTTGGCGGCGGCGAATACGCGCTGTTTGGTGCGCCGCAGATAAAAAGCCTACGCCGCATAGACGACGGAAATGGCAGCTGCGTAGCCCATCTCAAAAGCCGCGCGATAAAAAGCTGGCGCTGTATAGACGATCGGGCGGAATTTTTCAGCCTGTTCCGCCACGCAAACGGCAAATTTTACCTCGTCTTTCGCCAGGATCTATACGGCTACAGCGTGCTTGAACTGGATCGCGGGCGGATGATGCGCTTCGTGCCGGACGCCTGGACGCTCGGCAAGGAGAGCTTTATCTTAAGCGGTGCGCGCTATCTGCGGGATTGGGACGCGCTGGTCGTAAGCGGCTGCTACTGGGGCGCTCCAAACGGCGTGCATTTGGTGAGCTTTGCCGAGCCGATGAGCGAAGAGCAGAGATATGTAGACGTTTTAGACTGCATACAGGGCGGCTACGACATCTACGAGCAGGCTGATTTTGCGAGCTTTGAGGGTAATGAACTGAGCCTGAAATGCTTTCGCGCGGACGCCTTGCGATATGAAAACGTAAAAATTTCGCGCGAGCAATACCGCGAATGGATGCGCGAAGCAAAACGGCTATAAGGCTTAAATTTGCTAAATTTCGAGCTTAAATTTCGAGGCTTGCAAAACGGTAAAATTTAATGGCGAGCCGCAAAAAGCGGAATTCAGAGAGACCAAAGGGGCTGAGAAGGAATACGGATGTTTTTTGAATACATTTTAATCGGCGTTGCGGTAGGCTTTATCAGCGGATTTTTCGGCATCGGCGGCGGCACGGTCGTGGTGCCCGTGATGATGCTCTTCGGCTACGACGTCAAGTACGCCATCGGCATCAGCATCATGCAGATGATCTTCAGCTCGATTTTCGGCTCGTTCGTAAATTTTAAAAGCAAAATGCTCGACGTCGCGCCGGCGCTGGTGCTGGGGCTCGGGGGCTTTTGCGGCGCGCTTAGTAGCGGCTTTATCGTAAGCTATTTTTCGTCGAAATTCCTTCTGGGCACGCTCATTTTGGTGCAGATCATAAATTTAATCAAGCTCTTCAAAACCCCGACCGAGCCCACGGGCGAGGCCAACGAATCTAAAATTTTGCTCTTTATCGTGGGGCTGTTCGTCGGCGCCGTGGCGATCAGCGTGGGTATCGGCGGCGCGGTATTTGTGATGCCTATTTTGATCAGCTTTTTAAACTACGACATCAAAAAGGCCGTCAGCACGGGGCTGTTTTTCGTGATATTTTCCTCAAGCGCGGGCTTTATTAGTCTTGCCGCGCACGGGCTCGTGTACTACGAAATCGGCGCATTGCTCGGCGTCGGCTCGCTAGCGGGCGTTTATGCGGGCGTCAAAACCTCGCACAAGATCGGCAAAAAAGCTCAAAAGCGCTGGATGATCGCGCTTATCGTCACGATACTTTGCGTGACGATCAAAAAATTTATCGCCCTAAACTAGCGCTATTCGTTTCGCCTGCCGCGCCTAAACTAGGCCTAGAGCGTGCTTTAAATTTTAAAATTTAAACTTCGTCCGTTTGCGCGAGCGATTTTTGAAATTCGTATTTGAAATAAAACGCCCACGCAAGCGGACAAAGGGTTATTAAAATGGCGGCTACAACTTCGGCGGCTTGCGCATGAAATATTACAAATAAGGCGCCTATATAGTTAAGAACATAAGCAAAACCCCAAAATACCGCGTTTGAGTGGTCATTTGATATTTCGGTTGCGACCAAATAGATGCAAATGCAAATTAGCGAGGCAATTAAAAAGGCTTCAAGGACGCCTAGCTTTTGGTAGTTTACGTCCGAAGCAAAATAACCCAGCGCGCAAGATGCCAAGATTATCGCGAGTAAAATTTTGCGTAAAATTTTAAGCGATTTGACTTTAGGCGAAGCATAGATTATATGCGCGCAAAGAGCTATAAAAAAGGCGCCTGCGACAAAATCAAAAAATATGTAATAAGCGAATTCTCCAAATATCCCCAAATCATAGCCGCTTCCTAAAATTTTTTCATCTACGACATATAGCGTGCCGAATTTCGCCGCTAAAAATACAGCCGTAAGCAGGATCGGATGCAGCAGCGCTCTGCCTGCGAGCAGATCCGCGCAAATGCGCTTCAGGAAATTTATCAATCTTTTCACGCTAGGCTCCTTTGAGATTTCGCCGCTTGCGGCATCTTCCGTGAAATTTTCGCCGTTTGGTTTAAATTTGATCTTAAATCGGGGTAAATTTTAGCTTGAGAGCTTTTAAAAATCGCTTAGCGGCAAAGGCGTAAATTTGCGCGCTTAGGAGCGGGTCGCGTATTTTGAAATTTGCACCGTTCAAATCATTATCTTATCGCAGGCTGTTTGCGGGTGAGCACATATTACAAAATCCGCGGATGAAATAGGGCATCAACTAGCTCACTCGTCCGCTCGTAACATTTAAAATTTTATTCGATTTTTAGTTGCGCAGCCGGCTTATTCGCGGCGGGTTTGCGCACAGCGAGGTTTGAGTGCAGTATCGGCTTGCACGTAGTGAGGTTTGCGCAGGCTTCATCGCCTGCGAGTATGCGGCTAGTGCGGTATCGGCTTGCACGTAGTGAGGTTTTGCGCGAGCCGGCGGCGGGTGGATTAAAATTTTGATTTATCGTTAGCGAGGGTGCGCCCCTTTTCGCAGCGAATGCGAGGCGAGGCGCAAATTTTATAAATTTTTGGCGGATCGCCGAGCTCAAAGCGTAAAATTTACGCGCCTATAATTACGGCCGACAAAAGCCCCCATAAAATGGCTTCTATCGCTAGCACCGAGTGAAGTACGGCCTTGCTCATCGCTTCTCCTTTGTTTTAACTTTATTTATTGCTCGGCTCGGGCCGCTAGAGGCGTGCCCGATCGATCTATGAGCGGGATTATATAAGATGATTGTGTTCTTAATGTGTCTTTTAAAATTTACGGCGAAATTTTTGCCGCCTGTCGTAAAGTGCGAGCGAGCGGCGGCAGATTTCAGGCAAAATTCAGCTACCCGCGTTAAGGCGCGGCAAATTTAAGCGAGCCTGCTGCCCGCCGTAATGCGCGGTAAAGTCATAAAGGGCGGCAAAGTCGCAGCGCGCGGTAAATTTAAAGCAGATTTCCGACCTTGTCGCGGCGCGCGAGGCGTCCGCGGCAAATCGATATAAAATTTAAAGCAGAATTTTATGTGAATGCGGCGCGCGACACGCCCGCGCTTTTTACGTCGTCAAAGCTTGCATCGGCCAGGATTACGCCGTCAGGGCCCGTATCATCAAAGCTTACATCGGCGTGGCTTGCGCCTGTAGGCGAAATTTTACGGCGAGCTACGAATTGCAAGACGCAGCTTATCCGCGCCGTCTTGATCTGAAATTTAAAGCGGGATTTTAACGCGCGCCTCGGTTCCGACGCCCGGTTCGCTTTCGTATTCGATCTGTCCGCCCAAAAGATCAAGCGCCGTGCGTACGATGCTAAGCCCAAGTCCGCTGCCAAGCTCCTTATGCGATTCCTCGCACTGATAAAATCGGTCAAAAATTTTATCCAGCTTCTCGCGCGAGATGCCGATGCCTTCGTCTTTGATGCTCACCTGCGCAAAGCCATCGCAAGCGCAACAACGGACGAAAATTTTACCGCTCGGGCGCGAGTACTTAAGCGCGTTTTCGATCAAATTTCGCCAAATTTGATTTAGCAGCCCCGCGTTTGATCGCACGCTAAGCGGCGATAAATCTAGCTCAAACTCGTGTCCTTCGTAGCTTTGGCTCAGCGATATGATGCATTGCCGCAGCTGCTCGTCGATACGTACCGTCTCATCTAGGCGTACCGCCGCACCGCTATCAAGCCTCGTTAGCTTTAGCATATCGGTGCAGAGCTTGCTTAAGCGGTTTGCTTCCGCGCCGATGGAGGCTGCGTATCGCACCGCGCGCTCCTCGCTCACGCCGCCTTCGATCATCTCGCTTAACGCGGCGATCGAGGAGATCGGCGTTTTCATCTCGTGCGAGACGTTTGAGACGAACTCTTTTTGCAGCTGCTCGTGCTTTTGCAGCTTCTGCGCCATTTTATTGACGTTTACTACGAGCTCGTCCAGCTCGTGCATATAGACGTAATCAGTGCGGTGTCCGTGCAGCTTGCGCTCGGCGCGCGCCTCAAAATCGCCGTTTGCGATCGCGGTGATCGCGCCTAGTAGTCGCTTGATCGGGCGGAATAAAATTTTAAGCCCGAAGTAAAGCAGAGTAAAATTTAGCGCCATCGTGATCAGACAGATGATCGCGCACAGCGCCACTCCGTCCCAAAACCCGCCGATCTTACCGCCGATGCCTATGTAAAAAAGCATGCAAACCGCAAAGCAGACGATGAAATTTATCACTCCGAATGCGAGCGAAGAGTAAAACGCGATGAAGCTTTTTAGGCTGATGAGGTATTTTTTCATACTCGCTCCTTTTTTACGGCTTTGTAGCCGAGCCCGCGCACGGTGATTATCTCAAAGTCCTTGGAGTTTTCAAATTTTGCCCGTAGCTTTTTGATGTGCGTATCTACGACGCGCTCGTCGCTGTCCGTTTCGTAGCCCCAAATTTCGCTCATTATCTCAAATCTCGTAAAAATTCTGCCCGCGTAGCTTAGCAGTAGAAACAAAAGACGAAATTCCTTCGGCGCCAGGCTTATCCGCTCGCCCGCCGCGCGGACGCTAAGCGTATCGTAGTCAAGCTCGCTTCCGCCGATGAGCAGCCGCTTTTCGTTTGCGATCTTGGCTCGCCTTAGCAGCGCATGCACGCGCAGCACGAGCTCTTTTAAATTTATCGGCTTGCTCATATAATCGTCCGCGCCGCTTTTAAAGCCCGTCTGCATATCCTCGATCTCGCTTTTTGCCGTTATAATCAGTATCGGCTGGCTCTTACCGTCGCGCCTAACGTATCTGCTAAGCTCAAAGCCGTCCATCTTAGGCATCATCACGTCCGAGATGATCAGATCGAAGTGCGCCTCATCCAGCGCCTCTGCCGCCTGCTTGCCATCGAAGGCGCAGCTCACGCTAAAGCCCTCATCAAGCAGCTTTTCCCTTATCGCCGAGCTCAAAACCTCGTCGTCTTCGACTAGTAAAATATTAAGCATCATCGCTCCCGTTTTGATAAATTTATGCGCTTAAATTTATACATAAAATTTTAAGAAACAATGAGATATTATACGTAAATTTTTTCAAGGAGTAAAGAATGAATTTCAAAAAAACCATATCGGCTACCGTTATTGCGGCTTCGGTGCTGGCGTTATTTAGCGGATGCGCGAAAGAAAGCTCTCGCGTAGTACAAACCCCTACGGTAGCGAGCTTAAACACCAACTACTCGGGTGAGCGGATCGCTGTGTCGGTAGGACGCTTTAACAACCAGTCCTCTTACAACAACGGCGTGTTCTCCGACGGAGAGGACAGATTGGGCAACCAAGCGCAGACGATTTTGATCTCAAGCTTGCAGCAAACAGGACGTTTCTCGGTGCTTGATCGCACGAATATGCGCGCCATCAAAGAGGAAAGCGCAATCTCCAAAAGCGCACAAAACTTAAAAGGCGCCAGATACGTTATCACCGGCGATGTGACTGAGTTTGGCCGCAAGACGACCGGAGATCATCAGTTGTTTGGAATTTTGGGCAAAGGAAAGACCCAAACGGCGTATTCTAAAGTAAATTTAAACATCGTTGACGTTAGAACGTCCGAGGTGGTCTTTTCGACCCAGGGCGCGGGCGAATACGAGCTATCAAACCGCGAAGTGCTAGGTTTCGGCGGCACTGCGGGCTATGATTCGACGCTAAACGGCAAGGTGCTAAGCCTAGCGATCATCGAAGCGGTCAATAATCTCGTAAACGGCCTTGAAAACGGCGCGTTTAAAGTGAGATAAGGATAAAATTTGAAAGCAGGTAGCGTTTTTGCGCTTGCCGCTGCTGCCGTGATCTTTTGCGGCTGCGGCGGCGGGACGCGGAATCAAATTTATTACTGGGACGGCAGCTACACGGACTCGACCTATCAGTATCTAAAACAGGAAGGCGACGTAGGCGAACAGATCGAAGCGCTTGAAAAATCTATTCAAAAAGCATATGAAAAGGGGCTCAAAGTCCCGCCTGGGCTTTATTCGCATCTGGGACTTTTATATCTAAGCGCGGGCAACGGCGCGAAGGCGAGGGAGAGCTTTGAAAAAGAAGCTCAGACTTTTCCTGAATCAAAGCCGTTTTTAACCTTCGTTACAAACCCGGCCGCACTTAAAAAAGCTGAGGCTGCGACCAAGCTGGGCGCTGATAAAGTCCAAGGATCAAGCGGACGCGAAGCCGCCAAAAAAGCCTCTGAAAAGCAAGGCAAAGCTGCCTCGAAGCAGGGCGGCAAAACGAATAAAAAGGCTAAAAAATGAAAAATAAAGCTCAAATAGCGATTTTTAGCGTATTCGTGGCGCTGTTTTTTAATGCGTGCGCTCTAAGCGAGCCTGAAATTTACGACTACTCGGCGCTTCAGCAGGCTAAGCCGCGATCGATTTTGGTGCTGATGCCGACAAACGAAACTACCGAAGTGGATGCAGGTGCTGCCGTGCTTGCCAACGCGATCTATCCGCTAAGCGAAGCGGGGTATTATGTATTTTCGCCTGCGCTCGTGCATGAGACCTTCAAAAATAACGGAATTTACGAGGCGAGCGAGATTCAAAACATCTCCGCGCACAAGCTAAGACAGATTTTCGGCGCAGACGCCGTGCTGTATCTGGACGTCGTCAAATACGGCACTTCGTATATGCTGCTAAATAGCGTAAGCGTCGTGGCGGTCAATGCCAAGCTCGTGGATCTGCGAAGCGGCGCGACGCTCTGGGAGGGCTCGGCGCAGGTAAGCGACGACTCAAGCAGAGGTAGTAGCGATCTTGTAGGCATGCTGATCTCCGCGGTCATCAAACAGATCGGCGATACCGTCTCTGACGCGGGATACAAGCTCTCTGCGAGCGCAGATGCGATACTGCTGGGCCAAAACTGCAACAAATGCTTGCTCTACGGTCCGTATTCGCCGCACTACGGACAAGATCGACAGCTTGGCGGCGGCAGATAAATTTTAAAAAGGACGAAAATGAAACTAGCCGAGGCACTGATACTGCGCGCCGACATACAAAAACGCATCGAGCAGCTAAAATCAAGGCTCGCGGATAACGCAAAAGTGCAGGAGGGCGAGAATCCTAGCGAAGAGCCAAAGGCGCTGCTAGCCGAGCTAGACGCGCTCACAAGCGAGCTTGAGCGATTAATCGTTCGGATAAATTTAACCAACTGCACCGCAAAAGCGGACGACAAGAGCTTAACCGAGCTAATCGCCAAGCGCGACGTACTCACGCTAAAAGCGGGCGTATTGCGGGCTTTCGCGCAAGCTTCCGCGCAAAAGGTGGATGTTTATTCGCGCAGCGAGATTAAAATTTTAAGCACGGTCGACGTTGCGGCGCTGCAAAAGCAGGTGGACGAGCTAGCTAGGCAGATCAGACAGCTTGATACGACGCTGCAAGGCGCGAACTGGCAGACCGATCTGATCGACTAAAGCGTCAAATTTAGCGGCGAAATTTGAAAGGATTTCGCGAAAAATAAAATTTCGGGTAAGTATCGCAAGAGGCGAGTACGAAACTCACCTGCGAAGCAGGTTTATGGCAGCGCTCGCGGAAACGGCGCACCCCTTTTACGATTTATTTTCAGTAAATTTACAAGGGCAATGTAACTACGCAATGTAACTACCGCGTACTGATCTAGCGATACCGAGGGCGGGAACGGGGAAATTTAAAACGAAATTTTGATTTTAACGGCGCGGTTTGCGGGCTCGCGGCGAAATTTAGCGGCGATCTGGGCGGATTTGACGCTCAAATTTTACGTTAAATTTAGACGCGCCTGCTATTTTGCATTTTGACCCGTCTGGCGTCAAATTTTTACAAAAATCATAAAATTTAGCCAAATTTAAAGGATGAAATTTGAAATTTAAAACCCTTGCGCTAGCAGCCGCGCTTTTCTTTGCAACCGGCATAAATGCAGAGCTTGCGATAGAAGCGAATTCCATAAATTTTAGAAAAACGAGCGGCGTGGAGCAAAATCTCGCGGACGCAAAAGGCGCTAAATTTCAAAACGCGCATTTTAAAAGCGCAGATACCGCAGTGCGCGGCACAAACTCGAACTCATCGCAAAAAGCAACCCTCATCGACGAAGCTAAAAATTTCTACCGCGTGGACGAGCTGCTGTTTCGCAGCGCACAGCTTGATGGAAGCTACGCCGCAAAGCTGCACGAGCTTGGCATCAAAAGCATCGTAAATCTGCGTCATTTTAGCAGAGGCGGCGACAAAAGGGCGTTTGGGGATCAATTTTGGCTCTCGAACAAGCCGCTTCAAAGCTGGGAGATAAAGCCCGCGCAGATTGCGGACGTCTTGCGCACCATTCGCGAACGCCAAAAGGAGGGCGCCGTGCTCGTGCACTGCTATCACGGAGCCGATCGCACGGGGCTTGTGGTGGCGATGTACCGCGTGATCTATCCGGGATGGAGCCTGGACGCCGCGCGCAGCGAGATGATAGACGGCGGATACGGCTTTCACTCCATGTGGCAGGATATCGCGGGCTTTTTGACGCCGCAAAACGAAGCGCTCGTAAGAGCCGAGCTTGGAATTTAGACGAAATTTGCCCGTCCTATCAGACGGCGGCAAAATTTGTAAATTTAATAATGACAAAATGCCGTTTATAACGAAATTTTAGAATACGAGCTATGTATATTTTCTAGGGCGAGGCTCGGGATACACCAAAATAGGGGCGAAAAACGAGCTGCAAAGACGCGCGGAGTTTGAACAAAAAGTTAAGGCGTGCAAACAAAAGGCGCGGGAAATTTTAAATTTATAGATATCGCTAAAATTTTACTCTTTACGGCGAGCTAAATTTAAAACCATAAATTTCTGCAAAAAAGTAAAAAGGCTTTAAAATAGTAAAATTTTAGTCGTAAAATTTTACGCATTTTTCTACTGAAAATTATCATACTTTTTCAAATATGCGCTCGCACTACCGCGTACGTATCGCAACCAAAATCGGCTAAATTTTAAAAGCCCGATTTGCGCTTGCAGCGACGGAGTGCGTAAAACGCCGCAAATATTAGAAAAATATCCGTAAATTTAGCCAAAACGGAGTAAAATTCGAGCGGAAAATTTAGCAAAAGCAGCGATCGTGGAAAATTTATTACTAGCGCAGCTGCGCGAGGCATTACCGCAGGGCATGCGCGTGCCGAGCGAGCTTGAGGCGCTTTATGCGTGGATCGAAGCAAGCGGCTTTTATGACGACGCAAGCGGACGCAGACGCGGCTATCTCTACCCGCAGGATCGGCTGCAGCAGAGCTGGAGCGACGATGAGCGCGAGGGCGGCACTGACATCGTCTTTTTCACGGATGAGCCGAAAAATCGCGATGAGGAGCTAAGGTATTGGTTTTACGGCGAGGATCGCGAGCTTGCCGCGGAGATCAAGCGGCGGCTTTGCGTATTCGCAGGCAGCGGCTCGGAGGGCTCGATGTGCGCGCTGTGGCTGGACGATGCGGGCGAGACGAAGATCGTGCATATGGGCTCCGGCTCGGGTTCGACCATGACCTGCGTTTTGGCTCATAGCGGGCTTGATTTTTTGCGACTGCTCGCGATCGGTTATGATGAAATCTGCTGGGATGAGGATTTTAGCGCGCCGCCAAACAGCGAGGAGGAAGATTTTATTGTGCATCCAAACGTAAAATTTCAGCAGTGGCTTAAGGAGACGTTTAAAACGACGATCCCGCAAACCGCGCTTGAGCTCGTCATGCCCGCGCATCTAGACGACGAGAATCCGAGCGACGAGTTTTTGATCTGGGTAAATCGCGTCGCAGGATAAAATTTAAAGCGGCTTTTGCGCCGCTTGATGAAGCATTGTGGGCTTTACTTTCGCAAGAAACCTTGAAATTTAAGCTTTTGCTGCCTAATTTAAAGAGCGTATTTTGATTAAAATTTGGCGGCGGTATCTATATAGAAAAGCATTAATCATCTATTACTACTTCTACTGCTCTTAAAATTTTTAATAAATCTGCCTGATAGAATTTAACTCTTTACAGTGTAGTGGTAGAATTTTACTGCTATCCGAAATAAGAACGCGATAGAAAATTTGGCACGTTTTTAAGAATCCAAATAAAAATTTAGCTAAATTCCACGTGGATGAGCTGATATGCCAAACATATGGAAGCCCTGCCGGTTTAGCAAAGAACTTATTGGGACTAAATCCTAAAGTAGAAAAAACAAGGCTAAAAGCTTTTCGGTAGTTTTGGCGATAGGTTGTCTTTAAGTGTCGTATCAGAAAATTGTGACCGCAGCGACGCAGGCAGCGCGCGCAGAGTGAAAAAATGGCGCGAGCATCTGTATCGGCGTAGCGCTTTTTAGGCTTCGTATGAAAGATTTCATCCAAACGGATCCTGCTGTCAAATATCTACATAAATTACGGCGGATTTTTATCGAGGGCATGAGGGCGAGCCACAAGGCATATCCAGCGAATACGTCTTTGCAACTAGCTGCATGCAGGCATTTAAAGACGGAAAGTAAAAGCGAACAGGTTGAAATCTGAAAGCATTAATAGCTGTGCAATAGGCAAATTGCGCTCAGTGGCGAAGTGAGCGCAAACTTTTTGGCAGCTTTGAGCTATTTACACGTGCGCAGGGTGGCAGGCGCTACTTTGCTTTAAATCTCTTTTTGGATCTTGGGTTTGCACTCGCAGAGCAAGCAAGCACTAAGCAGCTAGGCGTGGAGGTATCGTATTTTGCACCGCTTTCGCAGTAGTTCTCTTTGATACCTGCCAGCTGACACGTTTTCTAGCAAGATGAGTGATTGTTGTTTTGACATTAATGAGGATGAGCTTGGCGGGCGCATAGACAGCATATACAAGCTCAGTAGCGGTAAGCGCGTAGTTCGCAGCGTTTTATGAATTTAGCAGAGAGTTTGAAGTAGTGCTACGGCGGGCATGCATAGTTTTTTAGCGCTTTGTGGAAATTTAAGACGAGTATTATTGCGAGCTGGTGCAAATTTTTAGGTAAAATTTTATGCTCACTGATTTTTATATGGCTGCACTAAAGCATACTTCATACGGCAATTTCGTATAAATTTTAACGTAAATTTTGCCCTCTTAGGAAGGGGGAGCAAAATTTTACGATCAAAAGGGCGTGGGATTATGTCAGCAGGTTGCGTGTGCAACGCAAAAATAGCGATGCAGGAAGCGTGCCAAGCAGTGCGGATGAAAAGAGACGATCTTCATCCGTCACTTTTTAAAATAAAATTTTGCGACTAAAAAGGCGATTGTGCCTTTGTAAATTTTAAAATTTTAGTAAAAATTCTTCGTATTTTTCTGCACTTTTTGCGATATATTCGCTATCTGGATGAAATGAAAATCCATAGCCAAAGTGGCACGGCAGCAGTTTGGCGCCTGTAAAATTCATCGCGCATTTAAAAGGTGTGATAACTTCCTCTATGCCAAATCCGATCGTGCCGTCTTTTTTATAGTTGTTTTGCTCGTCGCCTATAGTGATCGCTAGGGCGAATTCTTTACCTTTCAGCTTGTCGCCGGTGCTGCCGTAAGCCCAGCCGTAGGCGAATACATCGTCGAACCATTGCTTTAAAAGCGGCGGATAGCTGTACCAATAAAGTGGAAACTGAATGATAATTTTATCGTGGCTTAAAAGCAACTCCTGCTCGCGCGCAACATCGATTTTGCCGTTCGGATAAGCGGCGTAAATTTCGTGAATATCAAATTTATCCGTTTGCTTTTTGGCTACCTCGCGCCACGCCTTGTTTGCGTGCGAGCTTGCCATATCGGGATGAGCGATGATGATGAGATTTTTCATATTTTATCCTTGTTTTGAATTTCTTACATTATATGTTTTTTGGCTGAAATTTTGATTTATCATCTAGCATAATATGGATATGAAATTTCAAATGAAATTTTACTTCCACTCAAATACTACTGGCAGGCTTGTAGTTTTTGCATGTGATTAGAAGTTAAATTTATAAGCAAATACGGCAGGCCTTAAAATCGATAGAATTTTATCTATTAAATTGTATTAAAAATTTTAAATGGTATGAAAAATGCGCCGAAAAAATTCGGCGCAAATGAAAGGAATACTAATCTTAGATTAGCGCAGGAGCTACTAAAAATCCTAGAGCAACCGAAATCGCAACCATAATGGTTCCCGGAAGGAAGAACGAGTGGTTAAATACAAATTTACCAACTCTAGTCGTTCCGGTATCGTCCATAGCGATCGCGCCGAGCGTCGTAGGATAAGTAGGGAGCACGAACAAGCCTGAAACGGCTGCGAACGATGCGACTAAGATCCAAATTTGACCAGAATTTTCAGGGCTAGTCATTCCAAGCGCGGCGGCAACGGCAGGCATCATAACCTTTGTGGTCGCAGCCTGCGAGTATAGCAAGCAGCTTAAGAAGTATAGCGCGACGGCTAGTACGAAAGGATACTGCGTAACGACGTTTTTAGCTACCTCTTTGATACTATCGATGTGACCGTTTACGAAAGTAGTACCGAGCCATGCGATACCGATGACGCAGATGCACGCATTCATACCGCTTTGGAAAGTGCTGGTAGAGAGCAGTTTGCCCGTATCGATCTTGCACAAAACGGCAATAAGAAAGCCGATAGTTAGCATAAAGCTGATGATCGCGCTATCTCTTGAAAGGATTGGTTTTTCTACCAAGCCGACGCTCTTTGAAATCGCAAGCGCATAGCAAACGACGATCAAAACGCCGATAGCGAATATCGCAACCGATCTTTTCGCATAAGGCTTTGGTTCTTTATACTCCTCGGCTTTGATCTCAGCTACAAGACCTTTTGAAAGTCTCTCTTTGTAAACAGGGTCTTTTGAAAGATCGAGATCGTAAAATTTATTTACGATAAAAGCCGTAATCAACATAGCTACGAAGGTAGTAGAGATGCAGATAAACAAAAGTTTAGGATAGCTAACGCCTAGCTTCTCGCACAAGCCGCTCATGGCGACGAACGCCGCTGAAATAGGGCTCGCAGTGATCGCTACCTGAGATGAAACGACTGAAAGCGCAAGAGGAGCGGAAGGCTTGATGTTCTGCGTCTTTGCGACCTCGACGATAACCGGGATCATAGAAAACGCAGTATGTCCGGTGCCCGCAAGTATCGTAAGTAGATAGGTAACGATAGGCGCTAGGAAGTTGATCTGCTTAGGATTTTTCCTTAAAATTTTAGATGCTACCTGCACCAAATAATCAAGTCCGCCTGCGACTTGCAGCGCCGTAATCGCGGAGATTACCGATGCGATAATTAGGATAACGTCAATCGGGATATCCTTCATATCGACCTTCATGCCCAAAATGGCTAGGACGACAACGCCCAAACCGCCTGCATAACCGACGCCCATTCCGCCTAGCTTAACGCCTAGGTAGATGCCGCCGAGCAACACGATAAATTGCAATATCACCATAAAGTCCATTGCAAAACTCCTTATAAAGTAATTTTTTAACGGCGCGCAGAATTCTAAAGATTTCAGCAGGTAAAATCCGAATTATCTTTATAATTCAGTGGTCGGAATTCTATGCGGAATTTTATCCTAAAATTTCGCAAGTGGAATTTTACTCCACGGAAGCTAAATCTAACTTGATGAAATTCTGCATCTACGGAATTCTGCACGATCAATCTTATCTATTTAGAATTCTACTTTGCGGAATTTCGCCTATTAAATTAACCGACAAAATTCCGCGCCGCACCTAGTTTGGAACTATTTTTTGCTCATATGTGGGTTGAGCATAGATTTAGGCTCTAGGATCTTATCGATCTCCTCTTTTTTCAAATATCCGCGCTCTAGGCAGATTTCACCGACGGATTTTCCTGTTTGCAACGCCTCTTTAGCGATGCTTGCGGATTTCTCGTAACCGATGTAAGGATTAAACGCCGTAACGATACCGACGGAATTTAGCACCGATTTTAGGCAAGCTTCAGGGTTTGCTTTTAGATGTTTGATAGCTTTTTCAGCTAGTGTATTCATAGCATTTTCCAAAAGCACAATCGAGTTAAATAGCGCATATGCGATGCCAGGCTCAAACGCATTAAGCTCGAATTCTCCGCGTTCGGAGCAAAGCATAATAGTCACGTCGTTGCCGATTACCTCGTAGCAAGCCTCGCCTACGACCTCGGCGATGACTGGGTTTACTTTGCCCGGCATGATGGAGCTGCCCGGTTGCATCTTAGGAAGCTCGATTTCGCCTAGACCGCATCTAGGACCGGAGTTCATAAGACGTAGGTCGTTTGCGATTTTACTTAGGCGGACGGCTGCTGTTTTTAACGCGCCGCTAACGTGGACGAAGTCCGCAGTGTCTTGTGTGGCGGCAATGAAGTCCTCTGCAGCTTTAAATTTAACGCCGGTGATCTCGCCTAGCTTTTTCTCGACTACGTTTTTGTAATCAGGATGGCAGTTGATGCCCGTACCAATCGCCGTAGCGCCCATATTTAGGTAAGTCATTGACTCTCTAGCGGCTTTGATAAGCGCGATATCGGTTTTGATGTAGGTAGCAAAAGCGTTGAAAGTGTTTCCAAGAGTAGTAGGGACGGCGTCCTCAAGCTCTGTCCTTCCCATTTTGATAACGTCTTTGTATTCTTTGGCTTTAACTTCAAGCTCTTTTTTCAAATTTTCCATAGCTTTTAGTAGATCGGTTAGCTTGGCGTAGGCAGCTACTTTGATCGAGCTAGGATAGGTATCGTTGGTGCTTTGACCCAAATTTGTGTGGTCGTTTGGATGGAGGTATTGGTATTCACCCTTTTTATGTCCCATGCTCTCCAAAGCTATATTGGTAATGACTTCGTTGGTATTCATATTCGTCGAAGTTCCGGCGCCGCCTTGGATCATATCGACTACGAATTGATCTCTAAATTCTCCTGCGATAAGTCTGTCGCAAGCTTTTGCAATCGCATCGGCTTTTTGAGCATCTAGGACGCCGACCTCTTTATTGGCTAGCGCAGCTGCTTTTTTGATTTGTGCAAATGCCTTGATAAAAAACGGATAGTCTTTGAGCGCTCGTCCGCTTAGATGGAAGTTCTCTAGTGCCCTAAATGTCTGCACACCGTAGTAAAAATCGTCGGAAATTTCTAATTCACCGATGAAATCGTGTTCTTTTCTGGTCTTTGCCATAATAAGTCCTTTCGTTGAAATTGTTAATGGAATTTTAAAGCTTTTAGTATTAAAAGCAGCTTAAAACGTAACGAAAAATTAAAATTTAGAAATTAGTATGATTGTTTAAGGCTTTAAATAGAATTTTACTTAAAAAATATTTTGGAATTCGCTACTAAGGTATAATTACACTTTAATAAAAATATCGTATCACTCGCAAATTATGAAAGTGAAATTATAAAAATTCTTGTTTAGCTTAAATTATAATTTGAAAAATTTGAACTTAAAGGCGATAAAATGGAATTTTTTATTGTATTTGTATTTACTAGCGCGGAGCTATTTTTTGCGTTTTATAAAATAAACATATAGGAGCGAGATTATAATTACGACAGCGAACAGAGCGATCGTAATTAGATGCAGATCTTGCTTGATTAGCTCCTCGTTTTCGCCGATGAAATATCCTAAGCTCATCAGTATTAATGTCCAAATCGCAGCTCCAAGCCCAGTAAATAGCACGAAGCGCGCGATATTCATCTTTGCAAGCCCCGCAGGAAGGCTGATGTATTGACGAATGCCCGGGATCAAGCGGCAGTTAAACGTTGAAATTTCGCCATGGCGGTTAAAAAAAGCCTCGAATTTTTCAAATTTCTCCTCGGTAATGCCTACGTATTTGCCGTATTTAGCGATAATCTTACGTCCAAAAAAGTAGCATAGATAGTAATTAAACAGCGCGCCGGTGATGCTGCCGCCAAGCCCACAAATAAATGCTATAACAAAGCTCATCTGTGATTTTGAGGCCAGATAGCCCGCAGGGATCATCACGACTTCACTTGGGAAGGGAAAGAAGCTGCTTTCTAAAAACATCATCACAAAAATGCCAAGGTATCCCCAGCCTGCGACAAATTCTACGATAAAATTTACGATATTAGAAAGCATTTGAATTCCTTGATTTAATATGTAAAAACCAGCTGAGCTTAAAATTTCGCGAAATTTAGCATCAGCAAAGCGAATAAGTTTAGAATTTAACAATCCGGCGATACAAGAGTGACTTAAAATTTCGCGAAATTTAGCGCATATAAAACAAAGGCGCGGGCTAAAATTTATCCCTGCAAGTTGCCGCCGCAGCGAACTTGCATATAAATTTAATAGCCTCGCGCCTTAAAATTAAAACTATTTTGCGTATTCGATGTTTAGTTTGCCGAATAGCTCATTAGCCTTGTCATCGATTTTTTTGTTTACTTTGCTTGGAAGTAACTGGTTTTTGATGAGATCTTTTACCTTTTCAAACGGCATAGTCTCAGCCTTTTTGCTACTTTCTTTGTAGATTACATGATATCCGAATTGTGTCTTTACCGGCGTTTTGCTCATCTCACCATCTTTTAGCGCAAACGCTGCTTTTTCAAACTCCGGCACCATCATACCTTTGCCGAAAGAGCCCAAATCGCCACCGTTTTCTTTAGCACTTGGATCAATTGAAATTTCTTTGGCTAGCTTATTAAATTCCTCTTTTAAATTCTCTTTTTTGACTTTTGATAGCTTCGCAATCGCGTTTTTAGCAGCCTTTTCGTCTGCTACTAAGATATGACTTGCGGTAACGGAATCTGGTTGCATGAAATTCTGTTTATTTTCATCATAAATTTTTTTAGCTTCCTCGTCGCTGATGCTTACGTCTTTAGCCTGTTCGCGTTGCCATAGATTAAATGCGATGCCATCTTTAGCAAGCTCTAGCTGATGCTTATATTCGTCGCTGTTTTCAATGCCTGATTTTTTCGCCTCTGCGATTAGGAGTTTGTATTTGATTAGATCATCGATTAGTTTCTTCTTCTCATCGGCGGTCGGTTCCTGTCCGCCGTGCTGCATACCTTGAGCCAAAAACGGTGCAACATCCTCATCCGTAATAGTGATATTCGCGTCTTTTGCAGTAGCCAAAACGCCTGCATTAAGCGAAGATATAGCCATAGCGGCAACAAAGCTGAAAGATAAAATTCTTTTCATTATTTTTCCTTTATTTGGTAAATTTCGCGCAATTATAAAAAAAGATAGTAAATAAAATAGCGAATACTAGCAAATTCGGCGCGAATCCTGCGCCGAATTTTTAAAAGATAGGAGTTAAAACGACGGGATGATTGCGCCTTTATATTGCGTCTCGATAAACTTTTTCACTTTCTCACTTTGGATCGCTTTATCTAGCGCCTTGATTTTAGGGCTGTTTTCGTTGCCTTCTTTAACACTGATGACATTTGTGTAAGGGTTGCCCTCAGCCTTTTCTAAAAATAGCGAATCCTTGATTGGGTTTAAATTTGCATTAAAAGCAAAATTTGAGTTGATGACTGCAATATCGACATCGCCCAGGGTGCGTGGAAGCGCAGCGCCTTCAAGCTCTAAAATTTCTAAATTTTTAGGGTTTTTCGTGACATCTAACGGCGTGCGTAGCTTGGCGTTTTGATCAACTTCGATGAGCCCCGCGGCTACGAGCAGATCAAGTGCGCGGCTTTCGTTGGTCGGATCGTTCGGTACGGCAACCTTGGCGCCGTTTTTAAGATCTTTTAAATTTTTAATCTTATGGCTGTAGATGCCCATCGGCTCTAAATGCACGCCCACGGTCGCTTTTAACTTCGTGCCTTTGTTAGCGTTAAATTCCTCCATATACGGCACATGTTGGAAAAATCCCGCATCCACGTCGCCGCTATCGGTAGCGAGGTTTGGGGTTACGTAGTCGTTGAAAACCTTGACCTCAAGATCGTAGCCTTGGGCTTTTAGATCGGGTTTGATCTGCTCTAAAATTTCGGCATGCGGTATCGGAGTAGCAGCGACTACGATTTTTTCGGCAAGAGCGAAGCTGACGACGCTGGCGCTAAGAAGCGAAGCGAGAAGAAATTTCTTCATATTTAATCCTTTTGGTTAAAATTTCGCGGTATTATAGCAGGTAGAATTTTTAATGTCAAGTATTTTTATATGATTTTTTAAAATTTTATCTAAAATATTCTAAAATTCGATATTTTTATATATATTTAAATACTACATTTTATTGTATAATGCAGAATTGGCACGCTTTAATGAGCGCTTTACATAAATTCCGCTAAAATCGCAAAATTTAAAATTTTAAAAAAGGGCTGAGAATGGCAGATTTTTACGACGCGAAAGCCGTAGAGGAGAGCTTTTATAAAATTTGGGAGCAGCGCGGTTATTTCGAGATCGACGGCAATAAAGATATCCAGCAAAAAGGCAAAAACTTTTGCATTATGATGCCCCCTCCCAACGTTACCGGAGTGCTTCATATCGGGCACTCGCTCACTTTTACGTTGCAAGATATAATGACGCGATACAAGCGAATGGACGGTTACAAAACGCTGTGGCAGCCGGGGTTAGATCACGCAGGCATTGCGACGCAAAACGTCGTTGAGCGCGAGCTTTTGGCGCAAGGGATCAAAAAAGAAGAGATAGGGCGCGAGGAGTTTTTAAAGCACGTTTGGCACTGGAAGGAGCAAAGCGGCGGGCAGATCGTAAAGCAGATGAAGCGCCTTGGCGTCACGCCTGCGTGGAGCAGACAGCGCTTTACTATGGATGAGGGGCTTAAAAACGCCGTGCGCAAAGCCTTCGTAAATTTATACGACGCAGGGCTCATCGTGCGCGGAAACTATATGGTGAACTGGTGCACGCACGATGGCGCACTAAGCGACGTAGAGGTCGAGCACAAGGAAAACAAAGGAAAACTTTATCATCTGCGTTACTACTTTGCGGACGAGCAAGATAAATTTATCGTAGTGGCTACTACGCGACCCGAGACCTACTTCGGCGACACCGCCGTAATGGTAAATCCTGCGGACGAGCGCTATAAAAATTTGATCGGCAAAAAAGTCGTGCTGCCGCTAATCGGCCGCGAGATAGAGATCATCACCGACGAATACGTCGATATGAGCTTCGGAACGGGCGCCGTGAAGGTCACGCCCGCGCACGATACCAACGACTACGAGGTTGGCAAGCGCCACGAGCTGGAGTTTATCACGGTATTTGACGAAAAAGGAATTTTAAACGAGCAGTGCGGTAAATTTAATGGTTTAGAGCGACTTGCTGCGCGCGATCAGATCGTAGCGGAGCTTGAGCGGCTGGGCTTTATCGAAAAAATCGAGGACTACGAAAATCAAGTCGGCTATTGCTACCGTTGCAAAAACGTCGTCGAGCCGTACATCTCGCAGCAGTGGTTCGTGCGCGCAGATATCGCAAAAGAGGCGATCTCTAAGGTAAATTCCGGCGAGGCGGAATTTTTCCCGAAGCACTGGATCAATAGCTTCAACGCCTGGATGCGCGAGCTGAAGGACTGGTGTATCAGCCGTCAGCTGTGGTGGGGGCATAGAATTCCCGTATTTTACTGCGACTGCGGCCATCAGTGGGCGGATGAGCGAGAAGCTCCCGATGCCTGCCCAAAATGCGGCGGTAAAAATTTTATCCAAGATCCCGACGTACTCGATACATGGTTTTCAAGCGGTCTTTGGCCGATCAGCACGCTTGGTTGGGGCAACGGCGAGGCGCTGAAAAACGAGAAGTGGTTTGAGGAGGATTTGAGCGAATTTTATCCAAACACCATGCTAATTACCGGCTTTGACATTTTGTTTTTCTGGGTCGCGCGCATGATGTTTCAGTGCCAAAACGCCATGGGCGAGCTGCCGTTTCGCGACATCTACCTGCATGCCCTAGTTAAGGACAAAGACGGCAAAAAAATGAGCAAATCAAGCAAAAACGTAGTCGATCCGCTGCTAAAGATAGACGAATTTAGCGCCGATATTTTGCGCTTTACGCTTACGATTTTGTGCGTGCAGGGGCGCGATCTGCGCCTTAGCGACGATAAGCTTTTGATATATCGAAATTTTACGAATAAGCTTTATAACGCGAGCAAATTTTTGCTTTTAAACGCTTCTAAATTTGACGATTTAGACGCGGCGCAGATCAAAACGAGCCTCGGCAAATATATGCTTTCGCGCTTTAACTGCTGTGTGAGCGCGGTGCGGGAAAATTTAGACGAATACCGCTTCAACGACGCTGCGACTGAGCTTTATAAATTTTTTTGGGACGAGTTTTGCGACTGGGGCATCGAGCTTAGCAAGGCGGACAAGGCCGCGATCGGCGAGCTAGGGATGATTTTTAAAGAAGCGATGAAGCTACTAAGCCCGTTTATGCCGTTTCTAAGCGAGTATCTGTATCAGGAGCTAAGCGGCACGAAGCTGCAAGACGCACGCTCCATCATGGTGATGCGATACCCGCAGCCTGGCGAGCGCGACGAGCGGATCGAGGAGCTATTTTCGCTTCTCATCGAAGCGATCGTTAGCATTCGCCGCGCAAAGGCGACGATCGAGCTCGGCAATGCGCGCGTAGCCAAAGCCTACGTCAAATCCGCAGTCGATCTAAGCGCCGCCGCAGACTACATCAAAACGCTTGCCAAGGTAGATGAAGTGGAATTTACGCAGCAAAATATTGCAAATTCCGCCCGCGACGTAAGCGAGAGCCTAGAAACTTTCGTGCCGCTTGAGGGGGTCGATCTTAGTGGCGTGATTTCGCGCCTTAACGCGCAAAAAGCGAAGTTGCAAAAAGAGATCGAAAAGCTCTCCGCAATGCTTGGCAATGAAAAATTTATCTCCTCCGCGCCCGCTGACGTCGTCGCCGCGAACCGCGAAGGGTTGCAAAGCGCGCAGGAAAAATTCGCCAAGGTATGTGACGAGCTAAAGGCGTTTGGCGAGTAGTCCGCTCGTTTGAGTCCAAATTTAAATCAAGGAGAAAAATATGTCAAAAGGTAGTATCGGTGGATTTACATTAGGCACGGTCATAGCCGTCGCACTATCGTGGGGAGCCAATAAAAGCATAATGTGGGCGATAATCCACGGATTTTTAAGTTGGTTATACGTGATTTATTATTTCCTACTGAGGTAAAATTTCATCGGCGGCGCGCCGTTTTACGCGCTAAATTTTAAAATTTTAAGGATAAAAAATGAGCGAAAAAATAAAAATAGCGGTTTTGGGATATGGAAATTTGGGTCGCGGCGTGGAACTTGCCGCGCGAAATAGCAAGGATTTAGAGCTTTCGGCCGTTTTTAGCCGCAGAAATCCAAGCGAAGTAAAGACATGCGGCGCGCCGGTGTTTAGCGCAGATGAAATTTTATCGCACAAGGGCAAATTTGACGTTTTGGTGCTTTGCGGCGGTAGCGCGACGGATCTGCCGACGCAGACGCCAGAGCTCGCGCGAAATTTCAACGTCGTCGATAGCTTTGATACGCATGCAAAAATCTCGGAGCACTTCGCCGCCGTGGATGCCGCAGCCAAAAAAGGCGGAAATGTAGGCATCATTGCCGTTGGCTGGGATCCGGGGCTGTTTTCGCTAAGCCGCCTACTGGGCGAGAGCGTGCTGGAAAACGGCAGCAGTTATACGTTTTGGGGTAAAGGCGTGAGCCAAGGCCACTCCGACGCCATCCGCAGGATCGAGGGCGTCGTGGATGCGCGCCAATACACCGTGCCGATAGAAAGCGCCTTGGGGCGAGTCCGCGCGGGCGAAAATCCAAAACTTAGCACGCGCGAAAAGCACCTGCGCGAGTGCTACGTCGTAGCCGAAGAGGGTGCCGATAAAGCGCGCATCGAGCGAGAGATAAAAACGATGCCAAACTACTTCGCCGACTATGACACGAGCGTGCATTTCATAGATCTTGCGACGCTTAAAAAAGAGCACGGCGGCATCCCTCACGGAGGATTCGTCCTGCGAAGCGGAGCAACGGGCGAGCATGGAGAAAATAAACACCTGATCGAGTTTTCGCTAAAGCTTGACTCAAATCCCGAATTTACCGCAAGTGTGCTCGTTGCCTACGCCCGCGCGGTGTATCGCCTAGCGCAAAGAGGCGAAAGCGGCGCATTTAGCGTGTTTGACATCGCTCCGGCGCTTCTTTCGCCAAAAAGCGCAGATGAGCTAAGGCGCGAAATTTTATAAATTTCTGGGGGCGTTTCGGCGGAATTATGAACGAGGAATTTTGAGTGATAAAGATAGAAAATTTAAAGAAATTTTACGGCAAAACCTGCGTGATCGACGATGTGAGCCTGGAGGTGAAACAGGGCGAAATTTTTGCCATCGTAGGCCGCAGTGGCGCGGGCAAAAGCACACTGCTACGCTGCATAAACGGCCTTGAGGACTATCAAGAAGGAAGCCTTAAGGTAGAGGGCAGGGAAGTAAGAGAGCTAAGCGCCGCGCAGATCCGCGAGCTGCGCAAAAATATCGGTATGATTTTTCAGCACTTTGCGCTTATGAGCCGCCGCAGCGTCGCGCAAAACGTCGCCACGCCGCTTGCGTTTTGGGGCCATCCTGAGGAGCGCACGAAGCGCCGCGTCGCCGAGCTTTTGGAGCTCGTGGGACTTGCGGATAAAGCAAACGCCTATCCTAGCGAGCTTAGCGGCGGACAGAAGCAGCGCGTGGCAATCGCGCGCGCGCTTGCATTAAGCCCTAAAATTTTGCTTTCCGACGAGGCAACTTCGGCGCTTGATCCCAATACCACCGCGCAAATTTTGTCGCTTCTGCGCCGCATCAATCGCGAGCTAGGCATCACGATCGTGCTCGTTACGCACGAGATGGAGGTCGTAAAGGGCATCGCGCAGCGTGCAATCCTGCTTAAGGGCGGGCGCGTGAGCAACTCGGGCGATATCGTCTCGCTGTTTTTGCACCCGGATGAGAATATGAAGGAGTTTTTGGGCGAGGAGGAGGTGCTGCCCGCAAGCGGCGTGAATATCAGGCTCTTTTTCCCGCCCGCGGTCGCGTTTGACAGCGTGATCACGCATATGGCGCGCGCTTTGGAGATAAATTTTAACATCGTTTGGGGCAAGCTCGAGCGCCTAGATAAAAACGTCGTCGGAAGCCTCGTAATCAACGTAGAGCCCGCACACGTCGCGCGCGTGGAGGAGTTTATCAAAAATGCGGGCGTAATCTACGAGATCGTATCGCAGGATGAGATCAAAGATTATGCTCTTTCGTAGGCGTGAAATTTTCGATCTTTTCTAGCGCCAGCTGCATCGAGTGGCGCGGTATGGTCGCCTTTCGCAGCCGTTAAATTTTACTTTTTTGCGCGCTTGCGCCGGATAAAATTTATATGGGCGGTATCTGAAATTTAAATTTATAAGAGCGCCGAAGAGCATGAGCGATGCGCGCGGGCGTTAAAATCCCTCGTGTTCGCATTAAATTTTGCCGTGCGGACGACGGCGGGAGTGCGGATAGCGCGAAGCGGCGAGAGAAATTTTATCTAAGGCGCCGGCGCGGCCGCCGCATCTTGGGGCGTGGAATTTTTAGGCTCAGAATTTTAAGGCGCGAAATTTTAAGATCTGAAATTCTGCGATATGCTGTTTAGAAGAAGATTGTGTGCGCAGCGGCTCGGACTATCTAACCTCAATTCTGCGGCATGCCGTTTCGGAGCGTAAAATTTTAGCGCGGGATTTAGGGCGCGGATCTACGGCGCAGAAATTCGAAGCGTGAAATTTCAAAGGCTACCTCGGGCTCGCGCTGAAGGAAAATGACGACGCGCGGAGGTTCGAAGCGCAAAATTTCAAAGCGCTTTGATTTGCGGCGTGAAGCAGGAATGCGCGTAGGCGTAAATTCCGAGCATCAAATTTCAAAGCGCGGCGCGAAATTTATTTTTTGACTCGGCGTAGGTGTAGCGCGAAATCTACTTTTGATTTAGCGCGAGTGCGGTACTTCGGCGCGTAGAATTTTACCGTCTTGCGGGGCTTTAAAGCGTATAATTTTACCGCTGTACAGTCTTAAGGCGTGGAATTTTACTATCGCGTGAGGCTTTAAGGCGTGAAATTTTAATTTTATATCTCTGCGCGGCGCGTTGAAGCATGAAATTTTAAATTGCTTCGTCGTGTGCGGAATTTCAAAGCGCGAAATTCCACTTTGGTGTGGTAGCAACTTTAAAATTTAAAATTTGTGCTTTAAATTTTATCGGCTGCAATGCCTGCGGCGAAGGGCGATTTAGAATTATTAACCGCCGTGGTTAGTGGATTTAAAAATTCACGCGCCGCACTAAATTTAAGGGCTTATGCGGCATAGCGAATTTAAAAGCTCGCGCGAGGTCGCGAACTCAAAGGCTGGCTCGGCGTTTCTGATTTGACGTGCGCGTCGTGGCATTACAAATTTAATTAGTTTTGCCGGCGGTTTAAATTTTTATCTCGCCGCGGTAAAGCAAGCTCGGTGATGCGCTGTTGGCGTGCGCCCTCGTTAGCTTTGATTTGCGTTTAGAATTTGACTAGCCGTAGCGAGGCGATTTAAATTTCAGAGATCGCGACCGACCGAGCGCATTTAAGCCGCGTCGCGTTTGAAATTACAGGCGTTTAAATTTAAATTTGAATTTTTTTGGAATTTCACACATACTTCACTTTTGCGGAAGTATAATTCCGCTAATTTCTTTTAAGGAGTACGTAATGAAAAAACTTACTTTGTTTGCGCTTAGTGCGCTATTTGCTGGCACTTTTGCCGTAGCTGCCGATATGGGCATGAAAGATGAGATGAAGGACGCCAATACATCAATGCATAATAGTGCGAAAGAGATGAAAGGCGATATGAAGGATATGCACAAGGATGCTATGAAAGAGGGCAAACATATGAAGGATGAGATGAAAGGCGAAATGAAAAAAGAGATGAAAAAAGAGATGTAGTGAGTAAAATTTTACTCGTAGAGGACGATGAGACGCTTTGCGATCTCATCGGTGAATATCTAAAAGACGCGGGCTTTGACGTGTGCGTTTGCAGCGACGCTCAAAGCGCCGCGGATCTTGCTTATGAGCAAAAATTTGATCTTTTTATCTTTGACGTGAAAATCCCCAAAGGCGACGGATTTTCACTTTTAAAAGAGCTTCGCAAGAGCGGCGATCGCACCCCTGCGATATTCGCCACGTCGCTAAATACGCTTAATGATCTTGAGGTCGGTTTTAAAAGCGGCTGCGACGACTATCTCAAAAAACCGTATGAACTAAAAGAGCTACTGCTGCGCGTTAATTCGCTCATAAAGCGAAGCTTCAGCCACAATTTCGATGATTTCGTAACCGTCAGCGATGAGTTTAAATTTTATTTTGCAAGCAAAGAGCTACGCAGATCGGGCGTGCCCGTCGCGCTTTCAAACAAAGAGCGCGAGCTGCTGGCGCTTTTTTTACAAAATAAAAACAGGCTTTTGAGCAAGGATGAAATTTTCTCCGCGATCTACGCTTTTGACGAAACTCCGAGCGAAGAGGCGCTGCGAACTTACATCAAAAATCTACGCCGCGTCCTAGGCGAAGAGCACATCATAAATCGCCGCAACGCAGGGTATCTGTATGTCTGAAAAGACCGCTTTAACGCTTAAAATTCTATCTTTATATCTCATTTCAAGCGCGTTATTTTTAGGATATTTTTTCAAGATAAATTACAGGATGAACGAAGCCGCGCTGCTTTCACACAGGATAAAAGAGCTAAAAGAGATCAAAATGATGATCTATATGAAAGCAAGTATGGATGGGCTGGAATCGCTAGCGGACTTTGAGCGCGAAAAGGGCGTGAGTGCGTGTATATTTAAGCCAAACTCTGATGAAATCTACGGCTGCAGTGGTGAGCTCGGAGCGCTTGACAAAGCAAAGCTAAAGGCGGAATTTATAAGTGGCGGAAGGCTAGGAATTTATGAGAATCTGCAAAATATGGAGGAGCGAAACGCCTTTTCCAAGGCTAAAATCATTCTGCTTGGAAGTAGCGTGCAGGGCGAAATTTTAACGCTTCGTATCAAAACCGCAGCGATGATGATAGCGCTTTTGGGCGTGATATTAGCCGTGGCGTTTTATCTGGTTCGGCTAGGCACCAAGCCGCTCTACGATAAGATCGACACGCTAAATCGCTTCATCAAAGATAGCACCCACGAGATAAATACTCCGCTTAGTATCATCTCTATGAGCGTCGAGACGATGCGGCACGCAGATCTTGGAGAATACAACGCCAAGCGCGTCGCTAATATTGATCTTGCCGCTAAGACGCTTTCGCGCATCTACGAGGATCTCGTGTTTTTGACCTTCGGTATGAATAAGGAGGGCGAGATTAGCTCGATCGATCTAAAAAGCCTCGTCGCTTCGCGCTGCGAATATTTCGCGCCGTTTATTCAAAAACGTAGACTAAGCCTTAAAACCGATCTTTCCGATGCGAGCATGAGCGCGAACGTCTATGAAATTTCGCGCCTGATCGACAATCTGCTAAGCAACGCCGTAAAATACGCCGATGCAGGCGGCTATGTGGATGTGCGGCTAAGGCGCGGCGAGCTAGCGATCTCAAACAGCGGCGAGGGGATCGACAGGAAAAGGGGCGACGAAATTTTCAGGCGTTTTGCGCGCTTTAACTCAAGCGAGGGCGGCTTTGGAATCGGGCTTAGCATCGTAAGCGAGGTCTGCAAAAAATACTCCTTTTCTATCTCCTACGACAGCGTGCCGGGCGAGATAACGACCTTCCGCCTTACATGGCGCGAATAAAATTGTAAAATTTAGTGAAATTTTAAAATTTAAAAGCGGCCGCTTGCGGTTTAAATTTAATCGTCGTTTGGTAGCTTAAATTCCGCGCAAAAAGGGTCTAATTGCCATAGCGTTTAAATTTAATCGTCGCTTGTTTTTGTTCTAAAACGGAGCGCGGAATTTTATCGCCCGCTCGCTTTGCGCTCGTAAAATGACCCTGAAAGTTATGGGCGCGGAATTTTATTCGTCCATGATTTTATAAAATTTAGCTTTTATTTCTCGATAGATATATCCAGTGGACTATATCGCTAAGCGAAATCACGACAAGCATGCTCATAAACATCGAGGTGGCTGTAAAAAACGATATCCAGCCAAATAGGCTCTCTCTGCTCGCAAAAGTAGGAAATATCCGTCCGCTGCCTACTCTGCGCGGGATGCCGTTTACGGCAAAATCGGCGTAGAAATAATTATTTAATGCCCAGTAAGCAAAAGGTATAGCGAGCAATATCACAAATAGCTGCGTCTTGACGGCGGGAAGCTCTTTTTTGTATAAGAATGTGACGATCGGACAATACACACAGCTTAGCGCGAAAGCCGTTAAAATAGGCATCCACAATGCTGCGACGTAAAATTCCGCAAGCTGCGTGTGCGGGCTTATTTTGCCGATTGCGGCGATGTTTGGAAAAAACCGCTTCATAAATTTAACGAAGTCCGCGAACGCTGTGCTTACGTCTAAAATATTTTCGGGCAGCACGAATACGCTAAGCGCCGTGATCGCAAACAGCGCGAAAACCGCCGCGTAAAGTCGCCCGAAAAATTTAGTGAATTTCGTATCGGGATACGGCGCCTCTTGCTCTTGCGCACCTTGAGAATTCGGCAGATCGCTCATCGTTCGCTCCTTTAATAAAATTTGCGCGTTAAAATCCAGCTCGCGCTAAATTTTAAAATTTTATGCCTTATCGTTCGGTAAAATTTCACGACGAGGACTTGCTTTGGAATTTCGCGGTCAAATTTGAAACCAAATTTATTAAATTTAACCGAGCAAAGCTTTTTTAAAAACAAAGTCTCGTCGCCTTTGATACGCAGTGATCTAAGCGGGGTTTGGGCGGTAGGCCTGCTTGCGGTTTCTAGCCGAAGCAAAGTAAAAGGGAGCTTCGTAAGTATAGTCCCTTCCGCTCCGCCTCTTCCGAGAAAGAATTTAAGCTTTATCGGAAGCGACAAATAAAATTTAAACCAGCGCGTAGCGTGGCAATTTCGCGTATCGTCTTAGCCGGGAAGCCACTAAAATAAAGAAAGCCCTTTCATTTCACGCAAGCTCACAGCCAAGACCCAAAATTTAATTGCTTAACGAAAAGGGCAAGTTGCCGTCACTGCTCGCAAAATAACCGCGGAATCCCGCTAGATCAAATTTAAAATTCCGAGTATTTCTGATAGTCGATCTGCGCGGAGTTTTTGTTGATCGTATCGACCGTGGCTTCGGCGATCGCAAGTTCCTCGTTGGTAGGGATTACGAGCGTTTTGATTTTACTATCCGCCGCGCTTAAATTTCTAATCGAGCCGGTATTTTTGGCGTTTTTTGTCGCATCGATTTCGATGCCGATATGAGCGAGCTTCTCGCAAACATTTTGTCTAAAATGCGGTGCATTTTCGCCGATACCGCCGGTAAAGATCAAAGCGTCCACGCGCCCGAGCACGGCATAATACGCCCCGATCATCTTAACGACGCTGTACACCAGCATCTCAAACGCAAGTTTCGCGCGCGGCTCGCCGCCTTCCATCTTTTCATATACCTTTCGCAGATCGCTTGCGCCGCAGATGCCCAAAAGTCCGCTTTTTTTGTTCATTATGACGTCCATATCCTGCGCGTTGTAGCCCGCGACGCGCTCGATGTATGGGATGATCGCAGGATCGATCGAGCCGCATCTGGTGCCCATGATGATGCCTTCAAGCGGCGTTAGCCCCATCGAGGTGTCGATACACTTGCCGTTTTCTATGGCGCTTACGCTAGAGCCGTTGCCAAGATGTAGCGTAATGGCATTGAAGTTTTCGTATTTTTTACGTAAAAATTTCGCCCCCATTGTCGAGACGAACCAATGCGATGTGCCGTGCGCGCCGTAGCGACGAACCTTATATTTTTCGTAGAATTCATACGGCAGCGCGTACATATACGCATACGACGGGATGCTTTGATGAAAGATCGTATCGAAAACCGCGACATTTGGAATTTTAGGAGCGATCTTTAGGCAGGATTTGATGCCTGCTAAATTTGCGGGATTGTGAAGCGGCGCAAGCGGCGCAAGCTCGGCGATTTTAGCCATTACGTCCTCATCTATGAGCGCAGGAGCGTCGAAATAATCCGCACCCTGAACGATGCGGTGTCCGATACCGCCTACTTGAGTTAGATCTTTGATTACTCCGCTTTGTTTTAAAAGATCGATCGCGATCGCGATCGCGGTTTCGTGATTTGGAATTTGCTCGTTTTCAACCTTTATGCTTCGTCCATTGGCGCAATTGATGCTTCCGCTTGCGTGCGTCGAGCCGATCTCCTCGATGAGCCCACTTGCGATGCAGGCGTGATTTAGCATATCGTGGAATTTAAATTTAACCGAGCTCGAGCCGGAATTTATGACTAGGATATCCATTAATTCTCTCCTGCTTGAAT
This sequence comes from uncultured Campylobacter sp., assembly GCA_963522765.1. GTDB lineage: Bacteria > Campylobacterota > Campylobacteria > Campylobacterales > Campylobacteraceae > Campylobacter_B. The sequence continues at coordinate 97,477 of CAUQZM010000004.1, read as the reverse complement.
GGCGCTGATAAGTATCGTATTTACGATGTCAGCGACCTTGCAGCCGCGGCTTAGATCGTTTACCGGCTTTTTTAAGCCCTGTAAAATCGGTCCGATCGCCACGGCGCCTGCGGTGCGCTGAACGGCCTTATAACAGATATTTCCGCAGTTAAGATCAGGGAAGATAAATACGTTCGCGCGCCCTGCGACCGCGGAGCCGGGCATCTTTTTCTTAGCGACTGCAGCATCGACTGCGGCGTCGAATTGCAGCGGTCCGTCGATTGTGAGCCCCGGCGCCTTTTCGCGCGCTTTTTGCGTTGCAGTTTTTATGAATTCCACGCTTTCACCGCTGCCGCTGTCGCCGCTGGAGTAGCTTAGCATCGCCACGCGCGGCTCAAGCCCGAACGCCTTTGCGGTCGCGGCGCTTGAGATCGCGATACCTGCCAGATACTCCGCGCTCGGGCTCGGCGCTACGGCGCAGTCGGCAAAAAGCAGAGCCTGCGTATCCAGGCACATTATAAACGCGCCGCTAACGGTCGCGATGCAGGGCTTGGTCTTGATGATCTGAAGCGCGGGGCGGATCGTCTCCGCAGTAGTCGTGCCGGCACCGCTTACCATCGCATCGGCTAGCCCTTCATACACGAGCATCGTGCCGAAGTAGGTGCGATCGCGCACTAAATCGCGCGCCTGAGCCTCGCTCATACCCTTTGCCTTGCGAAGTTCATGTAGATCGCGCGCAAATTTTTCCAAATTTGCATCCGTCTGCGGATCTAAAATTTTAACTCCGCTTAGATCAAGACCTAGCTTGCTTGCGCTTTTTTGCACTTCGTTCTCGCGCCCTAAAAGGATCAAATTTGCAGCGCCGCTTTGTTTTATAATCGCAGCCGCGCGCAGAATTCTCTCATCGTCGCTTTCTGGAAGCACGACGGTTTTAACGTTCGCGCGAGCCTTGGCGTAGAGCTTGCTTTCAAATTTCAACGGGGTTAGAATTTCACAGCGCGTGGAGTTTGCGGCGTCCGTGAAGTAGCTTTTGTCGGCAATGACTTTATCAAGCTCTATCGCGCCGCTTTGGCAAGCGGAATTTTCGTCGTGAAATTTTGCATCGCTTTCGCAGGCGAAATTTTTGCCGCAAAGCTCCGATTTTTTAGAATTTGCGCCATCTTGTGCAGGTCTTAGCGCAGAAAATGAAATTTTATCCTCATATATGCTGGCAAAGCTTACCGCTTTTGCTGCGGTGATCAAGTGCGTGCCGATGCGCGCGGCAATTTCGTTAGGATAAAATCCGCAAATGGGGATATTTAAATCCTTTGCGATTTGTAAATTTAGCTCGCGTAGATCGGCTCCCGCTACGCCGTGAACCAGCACAAAATTACACTGCTCTAAAATCTGTGCAAAGCGCTCTATCGCCGCCTTTCGGACGCGCTCATCCTGCCCATCCGCGAGCGCTTTTTCAAGCTCGCTCCTGCTAAAAAGGGCATTGTCGCCAGCGATGCAAAGTTGCAAAACGTTGTGAAAGCTCATGGATAAAATTTTATCTAGTTTTTTTAGCTCGGATTGATAGGCGGCGGGTTCGTCGCATAGGAGCAAAATTCCGTTCATCGGCTGATCCTTTGAAATAAGATAGGCAATTGTAGCAAAATTTTGCTTGCGTGTTAATCAAAGATTTATCGTGAGGGTTTAAAATTTGGTAACTTCCAACAAAGGAGCGCACATGAAAAATTTAGTGATTTTGGCTCTTTTAGTGAGCCTCGCCGCGGCGAAAATCAATATAAACGAAGCTAGTCGCTACGAGCTGATGACGATCGGCGGGCTTGATGCGGGTAGGGCGGATATGCTTATGCAATACCGCCAAAAGCGCGAAATTTCAAGTGCAGATGAGCTAAAGGGTATCAACGGCTTTACAAGTTACGATACTGCTAAACTGCAGAAGAGCTTTGAAATATCGCCTAGAGCTAACGTGCAGCAGCCGGTGCAGCCTGAGCGCGATATAGTCGTGGTCGAAAAGACCCGCACCCGCACGGTTTACGGAGGCTCTACTTACAAACGCGTTGAAAATTACGGAAACGGCATCACGATCACAGAGACCGGCACTTTACCGCCACCTCCTCCGCGAGGATATGGTAGGCACGGCGGCATGATGCCGCCTCCTCCCCCGCCTCCTGGCGGCATGCCACCACCTCCGCACGGAGGTATAAAACCGCCTCCTCCGCCACCGCCACCGCCTCCATCAAGTGACTATCACCACAGAAGTTCTAACCGTATGAGTGATAGCGAGATTGGCGGAAGTTCGCGTCGTAACATGCCTGTGCCTATGCATATGGGAACGATCCGCTCGAAAAGATCCAGTAGCGTCACAAGCTTCGGCGACTGCGATCCGCAAAGCGGTAACTGCGCTAGCGTGGGCGTAGGCGTGCAGGTAGATAGAGGTTTTTAAAATTTAATTTTACGCAGGCGGAATTTTAGAATTTTACAATCGAGATTCCGCCCGCCCTAAATTTACGGCTAAATTTTGAAATTTCGTAGCTATGGAATTTCAAATTTACGCTGGCATCGCTCTGCGCTATGATAAAATTCCAAAAAATTTTATAAATTTAATCAGCAGCTTACGTGGCAAAATTTCAATCTAAAATTCTATGTTAAAACTTATGCGCCGCGTTTGGTCGAAACAAATCTGCACTTTAAAATTTTAAATCCGAACATCCCGTCCGTTTTAAATTTATGGCAAAATTTTAATTTTGCCTTTTCCACTCTTTCTAAATTCCGAAATTTTGCCCCGTCTTGCTGCTATTAAATTTGAAATTCGACCCGATTTAGCGCCTTAAATTCGTGAAATTTAATTTACAAAATAATATAATCACAAAATTATTCCAACGAAACAGGATGGGCGTATGAAAGAAATTAGCGGATCGCAGATGATCGTGGAGGCGTTGCGGCAGGAAGGGGTCGAGGTGGTTTTCGGCTACCCGGGCGGCGCGGCGCTTAACATATACGATGAAATTTACAAACAAAAATACTTCAGACACATTTTGGTGCGCCACGAGCAAGCCGCAGCGATGGCTGCGGACGGATACGCGCGCGCTAGCGGCAAGGTCGGCGTGGCGTTCGTCACAAGCGGTCCCGGGTTTACCAACGCGCTTACGGGGCTTGCTACGGCGTATAGCGATAGCATCCCGATTGTGCTTATTAGCGGGCAGGTGGCGACCTCGCTCATCGGCACCGACGCCTTTCAAGAGATCGATGCGATCGGGATTTCGCGCCCTTGTGTCAAGCACAATTATCTGGTAAAAACGATCGAAGAGCTGCCTAGAATTTTAAAAGAGGCCTTTTACATCGCTCGCAGCGGTAGACCGGGGCCCGTGCATGTCGATGTGCCGAAGGACGTAACGGCGAAGCTGGGCGTTTTTGAATATCCTAGCGAAATCAAGATGCAGACTTACAAGCCGAATTATAAGGGTAATTCTAAACAGATCAAAAAAGCCGTCGAGCTAATCTCAAACTCCAAAAAGCCTATCCTCTACATCGGCGGCGGCGTTATTAGCGCGGACGCAAGCGAGCTGGTGCGCGAACTTAGCGAGTTTGCGCAGATCCCGGTCGTGCAAACCCTTATGGCGCTAGGAGCCGTGCGAAGCGATGATAAATTAAATTTAGGTATGGTCGGTATGCATGGCAGCTACGCCGCGAATATGGCGCTTAGCGAGTCGGATCTGATAATCTGCTTGGGCGCAAGATTTGACGATCGCGTCACCGGAAAGCTAAGTGAATTTGGCAAAAACGCAAAGATCATCCACGTCGATATCGATCCTAGCTCGATTTCAAAGATCATAAACGCGGATTATCCGATCGTGGGGGACGTAAAATCGGTGCTAGAGGAGATGCTGCCTCGCATTAAAAACGAGGTCAGCCCTGCAAATTTCGAGCAGTGGCGCGAGCTTATCCGCAAATACGATGAAATTCACCCGCTTAAATTTAACGACAGCGATGAAATTTTAAAGCCGCAGTGGGTTATCCAAAGCACTGCAAAAATCGCGGGTGAGGACGCTATCATCACTACGGACGTGGGTCAGCATCAGATGTGGGTCGCGCAGTTTTATCCGTTTTGCAAGCCGCGCACTCTGCTAAGTAGCGGAGGGCAGGGCACGATGGGATACGGCCTTCCTGCGGCATTGGGTGCGAAGGCTTATGCGGGAGACAAGCCCGTTATAAATTTTAGCGGCGACGGCTCGATTTTGATGAATATCCAAGAGCTGATGACTGCGAGCGCGAGCGGCTTAAACGTCGTAAATATCGTATTAAACAACAATTTCTTAGGCATGGTGAGGCAGTGGCAGAGCCTATTTTACGGCCAGCGTTTCTCATCGACCGATCTTAGCTCGCAGCCAGATTTCGTAAAAATTGTCGAGGGCTTCGGCGGCGTGGGCTTTAGCGTTAGCACCAAAGCAGAATTTGAGGATGCGCTTAAGCAGGCTCTTGCGAGCAAAAAGGTAAGCGTCATCGAGGCCAAGATCGATCGCTTCGAAAATGTCTGGCCGATGGTGCCCGCAGGCGGCGCGCTTTATAATATGATTTTTGAGCAGGAGTCTTAGGATGAATAGCATAAGAAGAATAATTTCGGTCGTCGTTACCGATGAGCACGGCGTTTTATCGCGGATCTCGGGGCTTTTTGCGGGGCGCGGCTATAATATCGACAGCCTCACCGTTGCGCCGATCCCAAATACCGGTCTATCGCGCCTTAGCATCGTCACTTCGGGCGACGAGCGCGTCATAGAGCAGATCACTAAGCAGCTTCATAAACTGATCCCCGTTTACAAGGTCATCGAGGATGCAAAATTCGTCGAAAAGGAGATGGTTTTGGTAAAGATCGCGCTGGGTGAAAATTTAGCGGGGCTTGACGCCGTTTTAAAAGCCTACAATGGTAGCATCGCAAACAGCGATGATAGCAAGATCGTCATCATGGCGTGCGACGATGCAGACCGCATCGACGGCTTTTTAAAGACGATAAAAAAATACAATCCGATCGACATCGTCCGCGGCGGCAGCGTCGCGCTGGATATGTAAGCGGCGATAAAATTTAATCAAAGGAGCGCAAATGAAATTATCCAAAATTGCCGAAATTTTAAACATTGAGCTTAGCGGAGCGGACGCGGAGATCACCGCGATAAATTCGCTTCAAAACGCGAACGAAAGCGAGCTAAGCTACTGCGATAGCGACAAAAACGAGAAATTTTTATCCGTCACCAAAGCAGCCGCCGTGTTGGTAAAAAGCGGCACCGTAGTCCCAAGCGGCGTGCGAGCGCTGGAGTGCGAAAACCCGCACCTAGCCTTTGCGATCCTAAGCGCGCATTTTGCTAAGCCGCTCATTCGCAGCGGCGCGCCCGCAAAGATCGCCGCCAGCGCGCAGATCGGGCAGAACGTGCATATCGGCGTAAATTCTACGATCGGCGAGGATTGCGTTATCTTAAGCGGCGCATACATAGGCGATGACGTGCATATCGGAAGCGACTGCATAATCCACGCAAACGCCGTCATCTATAACGACGCGATCATCGGCGAGCGCTGCATAATCCACGCAAACGCCGTCATCGGAAGCGACGGCTTCGGTTACGCGCACACCAAAACGGGCGAGCACGTTAAAATTTATCACAACGGCAACGTCGTGCTGCAAGACGAGGTCGAGATCGGCGCGTGCACGACGATCGACCGCGCGGTGTTCGGCTCTACGATCGTTAAGCGCGGCAGCAAGATCGACAATCTCGTTCAGATCGGGCACAACTGCGAGCTAGGGCAAAACTGTCTCATCGTCTCTCAGGTAGGGCTTGCGGGCTCGACGACGCTCGGACGCAACGTCGTGATGGGCGGACAGAGCGGCAGCGGCGGGCACGTAAGCGTGGGCGATTTCGCTCAGATCGCGGCGCGCGGCGGCATAAGCAAGGATCTGGCGGGTGGCAAAAACTACGCAGGGCATCCTATAATGGAGCTTAGCGAGTGGTTCAAGCTGCAGGCTAAGATCGTTAGATTTTTTAAAGATAAAAAGCACTAGCCGTTTTGCCTTGGCTAACTTGCCTTGATCGATTCGGTCGATCGGCTTAATTTGATCGTTTTGATCGACTCCTCTAGCCAGCTCGATTTAATCGGTTCGCGTCGTTTTAGTGAAGTTTGAAACCGCCAGGCAGTTGGTAATTGTGGAGTGGTTTGCGCTGCCGTTCGGGTTTTTGTGTATTTTGTAATCGCTGCGGCGGTAAATTTTGCCCTCTTATCGGCGAAATTCTGTCCGCGCCATTTTTTATCGTGCGCTTGCTTTGTGGGCGCGGTAGAATTTGTTCTGCTAGTTTGAGCTGCGTTGGCTCGCAGTCATTGCGGCCGAGCTTTACGAGCGCTTTTAAATCAGTAAAAATTTAATTAAAGGAAAAACAATGATAGAGATGTTTTTATGCTCCTATTTTGCAGGTGCGGCGACGCTTTTTGAGGATTTTGCCGAGCAAAATATCCGCGCTAAAGAGGTACTTTTTATCCCGACTGCGGCAAACGTAGAGGAGTACCGAGACTACGTGGACGAAGCGAAAGAAGCGTTTGCCAAAATGGGCTTTACGCTTGAAATTTTAGACGTTTCCAAAGCGAGCGAGGCCGAAGCGAAGGCAAAGATCGGCGCGGCGCAGGTGCTTTACGTAAGCGGCGGTAACACATTTTATCTTTTGCGCGAGCTTAAAAAGAAGGATCTGGTTGCCCTTATCGCCGGTCGCGTCCGAAGCGGCGAGCTGGTGTACGTGGGCGAGTCGGCGGGCGCGATGATCGCCGCACCCAGCGTGGAGTACGCGAGCGCGATGGACGATGCGAGTGGTAGTGAATTAGTAGCAGCGCAAACTGGGCTAGATCTTGTTAAATTCTATCCAGTAGTACACTATGGCGAGGAGCCTTTCGTGCAAAGCACGGCTGAAATTTTAAAAGCTTACGGCGGCAAGCTAAATTTGACGCCGATAAATAATGCCGAGGCGATCGCGGTGCACGGCGATAAATTTAAAATTTTGGGGCAGTAAACTGCGGCGTAAAAGTAAAATTTAGTAATTAAACGCTTCGTAAAATTTACGCTTACGTTCTCGCATAGGGCTGCGAGGTGAAATTTTAACTTAGATGCAGCGAGTCGCTAACGAATAAATTTAATCAAAGGATCAAAATGAAAATACTACTTATCAACGGCGGAGCGCCGTTTAACGGCAAAGGCGGTGAGCTAAGCAAGACGCTGCACGAGCTAGCCAAAAAGACGCTACAAGCCCTAGGGCACGAAACGCGCGAAACTACAATATTTGAGGGCTACGATATAGAGGGCGAGGTAGAAAAATTTCTATGGATGGACGCCGTGATCTGGCAGATGCCCGCGTGGTGGATGGGCGAGCCTTGGCTAGTCAAAAAATACGTGGACGAGGTATTTATGGGCGGCATAGGCAAGATAGTGGCAAACGACGGACGGCACAGCGCAAGCCCAAACGACGGCTACGGCACGGGCGGGCTAATAAAGGGCAAATCGCACATGCTAAGCGTTACTTGGAATGCGCCGCTTCAGGCGTTTGAGAAGCCGGGCGATTTTTTCGAGGGCGTGGGCGTGGACGGCGTTTATCTGCATTTTCATAAGGCAAATGAGTTTTTAGGCACGAAAAGGCTGCCTACTTTTATGTGCAACGACGTCGTTAAAAATCCTGATGTGGAGCGTTTTATGAGAGATTACGAAGCGCATCTAAAAAGGGTTTTCGGTTAGCCTTAACGGACTCAAACGAGTTTATCTGCTCGTAGTACAGCGCCAGATGAGCTAAAGTGTATTTATAAGATCGCTTCTTAAGTTCGGATATTACGACGCTTGTGAAATTTTAATCGGTAAATATCGGATCTGCGCGGTTTGTCGCTTCGCAGATAGCGGTGCGATATTACTCTTTGTCGAATGAAAATGAATGAAAATCCAAGACGAACTTCGGCAGAAGCGGCGCCTTGTATCGCGCACGGCGCTGGAAAAAACCGAGCCGTATTAGCTGCAGAAGTGCGGATTTAAAGATCGCGATAGCTTATAGCGACGTAGCTCTGCTTTTATGCCGCTACGGCGCGCCAGGATGAAGCGCCGAAATAAAATTTAAACAAAAGAGATTTTATGCTTTTTGATACAAAATACGATGAAAAAAAGATCGCTAGCTTTAATCAGATGAATACGCTTTTAAGATGCGTGCTGCTGTTTTTTATCCTTGGCGCGGGTGCGGCGCTATATGTCCTACACCGCAGCGCTACCGTCTAGCCCAGAGGATTTGCAGACCATAGAGGGGCGCGTCATATATGTGCAAACGAATAAGAGCAGAGGGGCTAGTTACTATAGGTTAAATTTAGTGGATAGCGCGCTTAAGCAGAGGCGTTTTTCTTTAGATGTTTACGGTACACAGATAGATGGATACAGGGCCGCAATATACGACAAGGACGTAAAAATTTGGTACCAAAGGATCGGGGTCGATACCGACCTTGCACGGGCAGATCGCCCTTAAAGACGGGCAAATGGTTTTAAAATACGATTATGCTTTTGCAGCCAGGTTTTATTACAATGCCATATCTGATTCCTACAGAATCACATATTTAAAATGGGGCGGCGGTGCGCTTGCGCTTTTGATCATTCAGATCGTTTTGACTCGGATAGCGAGGAGAAAATACCGCGCCAAATGGGGCTACTACGAAAAACCTACGAATAAAATTTAAAATCGGTCGTTGCCAAATAAATTTAGGCAAAATTTTAACCCGGTAAAATTTTTAATCGGCTTTTGCGCGCTGATTAAATTTACACGCCAGTTGCGCCGCGAAATTTAAATCTTAATTTAAAGAGCGAAATCTGAAAAGTGAAATCGCGGTTTAAATTTTACTTTTTAAAATCTTTTGAAAAAGGGCGGGTAGAGACCAGAGTTTTATCACGGAATTTTGTTTTTGGCAGTCCCTGCGGGAAGTGGTCAAAACGCGCTTTTTACTCGCTTTTGGGGGCGGTTTGGCTGTCTATGTAATCTTGGTCACAAACTCATACTTTAAAATTTAGTTTTAGTGAAATGGCAGTGCAGCTTAAGCGTAAATTTTATCGTTGTGCCTAAGTTTTACTTCGACGTCATGCGCGATAAATTTATAAAATTTCACGCTGTGCAGCGCAAGAAAAATTGGTCTGTAAATTTCTCAAATAGGCGTAAAAATTTAGCCCAAAATTAGGGCCAAATTTCACGCGCTTTCTTAATTTTTCTCGATTAATTTCCTCTCGATAAAGCTTAAAATTTCATTCGCGCTTACGCTCTGCCGCTTTAGGCCTGCGCGGGTAATGAACTCGACGCTTCCCTCTGCTAAGGCTTTGCCTACGAGCACTGCGTACGGGAAGCCCATCAGCTCGAAGTCGTTCATCTTCACGCCGAAACGCTCCACGCGATCGTCGAGCAGCACGCGGACGCCCAGTGCGCGGCACTGCTCGTACAGTTTCTCGGCAAATTCTACCGCAGCTGCGTCTTTGTGGTTTGAGATGATGATCTCAAGCTCGAAAGGCGCGAGCTCGCGCGGCCACACGCAGCCTCTCTCGTCGTGGCTGCTTTCGATCGCCACGGCGATAAGGCGGCTTGCGCCGATGCCGTAGCAGCCCATAAAAAACGGCTGCGCCTTGCCGTTTGCGTCCAAAAATCGCGCTCCCATCGGCTCTGAATAGCGCGTGCCGAGCTGAAAAATATGGCCCACCTCGATGCCTTTCGTGATACCAAGCTCGCCACCGCAGCACGGACACGCATCGCCTTCGCCCACGGCAGCGAGATCCGCAAAGCGCGATTCGTTAAAATTTATCACGCTAGCGCCCACGTAGTGGTAATCCGGCTCGTTCGCGCCCGCGATCATCTCGCGCGCTCCTTTTAGCTCGGCATCGATGTAAAATTTAGCTCCCTCGCCGAGCCCGAAAGGTCCGCAAAAGCCCGCCGTAAAGCCAGCTCGCGCGATCTCCTCCTCGCTAGCATCGATTAGCTCAAGCGCGCCGCAGGCGTTTTGCGCCTTGGTCTCTTGCAGCTCGTCGCAGCCGCGGATAAAAAATGCTACGATCTCGCTGCGATCCTCGTATAGCGCTTTTTTGATCACCGCTTTGATAGTGTAGAATTTATCCACTTTGAAAAATTCCGCGACCGCGTCAATCGTTTTCATCGCGGGGGTTTTAAATTTTATCATGCCGTCGGTCTCGGGCGCAGCGGCGTTCGTGGTTTTGGGCGCACGGCGCGCAGCCTCGATGTTTGCGGCATACTCGCAGCGCTTGCACACGACGATATCGTCCTCGCCGTTATCCGCTAGCACCATAAACTCCTTACTGCCACTGCCGCCGATCGCGCCGCTGTCCGCATCGACTGCGCGGAAATTTAACCCCAGTCGCGTAAAAATCCGCGAGTACGCCTGCCTCATCACCTCAAACTCGCGCTTCATATCCGCGGCGTCTGCGTGAAAGCTATAAGCGTCCTTCATCGTAAACTCGCGACCGCGCAGAAGCCCGAAGCGAGGGCGCGCCTCGTCGCGGAATTTCGTATTGATCTGATAGATATTTAGCGGCAGCTGCTTGTAGCTTGTGATCTTATCCGCTACCATCAAAACCGCCGCTTCCTCATTGGTAGGGCTTAGCACGAAGTCGTTATCCTTGCGGTCTTTGAAGCGCAGCAGCTCCTTGCCGTATTTGGCGTAGCGACCGCTTTTTTTCCACGCATCCGCGGACGTCACGACGCTAAAAGAGACCTCCTGCGCGCCCGCTGCGTCCATCTCCCGCCTGATGACGGCGCAGATCCGCTCCAGCACTATCTTTCCTAGCGGCAAAAAATTATAAAGCCCGCTGCCCAGCTGCTCGATAAATCCAGCGCGGATCAAAAGCGCGTGGCTAGGTAGTACCGCGTCTCTAGGGGCCTCTTTTAGGCTCGGAGCGAAAAGCTTGCTAAATTTCATTTTGTTTGTCCTTTTTCTCATTTTCTTGATTTAAAAATTTTTCGTAGTTTTCTTGCAGTTCAAAAATTTCGACCAGCGCGTTTACCGCGTTATCGGCATTATCCGCGTCGCCGAGGTTTTTTAAATTTACCGTCGGAGCGTGCAGAAACGCTTTAAAAACCTGATGGATCAGCTTGCGCGCCTCCTCTGCATCGCTGTGCTTTAGATAGCCCTTTTTAAGCGCTTTAGCTAGCTCTAGCTCGGCTACTTGTTTCGCGCTTTGGCGCAAAGCCTTGATGATCGGCGTGGATGCCGCCGCCTTGAGCCATTTGAAAAATTCATTCGTGCATTTCGCCACGATCGAGTAAGCGATCTGCGCCTGCTCCTCGCGAAGCAGCAAATTTTTCTTTACGATCTCTTCCAGATCATCGACGCTATAAACCTCGACGTCCTCGCTTTGGCTAAGCTCTACGTCGCGCGGCACGGCTATATCGAAAAAATATCGCTTAAAGCTTTTGGGCTCTAGCAAGCTATCGGTAATGATCGGCTCCTGCGAGCCCGTAGCGCTGAAAAATAGGCTATTTACGTTTAGGTATTTTTTGAGATTATCAAGGCTATCGATTTTAATGCGGGATTGTGTCTGCGCGGAGGAATTCGCGAAGGCGGCAGAATTTTTATTGCCTTTGGAATCTTCGCCTGCTATGCGAGATTCATTGCCGTCTGCGAAAATATCTTTATTAAAATTTACGCCGTCTTTGGAATTTTGTTTTTGCGCGTGATTTTCGCCTGCGAAATTCGCGACATTTCCGGAATTTAAGCCATTTGAATTTTTTCCTGCACCGGGATTTTCACTTGTGTTATCTTTCGCATCCAAGGAATTCTCGCCAAGTAGCGAGGCGGCTAGCCTCTGCGCGCCGGCTAAATTTCGATTTAAGATCGTGATATTCGCGCCGTTTGCGAGTAGGTGCTTGCACGCTAACTCGCTCATCTCTCCCGCGCCCACTACCACGGCGTCCGCGCCCTGCAAGGAGCCCAGTCTGTCCTTTGCCATCGCCACGGCGACGCTTGAGACCGAGATCGGGTTTTTTGAAATTTCGGTTTGGTTACGAATGCGCGCCGCACACTTTAGCGCTTCATCTATCGCTCTTGCGATCTGCGCGCCCGCGTGGGAGTGTTGTTTGGCAAATTTAAAGGCGTCTTTGAGCTGACCTACGATCTGCGTTTCGCCCACTACGAGGCTGTCAAGAGAGGCTGCAACGGCGAAAAGGTGGTGTATCGCGCCGTAATCCTCGTAAATATCGGCGCGCTCGGCTAGCTCGTCGTAGCTCACGCCGCTTACGCGCGAAAGTGCCAAAAGCACGAACTTGCTGGCTGCTTTGAAGTCGCTTACGACGGTAAAAATTTCTACTCGGTTGCAGGTGCTAAGCACCAAACACTCCTCTATCGCGGAGTTCGAAGCTAAAAGGCGCAAAATTTCTTTCTTGCGCACATCGTTTGAAAACGAAAGTTTCTCGCGCACCGTGATGTCCGTGTTTTTGTGGGTGAAGCTCACGCTCATATACGCCATCAAAACTCCCTATCTATCATATCTCGCACGATTTGCTCCAGCTTGTCGTTTTTAAATTCCGCCACGGCTTCGAGAGCCTTTTGCCCGTAGGCGCGAGCTTCGTTTATACAGCGCTCGATAATGCCGTGCTCGCTAAATTTCGCTTTGATCCATGAAATTTCGCTCTCGCACAGCTGCTTTTTAAAAAACGATCTCAGCTTTTGTCGCTGCGCATCATCTAAATTTCCATACAAATAGATGTAGGGCAGGGTGGTTTTGCCCTCTGCAAAATCGCTCAGGCTCGGCTTACCGAGCGCTTCTGAGCTTTGCGTGACGTCTAAGATGTCGTCGATGATCTGAAAGGCAAGCCCAAGGTTTTTGCCGTATTCGCCGAATTTTGCGCTCGCGCTTGAAATTTTATTATGATCTTTCGCGGCGCTTGGAATTTCGCCCTCGTTTTTTTTGCCGCTCATATCTGAAATTTGGCCGCGATTTTCCGCGCCGCCGAATTTTAAAAACGCCCCGCAGCGCGCGACTTCTTCGATCAAAGCGGAGGTTTTTAGATAGATCATCTGCAGATATTTACCCGCATCGTCGTTGAAATCGTCGCTTAAGCTCACGTCCATCAGTTCGCCCACGGCAAGCTTCGTGACGGCACCCGAAAGCGCAGCGGCGATGCGGCTTTCAAATTTGCTAAGCTCGAAGTATGCCTTGGAATAGAGTATATCACCCAGCATCACGGCGTTTTTGGAGCCGTAGGTGGCGTTGATCGAGGGCTTGCCGCGGCGCACCGAGCTTTCGTCGATGACGTCGTCGTGCAGCAGGCTTGCGGCTTGAATTAGTTCGATGATAGCGCACAGGCGCAGCGATTTTTCATCTTTTTGCGCGATGTTTAACAGCAGCTTAGAGCGCAGTTTTTTGCCGGGGCTTAGCCTATCAAACATCTCGCTAGCGGGCTCATATCCGCAGTCTGCGATGAAGCTTTTCATAATTAAATCAATTTGATCTTGCATTATTCGTTGTTGCTTAGGATATTTGCGCTCATTTGCAAAAATTTGTTGTTTAGCTCGTCTTGTAAATCCTGCTGTGCGATGAAGCTTTCGATCTCGCGCTCGCTAATGCCGCGCGCTTCGCAGAGCCGCTCACAGGCGATTAGGCGGATTAGAGCTTCTTCGATTTCGTTTTGCACTAAAGTAGGGCTTGCAGCGGATAAAATTTCAAAAAATTTCTCTCTTGGGCTGCCTTCAAAAATATCCATTTACCTTCCTTAAAATTTCGCGATTATAGCAAATGTAAAATTTAATTTAGGTTAGGGCGCGGCAAACTATCGGGGCTTTTAAACAGGAGCGATTGCACAGATTTTGCGCTTGCGTATGGTAAATTTTAAGCTTAAGCGCGGGATTTTGGGCTTTAGATTTCGCAATTTTAAAATTTTACTTGTTTGCGAGATGGGCAGAGCGAGCGGAATTTAAAAATTTAATCTTGGTAGCGTGGCGGATTAAACGCGAAGCTTTGCAGATAGGCGGAATTTTAAATTTACAGATAAGCGGCTTGATTTTGCGGAAATTTTAAAATTCCGTGGCGCGAGTAAAATTTTAGATTTCTTGTGAGCGGATAGAATTTCGCTTTGCTTGTGCGGTAAAATTCTTGGATTTCGCGCAGGCAGAGAGGATTTTAGCTTTGCTTGTGCGGTAAATTTTGATTTCTGCGCGGCGGATAAAATCTACTCGCACAAAATATAATCGCGTGCATAACACAGATCAGGCGTTTTAAATTTTTAAAATTTCGCCACCTTTTACAGATAGAATTTCATTTTTCGCGCAGATAAAATCGCGCACTACAAAAGCTACTTTTAAAATTTTAAATTCCACTCGCGCAGATGAAATTTCGGTTTCTCGTGCTAGCGGAATTTTCTGCGCAAGGATTATTTTTAAATTTAACCTCGCTTACGTTGCACACGAGGATGGAATTTGCTCCGTTTTAAGAGTTAAGCGTGATTTTGCCATGCTGCGATACTACTTTTAATTTAGCTATGCCTCAAAAGCCAGACTGCTTTAAATTCCGCCGATGATTTCGCGCGCTTGCGCGATGCTTAGGGCATTGCGACTTAGTTCGCTAGGCTCGCCAAACCCCCAGCATACCTGCAAATACTCAAGTTTTGCGCCTCTTAGATCTGCCAAATTTGCTTGAAAGCATCGTACTGCCCCAGCTTGCGCGTCTTCCGTCGCTTCTGCTTTTACGGCAATTTTAGCGTCTTTAAAACTTAGCGTTGCCGCTCCGTCAGCACCTGTGTCGTTAGGGCGAAATTTTTCATCCGCGTTAAGATTTTCGCCGCAAGAGTTTAAGCCCTCGCTAGCGCTGAAATTCTTTCTACTCGTATCGCGGCTGGCATTTAAGCTCTCACCGTCATTGCCGCCTTGAAATTCTAAATTTTGTAAAAATTCCGCGCCACGGAGTGCGGCTAACTCATCCTTTTTACTATCACCCAAAAAAATCGCGTTTTTGTGCGGTGAGCGCGAGATTACGTGTAGTAGCATCGCAGGGTTGGGCTTTGATGGCATCTGCTCATCTGCGCCTACGACCAGATTAAATAGCCTGCGCACGCCCGTTTTTTCTAAGATCGCGCTTAGGGTATAGGAAGGCGCATTAGAAGCGACTGCGAGAAAAAATCCTGCTTTTTTGCACGAGTGCAAAAGATCTTCGATACCTTCGTAAAGCACGGCGAAATCGCGGTAATTGCTTACGAATTCTTTTTCAAAAAATGCAAGCTCTTCGGCGCTTGCTTCGGTTTTGCCGTAAAATTCCAAAAAGGCGTTTTTGCTTGGATCGTTGATGGTGCGGACGATGAAATTCTTTTGCAGCGGTGCTAGACCGTAGAGCTCGCGGCGAGTGTTATTGACGCTGATTTCGATCGCGCGCGAAGAGTCAAGCAGCGTGCCATCCATATCAAAAATCACGGTTTTCATCTAATAATCCTTTAAAAAATCGATTTTGTGCTTGTCTTTTTTGTAACTCTTATTATTTTTGAGCTTTTGCAGAGCGTTTGCTTCATGCTGTAGCGCCGATCTAAACGCGGCATCGCTGATCTGTCCTGCCTCGCTAGCATCAAGGACGTTTTTAGCAAAGCTCTCAAGCGCCTTAGTGTAGGGACTATCTAAATTTACGGCGGCCGCTTTAGATAAAATTTCATAGTTTTTAGCTATTCGCTTCGCAAAAAGCGCCGCATCGAAATCCTCGCGCTTTAGCAGTGCTACGGCGGATTTTACGAAGCGTTCTAATGCGCGGATATATTTAACGCGCTCATCTTTTTCTTTGATTTGCATGATCTTTCCTTAATTAAAGCGCGCATTATAGCAAAATTCGAAATTTTGGCAAAATTACGCATATTGTAAAACTATATTTTAATAATATTTTTTCTAATAATCCCTTATTATAGGCATTCTAAAATCATATAAAAATACTTGACTTTATTTTAAAATTTAGCTATTATTCGTCAAATTTTTTACAAAGGACGAAAATGCAAAAAGAAACCCTCGCAACTCATTTTGGTTACGACTCCGTCGCAGGTTACGGCACGATGGCAGTTCCCATTTATCAAAGTACCGCGTTTAACTTCGGTTCTAGCAAAAAGGCCGCCGATCGCTTCGCGCTGCGTGATCTAGGGCCGATTTATGGGCGTTTGACAAATCCTACTACTGATGTTTTTGAGGCGCGACTTGCGGCGCTGGAAAACGGCAAAGCCGCCATCGCGGTCTCTAGCGGGCAGGCGGCGATATTTTTTGCGGTAGCAAATTTAGCTGCGGCAGGCGAAAATATCATCATCGCCGAAAAAATTTATGGCGGAGCGACTACGCTTTTGGCGCATACGATCAAGCGTTTCGGCATTGAAGCTAGGGTTTTTGACTCCGAAACTGCGGATAATTTGGAAGGTTTAATCGACGATAAGACTAGAGCGATCTTTTTTGAAACGCTTTCAAATCCTCAAATTTCGGTCGCAAATACCGCTAAAATCGCTACAATCGCAAATAAGCACGGCGTAGTAACGATTGCGGATAACACGATTCCAAGCCCTGCGCTTTACAATCCGATTGATGATGGCGCCGATGTCGTAATCCACAGCGCTAGCAAATACATAAGCGGACAAGGTCTTAGCATCGCAGGCGCGATCGTTTCGGGCAAAGGATTAAATTCCAAACTCAAAGGCAATCCGCGTTACGCACATTTCAACGAGCCTGATGAGAGCTATCACGGCTTAGTTTATGCGGATTTAGTAGATAATTTCGACATTTACACGCTTAGGATTCGCTTGTCCCTGCTTCGCGATATTGGTGCGACGCTATCGCCGTTTAACGCGTTTCAGCTCATCCAGGGGCTTGAAACACTGCCGCTTCGTATGCAAAAACACTCGCAAAACGCATTAAAGATAGCAGAATTTTTACAAAATCATCCGAAGGTAAAGCAGGTCAATTATCCGGGGCTTGCAAGCTCGCCGTTTAATGCCACAATCAAAGCGAAATTTAAAAACGGCTATGCAAGCAGTCTGATGAGCTTCATCGTAGATAGCGAAGAAACAGCGCTAAAGGCGGTTAGTAAGGTTAAAATTTTCTCCGTCGTAGCAAATATCGGCGATACGAAGTCGATCATCACTCATCCTGCGAGTACCACGCATTCACAGCTAAACGAGGAGCAGCTAAACCGCGCTGGCGTGCCTGCGAGCCTAATCCGCCTAAGCGTGGGTATAGAGGACGCGAATGATTTGATTTCCGATCTTAGCGAGGCACTGAAATAATGGCACTTTTAAGCACAAAAGGCGTTTATGGGCTGGCTGCGATTTTGCAGATCGCCAAAGCTAGTGAAGTAGCGCCGATAAGTATAAAAGAGATCGCCGAGCGTACGGGAGTTTCTAAGAATTATTTGGAGCAAATTCTAAATACCCTTAGAAACGAGAAGCTAGTGTGTAGCATCAAAGGTAAAAACGGCGGTTACCACCTAGCCAGAGATGCTAGCGAGATTTCTTTCGGTGAAATTTTTACCGCGCTCGAAAAGGATCTGCGGATGACTAGCATTCAGATGAGCGATCCCGGACTGCGGGCGTTTTTTGAGAAATTTGACGTTAAGCTGGCAGAGATATTTAACGAGCCTCTAAGCAGCTACGAGGAGATGATGGCGCGAAGCGTCCAGTATTTAAATTTCAGCATTTAAAGGAAAAATATGAAAATAGCAAACGATGTTACGGAGCTCATCGGCAATACTCCGTTAGTCAGAATCAATACGTTTGGCAAAAATGCCATCATCCTAGCCAAGGCGGAATTTTTAAATCCGAGCCACTCGGTCAAAGATCGCATCGCGTGGCAGATCGTAAAAGATGCGCTAAGCTCGGGCAAAATCGACAAAAATAGCGTTTTGATAGAGCCTACCAGCGGAAACACGGGCGTAGGGCTTGCGATGATCGCAGCAAAGCTCGGTATGAAGCTCATTCTAACGATGCCAAGCTCGATGAGTATCGAGCGCCAAAAGCTCATAGCCGCATTTGGCGCCAAAATCGAGCTAACCGATCCGAAATTTGGAATGAAAGGCGCGGTAGATAGGGCAAATGAGCTGGCTGCGAGCACTCCAAATAGCTTCATCCCGAGCCAGTTTGATAACCCGAGTAATCCAAAGGCGCATTTTCAAAGCACTGGACCTGAGATTTGGGAGCAAAGCGGCGGTAAGGTAGATATTTTAGTCGCGGGATTTGGTACCGGCGGCACGCTCAGCGGCACGGCGAAATTTTTAAAATCTAAAAATCCAAACCTAAAAGCCTACGGCGTGGAGCCTGCTAGCTCGCCGCTTCTTACGTGCGGCAGTGCGGGTGGGCATAAAATTCAGGGCATCGGCGCAAATTTTATCCCTGATAATCTTGATAGAAGCGTCATCGACGGCTTTTTGAGCGTTGAGAACGACGATGCGTTTGCGGCAGCTAGACAGCTGGCACAAAAAGAGGGTCTGCTCGTGGGTATCTCAAGCGGTGCGAACGTTTATGCTGCCGCTCAGATCGCTGCCAAGCCCGAAAACAAGGGCAAAGTGATCGTTACGATCCTTTGCGATACCGGCGAGAGGTATCTTTCTACCGAGCTTTTTAAATAGGCGGCGGTTTTGCGTGGGTGCGGCGTTAGCGCGGTAATTTTACGCATTTTACGCGGGCGCGCAGCTTCGCAAGATTAAATTTTACGCAGGCGCCGAAATTGGCACGATGAGTTTTGCGCGATCGCGCGGGTTATTGCGACGATTGCCCGACTATATTTTACATTTTTCGCGTTACGTAGGCGCGAGAATTAATACGATAGTTTCTGCGCGGGCGAGGCGATTATTGCGATGGTTGCGCGATGATTTTACGCAAGCATTGCGATTTTGCACTTTATCCATTTGTTGATTTATCGATTAGCGGCTCGTCGCGAGATAAAATTTAGCTCCAAAATAGGGCTAAATTTTAAAATTTCATATTACGCAACCTTACGCGCCGAGCTGATTTTTGGCGCGCTACGTATGACGGCGCGACCGCGCAACGCAAGGCATTAAATTTTAAAACCGCTAAGCTCGCCAAATCTGCGCGATCCGTTCTTGCCGCAAAATTTTATATCGCCGTCCGTACGCGCGGCATAAAATTTTTAAAATTCTATTGAAATTTTAAAGCTCGCTCGTGCGACGTAAATTCCAAGCTCTCACCGTGCATAAATTTCAAGCCCGCGCCGTATGTAAAACCCAAACCGCCTTTTAAATTTAGCCGAATTTCAAAATTTAATCATAAAAACGCTATCATCGGGGCAAAATTTTTAAGGTTGTAAAATGAGTTTGAGCTTGAAATTTCGCCCCAAAAGCTTAGAGCAGATCGTGGGGCAGGGCAAGATCGTGGCAGTTTTTAAAAAATTCGTCGCCGCAGGCAGCATCCCGCACAGTATATTTTTCGGCGCCGCAGGCAGCGGCAAAACGACGCTTGCGCGCGTGATCGCAAGCGAGCTGAACTACGATTTTTACGAGCTTGACGCCACGAGCCTAAAAGTCGAGGATATCCGCAAAATTCTATCCTCGTACGCTGGCTCGCTCATCAAGCCGCTCATTTTCATCGACGAGATCCACCGCCTCAGCAAGACGCAGCAGGAGGTGCTTCTTATCCCGATGGAGAACTACGCCGCGATCATCATCGGCGCGACGACGGAAAATCCGCAGTTCGTGCTAAGCAGCGGCATCCGCTCGCGCTCGATGATCTTTGAGTTCGAGCCGCTTAGATACGAGGATTTGGAGGCGCTTTTGGCGCGCGCTCAGGGCGAGATCGGCTTTGAGATGGACGAGGAGGCACGAAAATACCTGCTAAACTCCAGCAGCGGCGATGCGAGGAGTATGTTGAACCTGCTCGAATTTGCGCTTTTAGCAGACAGCGCCATTACGTTGGATACGCTTCGCACGCTGCGCGCAAATGCCGTGGCTGCAGGCGTTAGCAGCGACGATCTGCATTATGAGCTTGCCAGTGCGATGATCAAGAGCCTGCGCGGCAGCGACGCCGACGCCGCGCTGTATTATGTCGCGAGGCTGATAGATGCGGGTGAGAGCGCGGATTTTATCGCGCGCAGGATGGTGATCCTAGCTAGCGAGGACATCGGCAATGCCAATCCAAACGCCCTAAATATCGCTGTCAGCACGCTAAATGCCGTCAGCAAGATCGGCTACCCAGAAGCTCGCATCATCTTAGGGCAATGCGCGGTCTATCTGGCGCACAGCCCCAAATCAAACGCCGCGTATTTGGGCATCAACGCCGCTTTGAAATTCGTCCGCTCCGCTGCACCGCTACCTACGCCGCGCTATCTCATCAACTCGGACAAGCAGATCGCAGACTACAAATACCCGCACGACTTCGGCGGCTGGGTCGAGCAAGCCTATATGAGCGAGGCGGCGAAATTTTACGAAAGCAAAGGGATCGGCTTTGAAAAGACGCTGGATGAGTGGCTGGCGCGATTGCGCAAAGAAAAGATCGATATCAAGGAACGAGAATGAACTTCAGCAGCGTCCTAAAACTAATGAAGCAGCGCTATGGCGCGGACGGCGAATATCTGTGGGATGAATATCCCAATTTTGCGGTTTTTCGTCACGCAGGAGGGAAGCGCAAGTGGTTTGCACTTCTGATGCGCGGGCTTGCAAACGAAAAGCTCGGTCGCGCACTTCCTGGCTCAAGCGACGTGATAAATTTAAAAGTTTCGCCCGATTTGGCGGCAATTTTGCGTGACGAAAAAGGAATTTTTGCAGCCTATCATATGAATAAAAAGCACTGGATTAGCGTCTGCCTTGATGCGGTGCCGCGCGAGCAGATTGAGGATCTAATCGAGCAAAGTAGGGAGCTTACGAGGTAGAATTTGCGCCTGGGCTCGGTTTAAATTTGCGTGCGAAAGAGGCTAAATTTGAACCAAGAGTGCAGATTTTAGCGGCTCGTGGGGCTTAAATTTAAAAATATCCGCAAGGAGCGCGAATGAATGAGCAAAATTTGAAATATATCGCAAATTTAAAAGTGCAGGACGTGCCGTGGAGCAGGCTCACGACCGCTTACGGCAGGGCGAGCGGATTTGTTGAAATTTTTGATAAACTCGCGCGGGCAATCGAAGCTTGTGATACGGCGCGCGGCTTGGGTGACGAGCAAAATTTAAAAAATGAGCCCGAAGCAGGGCAAAATTTAAAAAGTGGGCCCGGTTGCGGGCAAAATTCTACGGATGCGGTAAGATACGTCGCGGCGCAAAATTTCGTAAATTTAGCGCAAAAGAGTGAGTCGAAATTTAAAAAGGCAGATAACGAAGCGGCGAAATTTAAAGCGGGCGGAGAGACGGAGCTTAAAACAGACGCGGCGAAGTGCGGCGAGGCGGAATTTAAGAGTGCCGATAGCGCGGCGATAAAATTTAAAGCGAGCCAGGCGAGTAAATTTAAAACGAGCGCGGCGGATAAGAGCTCGAATGCGAGCGAGCGGGAGAAATTTGACGCCAAGGACCTTCAGGACGCACTTAGTAAGATTTTTAACGAGATAGAGCATCAAAGCACTCTTTGGCACGCAACCCCTTTTGCGCTGCTGTTTTTAGCGCGTATCTTTATGCGGGCGCGCGCTGTAGCGGGCAAAAACGCGAATAAAAATAATCAAAACGCTGCGGCGGGCAAAAAGCAAAACGATGCGGCAAGTAAAAACGACGAAAACGACAACTGTGAAAACGAAGCGGCGGGCTTTATCGCGGCTCGGCTCGGCGGATTTTTTGCGTTTATGATTGAGATTTGCGATGATACCGATAAGATCTCGCACGCAGCGCCGTTGGCGAACTTTTCGGATATGCTTGCGGAGAAATATCTGTGGCCGCAGAGCGATGAGAATGACGAGGAGCGCTGGGAGGAGTACTTTTACGACGATGAGTTATTTTACAGCCTCTATTTTTATTCGCGGGCGGTTTTGGATGCGACGGGAGTGGACTTTACGCAGTTTAAGCCTGGGCCAGGTGGCGTTTAAGGCTGCGCTATCTCGCCTTTTGATTCTAAATTTAGTGAGACGAGGTGCGCTTTGGCGACGCTTTGTTTAAATTTAGACTTCAAAAAATTTTAAAATTCTTTAAAAATTTACGGCGTGCAGAATTTACAGATCGTCTGTTTAAATTTAAAATTCGCGCGATTTTTGATCGGCGGTGCGGTTAAGCTGCGGGTAACGCTTTTAAATTTAGATTGCCGCGAAGCCTTAAACCCGCTTGCGGCAGGGCTTTTTATGTGGTTTTAAAAAGATACCAATTCGGCGCAATTTTTTCTATCATTATAAATTCGCTAGGACTCATTTGCGGCAGGTCTACCTCGTCTTGCACCCGCAAAAAGCCCACGGAGTTATCGGTGATCCCACCGATAAGCAGCATAAATTTTTTGCCCTCCGTCTCGGCGTGAGAGAGATGCAGGCTTTTGATCTCCGCCTTTGCGCGCTCGGACTCGCCGCCGGCGTAAAGCTCGTAAATTTTTTCAAATGCCGCTAGGTTTTGTTTCCCAAACTCCATAAGCTCTTTATCGGGCGCTAAGATTAGCTTTAAATTTATGATATCCGCATCGGTTCTTTGCTCAAATTCACGTTTTTGCGCCTCGTTAAATTTTTCATATTCGCTTACGATAGCCTCAATAATAGCGGTTTGCGCCAAAACTCGCACGGCGTAGATCCCGTCATCCTTAGTATAGACGTAAAGATCGAAGTGCTTCTCTTTAGAGCCCAAAAATACGTGAAAAATCTCGCTAAATTCGCTGCTGCGTCCAAGCGGAGCAACCGTGATTTCGCTATAATTATCCGCCGCGTAGAATTTACGCTTTAAATAGCTTCTCATCTCGCCTTTAAAATAAAGATTTTTATCGAAGTTTGCGTCGCTAAATAGCGAGCGGACGAGCTCTTCGTTAGAGCTCGCGTTTAGGCTTAGCGCGCAGCTTGCACAAAATATGAGCGAGGCAAAAATTTTTGAAAATCCCGCTGTTTTAAAAAATCTAAATAAGCTCAAAATTTAACCTTTGGAAATTTTATAAAATTAAAAAGTCCATAAATTCTGGAAATTTTAAAATTTTGCAAATTTTAAAACTCCGTAAATTTCGTTTTTATAGGCTCGTCATTGCTTCGGCGCGCGCAAGAAGCTGCTTTGCGCCCTTTTCGATAAAAACGCGCGCAAGCTCCGCGCCTACGCTTTGCCACTTGCTTTTTTGCGCGACGATGCTTTGACGTATGTTCTCGCTGCCGTCGGGCAGGCCCACTATTGCGCTGATGTGGATATTTTCGCCCTCAAGGCGTGCGTTGATGCCGATCGGCACCTGGCAGCCGCCCTCCAAAACCCTAACGAAATCCCGCTCCACGGTCGTT
Organism: uncultured Campylobacter sp.; assembly: GCA_963522765.1. GTDB lineage: Bacteria > Campylobacterota > Campylobacteria > Campylobacterales > Campylobacteraceae > Campylobacter_B. Next base: position 74,144 of record CAUQZM010000004.1, on the reverse strand, counting down.
TCGATGATCGCGCGTTCATCTTTCAAAAATTCTATCGCGCGCAGAATTTGCGGCTCGTCCACCGCCTCGATACCGAGCGCTCCTTGCCCCATCGCAGGGATCATCTGCGAGACCTCAAAGGGCGCTACATGTTTTACCTCGGCGCGTAAATTTAATCGGTTGATGCCCGCCATCGCCAAGATAATCGCGTCAAATTCCCCGTCTTTGAGCCTTCGCAAGCGAGTTTGGACATTGCCGCGCAAGGAGATTATCTCTAAATCAGGTCGCATGCTAAGCAGCTGCATCTTGCGGCGAAGGCTTGTGGTGCCGACTTTTGCGCCGCGGGGCAGCTCGTCAAATTTAGAGTATTTTTCGCTGATCATCGCATCGCGCACATCCTCGCGCGCGCAGATCGCTGCTAGCACGAGCCCCTGCGGAAACTCCACGGGCACGTCTTTTAGGCTATGCACGGCGATATGTGCTTCGCCGCGAAGCATGCTCTCTTCAAGCTCCTTCGTAAAAAGCCCCTTGCCGCCGATCTTTGCAAGCGGCGTATCTAAAATTTTATCGCCTTTGGTTTTCATGCTTTTTAGCTGCGCTTGGATGCCGCTAGCTTCAAGTAGCGATGCGATATGTTTGCTCTGCCACAGCGCAAGCACGCTGCCGCGAGTAGCGATGATCAAATTTTTCATTTTTTCTCTCCTATGCTTTTTCGAATCTCGATTTCGTTCTCTTCGATCACCTCAACGTCTATTACGTCGTCGCTTGTGCGGCTGCGTCGCCAAAATTTTCGCTCTCTTTTTTCGGAATTTTCGCCGCTAGCGTTAAATTTAGGCACGTCGCTAGTGACGCAGTAAAACGACGCGGTGATTATGCAAACGCCTAAAATATCGCCAAAAATGCCAGGTGCAATGAGAAAAACGCCGCCTACGACGAAGCCCACGCCGCTTAAAATTTCTTTCGGCGAGATTTTCATTAGATTAAAAAAGCCCATCCACGAGCGGTTTGCTACGACGTAACCGCCTAAAATCGCGCTTATGACGATCTCCACTGCATACGCCGCAAATCCGTTTGCGCTTACGAAATAATAGGTCGTAAATACCTCTATGATCAGATACGGAACGATCAAAAGCCTAAACATATTTTTCCTTGAATTATCGCTTTAAGCCGCGTCTCTTTAATGACGCTAAAATTTAATCGCGGATTTTAGCAAATTCCGTCTGAATTTTTAATGTATCGCAAGAGCCCCTCGCAGCCGCGCTTGATATCTGCGTAGCAGCGCTCAAAATCGCGCGTGTAGTATGGATCGGCGATTTGTAGGCGTTGGGGATGGGTTAAATTTGAACCGGCGCCTTTTAAATTTAAGCCGGCTTGCTTTACCGCGCCTTTAAAATTTAGCGCATCGCAGTCTGCAAAATTCCCCTCTTCAAATTCCAAAAGAAATTTTACCTTAGCCATATCCTTGCCGCGAAAAATTCGCCCCAGCGAGCGCATATTTTCATCATCCATGCAAAGAATTAGATCGTAGCGCTCGTAGTCCGCGGGAGTGACCTGTACGGCGCGATGCGCTACGAGCGGCACCTTTTGCTCTTTTAGCACGCGCTGCGTTTCGTAGTAGGGCGGCGAGCCGATCTCATCGGTGTGCGTCGCCGCAGAATCCACGCTCACGCGCGCTTTAAGTTCGCTTTGATTAATAAAATTTTGCATCACGGACTGCGCCATCGGCGAGCGGCAGATGTTACCGTGACAGACGAAAAGTAGCCTCACACGCGTCTACTGCGTGATGATGTCGTAGTTTTTCGGGATTGCGGGCTTAAAGATCGCCTCATTTACCGGCGCGTTTTTGCGGACGTTGCTTAGATTAATGACGACCTTATTGTCCATTTTGTCGGTGTAGCTGATTTTGCTCGGCAGATCACCTTTTAGCTCGATTAGATATTTCACGTCGTCGAAGCTCGCCTCATAAACGCCGTTTTTATTGGGTTTTGCGTTCGCTAGGATCGCTGTTAAATTCGGCGTTTCTTTGATATTCGTGATGATAGCCTGCTCGAGTTCGGGCTCGATTACGACGACCTTTGTGAAGCTAAAAAATATATTTTTTATCGTAGGGGTCTTGTAATGCCACACGGCGTGCTCTTTTGTGGCACTAAAATCGCCGCCGTAGCTGATTTTTGCATCGTCGCTCTGCACGGTTTGCGAAAAATTTGCGCTTAGCGTGTCGAATTCTATCCCGCTTGCGAATGCAAAAATGCAGCTTGCCGCTAAAGAAATAAGAGTTTTTTTCATAAATTTTGCCTTTATTTTTGAAAATTTGCGCGTATTATAGCCGTTTTTCTAGGATTTAATTAAATAGAAACTAAAAATATGTTAATATGCGCGGTTAAAATTTTAAAACTAAGGTTTGAGATGTTTAAAAAGGTCATCCACGGGATTTTCGGTACTAAAAACGATAGGATCGTCAAACAATACGCCAAGCGCGCAGCACAGATCAGTGCGCTTGAAGAAAACTACGCGGCGATGGACGATGCGGCGCTTAAGGCGGAATTTGAAGCGTTAAGAGCGCAAGTTCGAGCGGGCGAAAAGAGCACGGATGACGTGCTTAACGAAGTGTTTGCTATCGTACGAGAGGCGGGCAAAAGAGTGCTAAATATGCGCCACTTCGACGTTCAGCTAATAGGCGGTTTGGTGCTAAACGACGGCGCGATTGCTGAGATGAAAACGGGCGAGGGAAAGACCCTCGTAGCGACTTTGGCGGTAGTGCTAAATGCGATGGAGGGCAAGGGCGTGCATGTCGTAACCGTAAACGACTACCTAGCTAAGCGCGATGCCGCGCAAATGGGCGAACTATATGAATTTTTAGGGCTTAGTACCGGTGTAATCGTAGGCGGCGAATACGATGACGCCAAGCGCAAGGCTGCATACGCGTGCGACATCACCTACGGCACAAACAACGAGTTTGGCTTTGACTATCTGCGCGATAATATGAAATTTAGCGCGGATGAAAAGGTGCAGCGCGGGCATCATTTCGTAATCGTCGATGAAGTTGATAGTATTTTAATCGACGAAGCCAGGACGCCACTTATCATCTCTGGCCCTACGAACCGCACTCTAGACGGCTATATTAAGGCAAACGAAGTAGCTCGCCAAATGATCCGCGGCGAGGCGCCAGCCGATCCGAAAGGCAAGGCGACAGGCGATTTTACCGTCGATGAGAAGAACCGCGCCGTTTTGATCACGGAGGCAGGAATTTCAAAAGCCGAGAAGCTTTTTGGCGTCGATAACCTCTATAGTCTCGAAAACGCCGTGCTTAGCCACTACCTTGATCAAGCGCTTAAGGCAAATTATCTATTTGAAAAGGACGTGCACTACGTCGTGCGCGACGGGCAGGTCATAATCGTGGATGAATTTACGGGTCGCCTTAGCGAGGGTCGCAGATTCAGCGAAGGCTTGCACCAGGCGCTTGAAGCCAAAGAGGGCGTGCAGATTCAAGAGGAGAGCCAAACTCTTGCCGACATTACCTTTCAAAACTACTTCCGCCTTTACGAGAAGCTCGCCGGTATGACGGGTACGGCACAGACGGAAGCAACGGAATTTTCTCAAATTTACAAACTCGAAGTGGTCTCGATCCCTACGAACGTGCCGGTCATCAGAAAGGATCAAAACGATCTTATCTACAAGACCGAGCGCGAGAAATTTGACGCCGTCATAAATGAGATCAAGCGGCTAAATTCCAAAGGTCAGCCCGTGCTAGTGGGTACGGCGTCGATCGAAAAAAGCGAGAAGCTGCACGAGCTTTTAATCAAAGAAAATATTGCGCACTCCGTGCTGAATGCCAAAAATCACGAGCGCGAGGCGCAGATCATCGCCGAGGCGGGCGCTAAAGGCGCGGTGACGATCGCTACGAATATGGCGGGTCGCGGCGTGGATATCCGCATAGACGATGAAGTGCGCGCTTTGGGTGGGCTATATATTCTAGGTACCGAGCGCCACGAAAGCCGCCGCATTGATAATCAGCTCCGCGGACGAAGCGGGCGCCAAGGTGATCCGGGCGAGAGTAGATTTTTCTTAAGCTTGGAGGATAACCTGCTTAGAATTTTTGGCAGCGACAAGATTAAAAATATCATGGATCGCTTGGGGCTAAAAGATGGCGAACATATTGAATCAGGCATGGTTTCGCGCGCAGTAGAGAACGCGCAGAAAAAGGTCGAGAGCTTGCATTTTGAAGCGCGTAAAAATATTCTAGAATACGATGACGTCGCAAACGAGCAACGCAAGACGATCTATAAATATCGCAACGAGCTTTTGGATCCCGACTACGATCTGAAAGACAAAATCATTCAAAACCGCGAGGAGTACATCTCTAGCGTGCTTGAGGAGCTTGAAATTTTCGACGGCGCAAATATCAAAGAGGTCGATAAATTCCCGATCGTCGCCAAAATCGCTCAAGAAACGGGCGAGGTGCTCGAAAACAGCGAGCTTGAGAAAGTCGATGATTTCAAAGAGCTGAAAGAAAAGATCATCGGCGCGCTTGCCGTTTCGTATGAAAACAAGATGGCGCCGATCGATCTGCAGCAGCGCAAAAGTATCGAAAAGATGCTTTATCTGCAGATCGTCGATCGCGACTGGCGGGAGCATCTGTATCAGATGGATATCCTAAAAGCGGGCATCGGACTTCGCGGCTACAACCACAAAGACCCGCTTACGGAGTATAAAAAGGAGAGCTATAATCTCTTTATGGAGCTTGTAATGCGCCTCAAATCCGATAGCATCCGCTTGCTGCATTCGATCCAGTTTAAATCTAGGGAAGAGATCGAAGCCGAACAGCGCGCGATGCAGGAGCGCATGGAGAGCTCAAACGCCAAAGAGCTCGCCGCTGCAAGCACGAATGAGGCGCAGCTAAAGGGCGCAGAAGAGTTTGGCGACAAAAAGCCTAAGCGAAACAATCCTTGCCCTTGCGGCAGCGGCAAAAAATACAAAGACTGTCACGGTAAGGGTGGTCCGAAAAAGGGCGGCTTTGCGAGGTAGGCGCAGCGCTCGGTCGTAAGTATCGCGCGATCAGTGATCTTGATTGCGAGCATTGCGCGATCGGCGCTTTTGTATTTAGCGATCGGTCGAGGGCGGCGTCATAAAATTTTAAAAGAGGCTTAATCGCGAGATTCCGCGCGCGGCATGTGAAGCTGCGAGATGCGATGTAAATTTGGTTTTGAAATTTTAAAATTTCAAAGCGCGCCTGATGCCTTGGTGCATATTTTTTGCAGCTCTGTCGTGAGTACATCGTGTGGCAAAACGTGAACGGCGCTGTGATACTTAAATTTAGTGCGCGGCTAGGATACTGCGTACATTTAAAATTTTAAATTTATGCGATTACGGGCGAGCTTTCAAGCGAAATCCGCCTTTAAATTTGGAGAATTTTAAAATTCCGAAAGATTTTAGATTTCTAAAATTCTAATGCGTTTGAAATTTTAAAATTTTGAGGCATTTGAAATTTTAAAATTTAGAATTCTGATTTAGAATTTCAAGGTCTGGTAAGACGATCTGTTTGATTTGCCGTACCCGATATCTCTTGGGGGTAAATTTTATTGTGTATAAAATATAGATTGCAGCGCGATTTTAAATTTTTAAAACTCGCTGGGGTTTGAACCGGCTACCAATCAAGCAAAGTGCAAGAAGCAATAGAGTAAAATTCTATCCCGTTGGGAGTTAAAGCTCATCTTTCACTATCTTTAAATTTAACTTCAATTTTGTCCCGTTGGGATTTGAAACATTTCAAGAGTGCTTAAAATTATAGTTCACACCTAGGTAAAATTCTATTTAGTTAAAACTTAGTATTCCAAGGCGTGGAGCCTGTTTTTGGAATTTTAAAATTCCAAAATACTTAAAATTTCACATAGAATTTAGTGCCAAATTTTATGTAAAATTTTACAAGGACGGCTTTTTTGGTAAAGTATTTATTATTCAAATATCTAAGATTCGACCGCTCTCAGCCCTTCATTACGCTTTCGGCGCTGCTTGCGTTCTTGGGCGTCGGCGTGGGGCTTACGGTGCTCATCGTCGCGATGGCGATAATGAACGGCTTTGATAAAGAATTCGAGCGCAAACTCTTTACGATGAACTACCCGATCACGATCCACAGCCACTTTCGCGGCGGCATTTCAAAAGACGACGTGGAGGGGCTGCGAGCGGACTTTCCCGATCTGATCTTTAGCCCCTACATCAGCTCTCAAGTCATCGCTAAAGGCGGCGACAGGCTGGAGGGCGGGCTGATCTTCGGCGTAAATTTAAACGATGAAAAGCGAATCAACTCCGTCGTCGCAGCAGGCGCCAAAGACGCCAATCTAACGGACTACGGCATCATGATAGGGCGCGGGATCAAGGACGAGTTTATGCTGGATGAGGGTAGCAAGATCACGATGATCTTTACGAAGAGCGACCCCGGCGGCTTTGCGCTGATCCCCAAGATGAAGCGTTTTGACGTACGCGCGGATTTCAGCTCGGGGCTGATCGCCTACGATAAAGCCTATTCCTACGCAGACGCAAGCGATCTAGCCAAAATTTTAGGCTACGACGAGGGGACATTCGACGGCGTGCATGTTTTTTCAAACGATCCGTTTAAAGACCTGGAGCGCGTCAAAAAAAGCCTCCCCGGCGGTGCTAGCGCCGTGGGCTGGTGGCAGCAAAACGGCAATTTTTTCAGCGCCCTTGCGCTTGAAAAACGCGCTCTTTTCATCGTGCTGATGCTGATAATCTTAGTCGCGAGCCTAAATATCGTAAGCTCGCTTCTGATGACCGTGATGAACCGCCGCCAAGAGATCGCGCTTTTACTTAGCCTGGGTGCCAGCAAAAAGGAGGTCAAAAGGACCTTTTTCGCGCTCGGAGCCACGATCGGCGGCGGCGGCATCATATTCGGGCTGATTTTGGGCTTATTCGGAGTGTGGCTACTCGGAAGCTTCGACATCGTAAATCTGCCGGCCGACGTTTACGGAAGCTCGAAGCTGCCGATGGAGCTTTCGCTAGGCGATTTGGCGATGATTTTAATCGGCGCGGTGCTTATCGTGGCGCTTTCGTCATGGTACCCGGCCAAAAAAGCCACGCAGATCGACGTTCTGCAAACACTGCGCAACGAGTAAATTTAAACGCGGCGCCTTTAAAATTCGGCGAAATTTTAAAATTCCAAAGCGGCGCGGTTGTATTTAGCAGTGTATTTAGCGCGGCATTTCGGCGCGCAAAACAGAAGTTATGCGATCTTGCACGGCGCGCATAGCGTAAAATCGCACTAAATACGATTTGAGTCACCAAAATTTTGATTCTTGCGCGAGATTATAAGCTGCGCGAAGCCTAAATTTTGACAAAATTTGTGTCTTTGGAATTCGCCAAAATTTTAAATTCCAAAGTGGAGCAAATTTTTAGAGCGCTTTTCTAAATTTTGTAAATTTTCAAAACCACTCAAAGATAAAATCATAAAGATTTTGAAGGGATCTATGGTGCAAAAGATCGTTTTATTTCTGTGTGCGGCGCTGTTTCTATGCGGCTGCTCTAGGAGCGGACCGCAAGATGTCCCAGAGCCAGAGCAAAATAAGGCGCCAGGCTACCATTATACAGGCTACTATTACGCATAGCGTATATTGCGCGGCGGGCGACGATATGAGACGTTTAACGGCGAGAAAATGGAAACATTGTAGTTCTCTTGCTCAAACAAGGCTTCATTCCACAATACAAGCCTTAGCAGCGTCTCGGCCTGAATGTAGCGGCGCCAAGGTGTCCATTCGTCTATAATGACGATAAAATTTAGGCTTATTTGAGTAGGCATAAATTCAGGACAAAATTCTTTTTAAAATTCCTTCAAATTCCCATAAATCCCGCTAAATAAATCTAAATTTTATAAATTTTAGGGTAACATTCCCTATTTCTCAAAAAGGCTTTAAATGACTTTAATCGACGGCAAAAGCATAAGCGCAAAGGTAAAAGAGGAGATCAAATCGGTCGTTTCAAACCTTGCCGCAAAGGGCGTAGAGCCCGCGCTGGCGGTGATTTTGGTAGGCGAGGACGCGGCTAGTAAGACCTATGTCGCGAGTAAGGAAAAAGCCTGCGCCGCCTGTGGGATCCGATCCGTAGCGCACCGCTTGAACTCCGACGTGAGCGAGGCGGCGCTTTTAGAACTGATAGAAAATTTAAACGAGGATGAGAGTATCGATGGCATCTTGGTGCAGCTGCCACTTCCAAAGCACATTGATACGAATAAAATTTTAGAAAAAATAAGCCCGCAAAAGGACGTGGACGGATTTAGTGCGATAAACGTAGGCAAGCTTACTAGCGGGCTTTCGGACGGGTTTGTGCCTTGCACTCCGCTTGGCGTGATGCGCCTGCTTGAGGAATACGGCGTGCAGATCGTGGGTAAAAATGCCGTTGTGCTGGGTCGTAGCAATATCGTCGGAAAGCCGATGGCGAGCCTGCTGCTAAATGCCGACGCCACCGTCACTATCGCTCATAGCAAGACGAAAGACTTAAAGCGGCTTTGTACAGACGCTGACATTTTGATCGCGGCGGTCGGCAAAGCGCATTTTGTGGGCGCCGATATGGTAAAACAAGGCGCAGTGGTGATCGATGTGGGGATCAATCGCGGCGGCGACGGCAAACTAAGGGGCGACATCGATTTTGATGCGGTCGCACCAAAATGCTCGTTCATCACGCCCGTGCCCGGAGGCGTGGGGCCGATGACGATTGCGATGCTTTTGAGCAATACGATAAAATCGGCGAAAAATCGCTTAAGACAAAGAGCCTAAATGAAAATACTAAGCAAAATTTATAAATTTTTATCAAGTTGGACGGGGACGGTCATCGTCGTTTTATTCGTCATTCTTTTTGTTGCGCAAGCCTTCGTGATCCCCAGCGGATCGATGCGCACTACGCTTTTGGAGGGTGATTTTTTATTCGTTAAAAAATTTAGCTACGGCATCCCGACTCCACATATTCCATTTGTAGAGTGGCAGGTAGCTCCTGATAGCGACGGAGATGGGCATATCATCCGTGGCGAGGGTCCGAAGCGCGGCGACATCGTGGTTTTCCGCTATCCGCTTAATGAAAAAATGCACTTTGTAAAGCGAAATTTTGCCGTAGGCGGTGACGAGGTGATATTTGATCTGAATAATTTCTACCTTCGTCCGCATGAAGGCGACGAGTTCATTGCCGCGAACTATGACGCCCGCGATATTGTGATTTTAGGTGGCGAAAAATATGTCAAAGAGCCGTATAAATTTAAGGGCATTCACTACGACCCTAATGCTAGAAACTCAATGCTAACAAATGTCAAAATCGCACTTGAGAAGGGTGAATTTTCTATGAAGCCCATTAGTCTAAGCGAAATCCCTCACAGCTTCGAAGCTGCGGGGATAAGCTTCAATGCCTTTTACATCAAAGTGCCGCAGGATGAGTATTTTATGATAGGTGATAATCGCAATAATTCCGCTGATAGCCGCTTCTGGGGTCCGGTACCTTATCGTCTGATCGTCGGTAAGCCGTGGTTTACATATTTTAGTATCGATGCCGATCGCAAGATCCGCTGGGAGCGAATCGGGCGTTTCGTCGATACCTTGCAAAACGACGAGAGCCTAATCTATGAGCAAAAATAAGGAGCGGCAATGCAAATAAATAAAATTTTTATAGCGAGCGATCATGCGGGCTTTCGTGCCAAAGAGCAAGCTAAAAAAGCGCTCGCCGCTTTAGGTTACGAAGCGGTCGATCTTGGCACGCATAGTGCTGAAGCGAGCGTGGATTACCCAGATTTTGCGGACACACTGGCGGATAAAATTTTATCCGAATGTGAAGCCTGCGCGCGAAGTGAAAATTTTAAAGAAAACGACGGTGGAAATTTTAACGATGCTGCACAATGCAGCCAAAAAAATGAAAATTTTAACGCTAGCGAAAGCATGACTACCAGCGTAAATGCAGCCGTAAGCCAGAATGCGAGCAAAGATAAAATTTTAAATTCCACCGATTACGGCATTTACGGCGTTTTGATTTGCGGTACGGGCATCGGTATCAGCATCGCCGCAAACCGCCACGCTCACATCCGCTGCGCGCTGTGTCATGACGCAACTAGCGCGAGATTAGCCAGAGAGCACAATGACGCCAACGTCCTAGCCTTCGGCGAGCGATTAATGGGCGCGCTGGTGATTGAAGATATGATTAGGGCGTTTTTCGGCACTGATTTTGCAGGCGGCAGGCACATTAAGCGCGTCGCAAAGCTAGGCGCTCGCGGCAGTGCGAATTGTGGGCATGGATTTGATGGGAAGAATTTCATGCAGAATTCCGCTCAAAATTTTACGGAACAAAACTGTGACACTAATTTAAACGAACGAAATTCTAAATCAAGCTTCGGCGGTAAAAATCCTTCCGACAAAAATCCCATCGACACGGATTCCGCGTCAAATTTTGCGCGGAGCCTTAACGATAAAAATTCCTTTTTTACCGGCGAGAATTCCTTGATAAGCTTTGGTGGTGCACATCATATAAATTTAAATTTTGCGCATGCAAAGATAATCTTTGATGGGAAAAATCCGCTATATAAAAATTCCACTAGCACAAATTCTACGTTGAATTTTACGCGCGCGAGCGTTTGTGAGAAAAATTTCGCTCAAAAAGCTAGCCGCAAAGATTTTGTCGGTTTGAATCCGGCAATTATAAATTTAAAGGTTGCAAATTCCGTTCGCATGAGCGTTAAGCCAAAAAACGCAAATTGCGCTAGTGCGGGTTTAACAGATGCGAATTCTGCTATTGAGAGCGTAAATTTAAAGGGTGCAAATCTTTCTAGCGCGTATTTTAAAAACTTAAATTCTGCCTATTTTAGCGCAACCTCCGCTACTATGCGCTTTGCAAATCCAAATGAAGGAGGCAAGCAATGAGCGTAGCATTGGGTGTTTTAGCGCTATTTTTTGCAGCGCTACTTATTCTATCGATCCGAAAAAATTCTAAAATTTACGCCCTTCTTCGTAAAAGCGAGCAGAAAATTTCAAAGCTTAAAAGCGATAACGAAAAGCTTAAAACCGCCCTTCGCTTCGGCATCGAGGCTCTGCAAAACGAGGAGAGCGAAAACTGCAGCTTAAAAATCCAAAACGCAAGATTGAAAAGAGGTAAGCTATGAAAAGCCTAAGCAGCGAGCAAAAAAGCTATTTATTTCGCTCGATCCGCACCGTGCGCGACTTCCCAAAGCCTGGTATTTTGTTTTACGATATCACGACGCTCGTAGGCGATCGTGAGGCGTTTAATTTCCTGCTTGATCATCTAGCCGAGCGCTACGCCGATTACGGACTTGATTACATAGTAGGCATAGAAAGTCGCGGATTTATTTTTGCAGCGGCACTTGCTGCGAGATTGAGAGTAGCTTTCGTGCCGATTAGAAAGCCAAAGAAGCTTCCTTATATCACGATTTCGCAAAAATACAGCCTTGAATACGGCTTCGATCAAGTCGAGATGCATGTGGATGCGTTCTCAGGCGTGCAGGATGCCAAGGTACTGCTCATCGACGATCTAATCGCCACCGGAGGCACCGCACGGGCGGCATTAGATCTCATCGCGCAGACGCAGGCTAAGTGCGTCGAGGCGTGCTTTTTATTAAATTTGCGTGAGTTAAACGATCTAGGCGAGTTTTCGCGTCGCACAAACGTTTATTGCGTTTTAGAGGCGTGATTTTGGAAGAGCTACTTAAAAATTTACTGCAAGAATACCACCAATACGCCTATATCGTGCTTTTTGTTTGGTGTATTTTAGAAGGCGAAATCGCGCTGATTTTAGGCGGCATAATGGCGCACGAGGGACATATAAATTTGCCACTAGGTATCTTTGTCGCGGGGCTTGGGGCATTTTGCGGCGATCAGTTTTATTTTTATATCGGTCGCTACAACAAAAAATATATCAGCAAAAAACTCGCGGCGCAGCGCCGAAAATTTGCGATTGCACACCTACTTTTGCAACGCTACGGCTGGCCGATAATTTTAATGCAGCGCTATATGTATGGCTTTCGCGTCATCATCCCGATGAGTATCGGCATCACTCGCTACAGCGCAAAGAAATTCGCGATCATCAATCTTTTTAGCGCTTGGTGCTGGTCGGGTGCGACGATGGTTTTGGCGTGGTATTTTGGTGAGGAGATCTGGAGCGGGCTGCGGCTAATCGAGCAACACTGGTATTTTGCGATACCTATCATAGGCGGAATTTTATATCTATTTTTTAGATTATTTAAACGTATGGAAAATCACTTTATGAACTCACGAAAGGAACGAGATGAAAGTAAAACTGCTAGATCGTAAAATTAACGAGATAGAGGCGGATTTTGAAGTTATTTTAGTCGTAGATAAAAATTTAAATCACGAATTTATTAAAGACGCGGATAAGTTTGCGCTTTTTAATTACAAAGGGGAGGGCAATCTGCTTCTTGCCGAGAGCGGACGGCTGTACGTGGGCGTTAAGGAGCTTAGCTTCGATAGGTTGCGAGCGGCGCTTGCGAGCGCATACAACGCGCTTAAGGGCTACGCGATCAAAAATTTCAAAATCGCCTTTTATAAATGCGGATGCGACCGCAGAAGTGCGATGGCGATGGTCGAGGGCGTGCTTTTGGGCGGCTATGAGTTTAACAAATACAAAAGCGATAAAAAAAGCTCCAGCTTGAATGAAATTTTAATCTCGACGCAGGAGTACGGCGGCAGTAGCCCCGACGTGCAAAAGATGAACTACGGTGTGCAGCAGGGCACCGTGATGGCAAACGCCGCAAATTTTGCGCGCGACGGCGTCAATGAGATCCCTGAAATTTACACGCCAGAAAAGATGGCGAGCGAGGCTGAAATTTTAACCTCGAACTACGACGACGTGAGCGTTAAAATTTACGACGAGGACTTTTTGCGCGAGCAGAATATGAATGCGTTTTTGGCGGTCAATCGCTCCAGCGCTCATCCGCCGCGCCTCATCCATCTGATCTATAAGCCGCAGCGCTGCCTAAAGCGCGTCGTTTTCGTGGGCAAAGGGCTTACTTACGACAGCGGCGGGCTAAGTTTGAAGCCGAGCGATTATATGCTTACGATGAAGAGTGACAAAAGCGGCGCGCTTGCTGCGATGGGCATCATTAAGGGCGCCGCCGAGCTTGAGTTGCCGTTTGAGATACACGCGGTTATCGGCGCTACCGAAAATATGATCGGCGGCGATTCGTATAAACCCGACGACGTGCTACTTAGTCGCAGCGGCGTAAGTATCGAGGTGCGAAACACCGACGCGGAGGGGCGGCTCGTGCTTGCCGACTGCCTAAGCTACGCGCAGGATCTTGAGCCTGATCTGCTAATCGATATGGCTACGCTTACCGGCGCTTGCGTCGTGGGCCTGGGCGAATACACTAGCGGTATCATGGGAAACAGCGAGGAGCTAAAGCGTAAATTTAAAGATCTTAGCAGCTGCAGCGGCGAGCTATTTAGTATTTTGGAATTTAACGATTATCTGCGCGAGCTAATTAAAAGCAGTATCGCAGACGTCTCCAACTGCGCTTCCAGCAGGTACGGCGGCGCGATAACCGCGGGGCTGTTTTTGGATAAATTTATAAAAGATGAGTATAAAGACAAGTGGCTACACCTTGATATCGCGGGGCCTGCGTATCTGGAAAAGGCGTGGGGCTATTATGCCGCGGGCGCGACTGGCGCGGGCGTGAGAGCAAACTTATATTTCTTGCAGGCTCTAGCCAAAGAGCTGAAGGACGCGTAGATGGGGCTTTCAGTAGGGATCGTAGGGCTTCCGAACGTCGGTAAATCCACCACTTTTAATGCACTTAGCGGCGCGCAAAACGCACAGGCGCAGAACTATCCATTCTGCACGATCGAGCCCAATAAGGCGGTCGTGCCCGTACCCGATGCCAGGCTCGGCAAGCTAGCACAGATCGTTAAGCCCGGTCGCATCGTGCATTCGACCATCGAGTTTGTAGATATCGCGGGTCTCGTGCGTGGAGCTAGCAAGGGCGAGGGGCTGGGGAATAAATTTCTTTCAAATATCCGCGAGTGCGAGATCATACTTCATATCGTGCGTTGTTTCGAAAGCGGCGACATAACTCACGTCGAAGGCCGCATCGATCCTATCCGCGATATCGAGATCATCGAAACCGAGCTTATTTTAGCGGACATAGAGCAGCTTGGCCGCAAGATCGAGCGCCTCGGTAAGGAAGCCAAAGCAAATCAAAAGGGCGCTAAAGAGGCGCTAGCCGTAGCAAACGAGCTTTTAGCGCATCTAAACGACGGCAAGCCCGCTTCAAATTTTGCGCTCAAAGAGGATGAAAGCTACATCGCTTTAAATCGCGAGCTGCGCCTGCTTAGCGCCAAAGATGTAATCTACGGCGCCAATGTGGACGAAGACGGTATCGCGCAGGATAACGAATATGTTGCGCGCGTAAGAGAATACGCAAATGCCCGCGGCGCCGAGGTGATCAAACTCTGCGCCAAGATCGAAGAGGAACTCATAGGCTTAAGCGACGAGGAGACGCACGAGATGCTGCAGAGCCTGGGCGCGCAGCAAAGCGGGCTGGAGCTCATCATCAAGCGCTCCTTTGCGAAGCTCAGCCTCATCAGCTACTTTACCGCCGGCGAGATGGAGGTACGCGCGTGGACGATCACGAAGGGCTGGAAGGCTCCGAAGGCCGCAAGCGTGATCCACAACGACTTTGAGCGCGGATTTATCAGAGCCGAGGTGATCGGATTTGATGATTTTATCGCGTGCGGCGGCGAGAGCAGGGCGAAAGAAGCGGGCAAGATGCGCCTTGAGGGCAAGGACTACGTCGTGCAAGACGGCGACGTGATGCATTTTAGATTTAATGTTTAAAATTTGCGCTACATTCGAGCAAAATTTAAAATTTACAGAGTTTTAATTTGTGCCGAATTTGCACATCCGATTCAAATTTTTAAATTTGCGAAATTTGAATTTCTATGGCGTGTGAGAATTTGGAAATTTAAAAATTTTAGTTGGAAGCAACGATTTAAAATTTTGAAATTTTATAAAAAATCCCCGGGATCGAACGTATGCTCGGGTTTGGCTCGATTTTAAAATTATATAAAATTTAACTCGCGCAGGATAGAACTTTAAACATTATCGTAAGTAAGCTCAACTTTACAATTCTATACATTTTAATACGCCGTACCTTTCGGTGGGCGAATTTCGCGCACGGACTATAGATATGAACCTCCTGCCAAAATCTTAAGCTAAAAGCAAAATCACGGGCAGAATCGAAAATTTGAGCGTCCATACATTGCGAAAAGCATCGACACATTCACGTTTTTTGAGATTAAGGGCATGCGTTTTCGCATACGCTGTGAAGCCTTTAACTATAAACGAGAGTGATCGCGTGCGCGTACATTTTCACAAAGATAGGTATTTGGGTGTGCTTGTGGCTTTAGAAGTACGGCCACACCCAGATGCTTAAGACTTTGCGCTATATGTGCTGTATCGGATAATTCAGGTGCTGTATATAGTAATCGCATTTGGCTTTGTTTCTGCCGTGTCTGCGATACTGTTTGCAATATACTTTGCGTTCGAAAAAAAAGGCTCGCTCGGTTTTAGCGAATTTCTATGATTGCGTGTCGTTAACATTGATTTTGATGGGACTTCTCGCCTATCTTAATGCGAGTGTGCAAAAATTAAAATTTTAGTGCGAATGCCACAGAAAGTAGCGCGCATTTTACGAAATTTTACCGAAATTTGGAGGAAAATAATGTGGCATTTAAAAAAGAAAGCTTCAAGCAAATTGAAATTTTTCACAATTATCGGCAAGATGGAAAACTTAGAAACAGGCTGGGGGCGAGACGGACTGTATATAACATTTGAGGTAAAAGGAATAAGATTTTTCGACTATCCCGATCAATGGTTTGCTGATAACGGCGATATAGTCGAGGTAACGTATTGTTATCTTTCCCATGAGTCGCCCAGCATAACGCATATTTCGATTTTAGCTAAGTATTCAAATTATATGAGAGTGAAACAGGCTCTAGCTATAATTTGGGATTTTATATTAATAGTTTTTTTAATCGTAACGTTTCCCATATGGTTTTACGGCATTAGTAAGTTGTCCATTTTATTATATATTGCCTTAGGGTTCTGCATCTTGCAAAGAGCTTGTAAAAAAATCAAAATTTTATATGAAATCGAGAAAAATAGAGGCTAATTTGTCTTTATTTTTCCGCGTATTAACGCATAAATAAAAAATCATTTGTCTTAAGCATCGTCTTGTGCGCCTTATCGTAGGTCTCATCCAGCTGCCGTAGTTTTGCGTGCGGTTGTCAAATGTCTTCGGTCTTTTAACTCGTCTTTATTAGGATCATACGGCGCGCAAATTTAGGCAATATAAAAGTTTGCCTTTGAGCTTTGCAAAAAAGCTTTATCGATAGAAATGTAAAAATTTATACCGCACGGCGGTAGGTTCTGAGCCAAAACCGCATAAACGAAAGCGGCGATATACAAATTTAATGCACGCGCAAAATGTTACCGTTCGGCGAAAATTATATCGCTAAAATTTTATCGAAATGCCAAAAATACGAAGCGATCTTGCTCTTGCGTTGCAAAGGCTCATTGGATATAAATTTAAAGCGTAAATTGCAATCCAGGGCTCGATTTGATCAACTTTGAGCCCTGGATTCGAAATTCGTTTTAAATTTTGGATCGAAACACACCAAGAACTAAAACGTTACCTCCCAGTTAAATCTAAAATTTCTGCGTGGCGCGTAAAACCTACCGATGCCCGCACCCGTCGCTTGATCGATCATATTGACCGTTCCGAAAGCCCTGATCGAGCGCGCGCTATCCCAAGTGATATATTTGGCGTTGGTTAGGTTGTAAACGCCTAGACTAAAGTTAAAATTTTTTTGCGGCTTTGCATAGGCGATAACGTCCACTACCGTATAATCGCCGCTTCGCCAACCTTTGGTATTATCGGTTACGGGCTCTCCGTTTACTATAGAAGCATCGATGTGCCCCCAATACGGATCCGTTCTTTCGATTTGGCTTTTCCAATACATATTGTAGGTATCTTTGCGTTTCTTGGCTCCTACGTCGGTGATGAAAAGATCAATGCCATATTTGTCGCCGGGCGTAGAATAGCCGATATTATAGACGGAAGTAGGCGGTTGGATCGCATTCATCGGCACCTCTTCGCCCCTGCTGCATCCGGAGTTTGAATCGTTGGCATTTGAGCCGTTGCTGGCGCACGACATTTTGCCCTTTTGTCTGCTGTATTTATAGCCGAGCCTAAATCCTTCCAAAGTTTCCGATATATCGCCGAGCTCTAAAACGGTATTGATCTCAAATCCATGCACTTTTGCGTTGTCTCGGTTTACGTTTTGATAAAACGGATACGGTATCTGCTGATCTACGACTTGTAAATTTCCCAAAAATTCAAGATCGATAAAATTTTTATAATCCGTCTTAAAAACATCAAAAGTTATGCGGCTTCTCTCGCTATAAAAGGTAAGAGCGATCTCTTTCGTCCTTGCGATTTCTGGTTCTAAAAATATATTAGGACGGATCGAAAAATCAGGATGTTTAAAGGTCATATATGCTTCGTCTGATGTCGGAGCGCGGAAACCCTTAGAACTTTTTAGCTGTATTCTTATCCAATCCAGCGGATCTAAATTTAGACCTAGTTTATATGAGCCGCTTTTGTATTCCTTCTCTCTTAGCAGGAATTTTAAATTTTGCTGATAATTTTCCTCTCCATAAGGAGTGTAGTAACCATGTATTCCGTCATAGGGGTTGTAAGGATACGGCACCCACAAACCGGTTATGATGCCTCTGGGCACTTCGGGATAGCCGGTATATTTCGGTTTATGTTTTACCTTGTCGTAGCGATAGCCGAGATCAAAGCCTACATATTTGGTGATTTGAATTTCATCCCCGATATAGCTTGCCGTAGTCGTAGTTTGTACCGGGATCAGATAGGTGTTAACCGCCGTAGTATCGCTTCTTAGATTGCCATTCATATGCCAATCTGGATTTGGCACATTATTTACATTACCGAAAAATATACTATCCCACCATCGTGAATCGCCTGCATAAAACCCGTCTTTGTTCGTCATCGATTTATCGGTCTTATCTAAAAGTCCGCCGTATGATATGGAATTATCGATGATGTTAAATAGGCTAAGCTCTTTCTCAAAATCCAAATTTAATTGTTGCGTTTCGGTATCCAGCGTCCTATCGGTATATTGTATGGAATTATAGCCGTCCGTTCCCGGAGTTAAAAAAGATAATTTATGGGATTTTGTTCCATCGTCTGCATCGCTAGAATCTCTTTTTATGGTTCCGTAAGTTCTTCCGTCGGCAAGGGTATGTTTTTCGATCTCTCTTTCTACGAGTTCATAATTATAATTCCAAGTATTCCCATCGTATGTTTCTTTTAATACTTTAAATTTTTTATTGCAATCTATTTTGGAGCAATCTACATAAGTTGAATGATAAACATCTCCCCACATGTCAATTGCGGATCCAAGATGTGCTTTATAATCGTCGTTGAGCCTAAGTACATTGCCCGAACCATCTCTTACGATATAAGCTTCCTCTGCTACATCCCCAGGATCGACGCTTATAGGTCTATTATTTTTATCTACTAGATTATGCGTGCCGGAGCTCGAGTCTAAATGCATTCCCGATGGATTTTGTGTTTGCTGGCAGGCGCTTCCTTGGCAGCCCTCTCTGTTTATCGCGCGGTTTTTAATACTCTGCTTTGAGTATGAAATTTTAACGTGATCCCAAAGCGGTGTCTCGCTAAAATTTTCATAGCCGAGCTGTACATTTCTTCTGGTAGAGCTATCGTGGTTTGTCCTATTTCCATATCGTTCCGAAGCATCTGGACGGCTACCCATTCTTAACGTATAAGAAAGATCCTCGCCGTCAGAATTTTGCTTCGAGTCATCTATCGCGACCGAAAATCTATTCTCATCGCCCGGCTGAAACCCTACCTTTACGAGCGTGCTTTTTTTGGTTATGGTATATGGGTCTGCTTTTTCGCGAGTTTTACCTATGTGAAGTTTATCCTCTTTACTATCATATATGTCGTAGAAATAATTTTTCCTTTCATGACCGTGTCTATCGGTGTTTATAACCAAAAGATCAAACCAGCCGTATCTAGCTGCACCGGTGAAGGAGTGAAAATTTTGACTATCGACGCTTTGATAGCCCTGTTTAAAGCCGAAATGGTAATTCTTTTCCGTCAAGAAATCCCTGGCGTCTTTGGTTTCAAACATTACCGATCCGCCGAGTGCGCCGCTTCCTGCTTTTATGGAGTCAGCTCCTTTGGTGATATTGGCCGTTTTGACGTTTTCCATCTCTACGCCGTTTCTTGTGTTATTAAAATTTCCATACCCCTCAAAGAGGTCTTTAAAGCCCTGCGAGCTTAGAGTCTCCGCTTGACGAAGCCCGTCCACCGTGATAGCCACGCGGTTTTCGTCCACGCCGCGAACGGCATATCCGCTAGCGCCGAATCTACCCGTCTCAACCGCTGTGATACCCGTTTGGTATCGCACCAAGTCTCTGCTATCGGTGATCTGCTGCTTCTTGATAGTCTGCGCGGTAGTTTTAGTTTCGCCGACCTTTTGCTCGGCTACGCTTTGCGAATCGACATTGCCCGTTACCTGGATAGTTCCCAGTTCTTGTGAGTTGGCCGGCTCTTCCGCGTAAAGCGAGCCATAAAAGAGCAGCGAGGCATAGAGAGAGAGAGAGAATCTTCTAAACATTCATATTTCCTTACTTAATGATTATAGAATTGATTATTAACGCGGCGAATAATAATACAAAGATTTTTAATGTTTAATTAAATTGCAGTTTAAATTTAGGGATAAATTTTAAATGCTTGAAATTTTGATTTTTAAGAAGTATAAAATTTTGAATAGGTCGAAAAATACGTAATAGGCGCATTTTAAGCTTTAATCTAGCTCTAAATTTTGCAAAGCATTTTTGAAACGGCTAGCAAAAATACTGAAAATTATAAAAGAGCGAATGATAACAAAGCGCATTTTATAATATGTAACGCGCTTTTTGAATTATGATATTTTTGCCGGTAATTTTAAAATTTTATACTCAATCGCTGCATTGTAAATTTATCATTTTAATAGATTGCCGCCTCGCGGGATTTGTGAGCAGATTTATTTATCGGCGCCGGAATGGGGCATAAATTTTTGCCGGGTAGAATTTCACGCTGCGCTATAAATTTTATGCGCCGCGAAATCACAAATTCCTGGCGAGCGGCAAAATTCCGCCACGCGAATAAACCATACCGCCACGTTACAGGCATCAATAATCTTCTCGTTTATTCCGCCAAATTAACCTATACCGCCGTAAATTTTATGTTTTAAAATTTCACGCCGAATTTCTCGCGGCTAAAAAGTCCTAAGCACCGCCGTAACCTGTGCGCTTTTGCGCGGCGAGAAGTAGTGCACGAAGCTAGTGCAGGAGCCATCAGGCACGCATATTTCAGTGCTTAGCTTATGCCTTACGTGGATGGAGTCGATACTCGGGATTGTTACCGATGCGCTTGCGATGCCGCTGTATTCTCCAACCTCTATCGGCGCCTCTAGCTCATCCTTTTCAAATACTACGCGCCCGCTTTGCTCTTGCTCTAGCTTAGTGTTTTTCAGCACGATCTTCGGCGCATTTTCGCGATTTATATAGTCAAATTTTATGTTTAGCTCATACGGAGCGCCCGTGGAGTTATCCTCCGAGAAATCAGGTAGCGGATCCCCTTGCCGATGCTCGAATCTCTTGCCGATAGTCGTAGCGCGCAAGTCCGTATCTATCATAAAATTTTGCAGCTCTACGCGGGCGCCACCAAAAGAACGAACTAACGTCATAGATTCGTAGTTGCGGCCGAAAAATTTATCGGCGATCATATATGTGCCGAAAAGCGAGCTTATGACCACCCAAAACAGAAATATAAATTTAAAAACCTTGCGTAAAACAAACTTTAACATCTTCATCGCTATCCTTTCAATCTAAAGCTTAAGCGGAATTCCACCCGCAAATCCGTGGATTAAAATTCCGTGCAAGATTTCGCTTATGAAATCCCGCGCCTTTTCAGTCTGCGGCGAAATTTTAAGGCAGAATTCCGTGGTGAAATTTTGCCGCGAAATTATAAAAGAAATTTCGCCCATGAAATTTTACCTAGAATCTCTCCTGTAAAATTCCATAACGAAATTCGAAGATAAAAATTTATCGGCGGAATTCCATAGTTAAAATTTCACGATAGGGCTCAGAAATTCTTTCCCGCGGCAAAATTCCACGCCTTAAAATTTTAAGAAAGTATAAAATTTCTTATCTGATCGCAGATCGCTTCTTCGGATTGTGCGGCGTCGATTTGCAGGGTCTCAACGCCGCACGCCGCGCATGCTCGCGCCATCAGCTCCTGCACGCGCATTAGGTATCTCAGCCCGCGAGCCTCGATTATATCGCTGCTAGCGCGCGTTTTAAGCCGTTTTTTGACGAGCTGTTCGTCCGCCGAAAACAGCACGATTTTATCTGCAAATTTGCCCCCAAGCGCAAATTTATTAAGCGCGATAAGCTCGCTAATATCTGCGTTTTCGTCGTTTGCCAGCGCATAGGCGAGCCCCGAGATGAAGCCGCGATCGCTTAGTACGAGCCTGTCCGCGCCGCCCTTTATCACGCGCTCGTAGTGCTCGGCGCGGTCTGCGAGGAACAAAAGCAGCTCGGCGCGCTTTGAGATTTCGCCGCAGACCTCGCGCAGATTTACGCTACCGCGCGACCACTTAAAATCCTCGCCCAAAACGAGGCTTCGTACCGCCTCGCCGAGCTTCGTGCCGCCGGGCTCCTTGGTCACGATCGCCTGCGGGAAAGCCGCCGCCAGCCGCGCTATCTGCGTGCTTTTGCCCACGCCGTCGATACCTTCGAATATTACATACATTTTTCGCCTTTAAATTTGTGCGCTATTTTACAAGCTTATAGCTAAATAGCGGCTTTTTTTAAATATTTTGGCGCTAAATTTCGCCTTAAAATCGGACTTTTGCGCGAGCTTGTGCGAGCCGATTTTTATTTTTCGGCGTAAAATTTTATCTGGCGCTTTTTTGCTCGGTTCTTGATTTTTGCGGCGCAACTCGCGGTTAAATTTAGCGCTCGTACGGATGCGCCGAATAAACAACGAGCGAGTAAATTTTACGCTTTCGGACATATACCGAGCGGAGCAGGACGCCAGTCTATAAAGACGGCGCGCCGTGCGGATAGAATGGCACGTCGGGCGAAGTAAGGCATCATCATACAGAGCAGGACATGTACCATACGAAGCGTATGGCGCTAGACGGAAAGGGCGGCACTTCGGGCGGATATAGGGCATGTGCTGAGGAGCAGAGAGCGTTATGCAGATAGGGTATGTTGCCTAGCGGCGCGGGCGGGCAAACGCTGCGCGCGATGATAAAATCGCGACGATGAAATTTTAAATTTTGCCCTTATACGTGCTTGCAAGCTCGGGATTTATGGCTTTGAAATTTTTCCGTAGATCGCCAAGATCGCAATCGGTAGCCGTGATCGTAAAATCCTCCGTCATATCGAGCGCAAATTCGCCAAGACCTGCTTTGAGCTGCTTCACGCACTCCCAAATGAGCTTTTTAGCCTGCGCATATTTATCATTTAGCTGCGTTTCTTGATTAAAAAGATCTAAAATTTTCGCCGTTTCGTAGTCTACTTCGACCTCGGCTCGAAACTCGTAATCAGGAACGAGCCAAAGAAGCCAGCCATCTTTTCGCGCAAGCCACTGCGCGCGCTGTTCTTGCGAGCCGAATCCGATGATCGGCGGCAAACTCCTATTGTCGCAAGCTAAATTTATGCAGTAGAGCTTGCAGTCTGGCGCATGCTTTTTGATCGTCTCTTTAATCGCGGGCAGCAGCCTTTGAGCGGCGAGCTCATAGAGCTTTTTATAGCTCATATCCTTATCGGGCTTTTGATAGCGCACATAGCCATTTTCGGTTATTAAGCTTAGCTCGCTCATTGCGTCAAATTCATAGTTTGTTACGTCATTCCTTCTGCCTGCGCGAGGGTGCTCTACATACTCCCGTCTTTGTGCGAGCTTGCCGCCTTCGTAAGTAAAATTTTCTATCCCATAGGCGTTGTTGTCAAAGGCCGAGTAGATGGACTTTAGCTCGCCATTTTCATAGATAAATCTTTTTATATTGAAGCATCCTACGCATCTTTTGTTATAGCAACCGAAATGATATTTTAAAACTTCGTCCCGCCCCCAAAAATAAAGGCTTTCAAAGAAATGTTTTTTGCCGTCATGTTGTCTTTCAAAAACGACGCGATCTTGCGCGTCAAAGCCGTATTCGTAGGCTTTTGCAATCTTTTTCGGTTTAGCTTTTAAAATTTTGCCTTTTGAGAAGCGGTTATATTCGAAATAAAAGGGCTCTAAATTAATATAGCTACCCGACGCCCAGCGCCTGCTTACGACCTGCGCTTCGGCTATTTTATTTAAGGCTTTGTATTCATCTCTCACGCTTTTTAAAAACGTTCGCAGTCTTTCTATCTCGTCCATTTGCTTGTTCATTTTATCTCTCGTGCAGTTTTAAATTTTAAATTTAGCTGCGCCTGCGGGCTAAATTTCAGTCGCTTGCAAGCTCATTTTTTTAAAAATTTTAAAATTTCGCTCGGCACTAGGTGCGAAACGTCGCCGCCGTGGCTCAAAACGGAGCGGACAATCGAGCTTGAGATGAAGGCGTTTTTGAGCGTCGGCATCAAATACACGCTCTCAAATTCCTCCCATAGCGAGGCGTTTGCATAGCCGATCTGTAGCTCGTACTCAAAGTCGCTGACCGCGCGAAGCCCGCGGATAACGAAGCGCACGCCGCAAGATTTAGCAAAATCCACGAGTAGATTATCAAAGCTTTGCACGCTCACGCCACGAAGCCCGCGTGTCGCGGCTCGCGCCATCTCTAGTCTGGATTTTAGGCTGAAGTAGGGCTTTTTGCTCTCGTTTAGCGCCACTGCGACGATAACCTCATCAAAAAGCCCTAGCGCGCGCTTGATGACGTCCAAATGGCCGTTCGTGATAGGATCGAAAGTGCCCGGATAGATACATTTTCTTGAGTTTTGCATTATTGCCACCTTTTAAATAGCTCGTTTTGCACGCCCAGCGCGTCGCACCACTTGCCGATTATGAAATTTTTTAAATTTTGCACGCCGCAGTAGCCTGCGATCACGGGCGGAGCGATGATGACGCCGAGCGCGGCTAGCTCGCTCATTTGTCGCAGGCTGATCGCAGAAAGCGGCATCTCACGCACGCCAAGAACCAGCCGCTTGTGCTCTTTTAACGCGACTGCAGCGGCGCGGGTGCTTAGGCTGTCGCAAAGCCCGCCGTAAATTTTAGCCAAAGAGCCGATAGAGCAGGGCGCAAAGATCACTGCATCAATGCCGAACGAGCCCGAAGCGGGCGGCGCGCTCAGATCGTCGTCGGGATAAAATTTTACACCCCTAAATTCCGCAGATTTTAAAGCCTCGTCCGCGTCTATGCCGCTTTCAGCGCGCAGGACGCGGCGTGCACCCTGCGTAAGCACAGCGTGGATTTCATGCGGCGAGCTGGCAAGAAATTTAAGCAGATCAAGCCCGATCTCGCAAAAACTCGCGCCGCTTACGCAAACTAAAATTTTCATTTCAAGGCTTTCATATCGAAATTTTGTGCTTTAAAAGCGAATGGAACGGAAGGAATTTTAAAATTTGAAGTTAAGATGGAGCGGGAAACGAGAGTCGAACTCGCGACATCAACCATGGCAAGGTTGCGCTCTACCACTGAGCTATTCCCGCATGCGGTAAAAATAAAGCGCGATTGTAGCCTATAAATTTTCATTTGTCAATAATTTCTCGCTTAAATTTCATAAATTTTTACGATTTCTCCAGCGCGAACTTTGTCGCATTCGGGATCAGCCAAGAAAAAATGCGATGCTGCAGCCAGCGGTCTGATGCGCCCAGAAGGCGACGGCATAGGCGTAAAAACTCCGCCTTCATACGCGCCTACGGTTAAATTTACTCTGCCGCTTTTTAGCTTCAGATCGCTTGCGAGCTTGGCATAGATCGCCGCTTCTGCGCTAAAAGTCTCACTTGCGCCGCTAAGCTTAAATAGGATCGGCAGTATGACTGCGCGCGTAAGCACGAAAGCAGCCATCGGATTGCCTGCCATTGCAAAGACGAATTTGCCGTCTTTTGCGAAGCACTTGCTGGGGCGGCCGGGCTTGATATCGATGTGATCGAAAACCTGCAAAAATCCAAGTTCACTCATAGCGCTTTGCATAAAATCCGCCTCCCCGGCGCTTGCTCCACCGCTGGTAATTAGCACATCAAATTTACGCGTAGCAGTATCTAGCGCCTCGCAAACCGCGCTAAAATCATCCTTTAAAATCCCTAAATACTCATTTTCAAAGCCGTATTTTTGCAGCAATGCAGCAATACCGCTAGAGTTAGCGTTATAAATTTCGCGCTCGCTCGCACTCTGCCACGGCTCTTTTAGCTCGTTTCCACTGGAAAATAAGGCGATTTTAGGACGCGCGTAAACGTCCACTTCGTAAATTCCTTGCGCGGCAAGAAGCATGATTTTGGCAGGGTTTAAAATTTCGCCACGGCGCAATAAAAGCTCGCCCGCGCGCACTTCTTCGCCTTTTTTACGAAAGCCGTCGTGGGCATGAACGGAAGCAGGGATTTTTAGAGTTCCGCCTTGCACGTCTACATCCTCTAGCCTCGCGACAGAGTCCGCGCCTGCAGGCATTGGTGCGCCGGTCATTATCTTTTGCGCTTGCCCGGCCTTTATTTCATAAAATTTTTCGTCTCCTGCAAAAATTGTAGGCTCTACGATCTTTAGCTTTTCGTCTTTGAATTCCGCCGCGTAGGCATAGCCGTCAAGCGCCGAATTATCGAAGCAGGGTAGGTTTTTAATCGCAGAAATATCGCTAGAAAGGATGCGACGTAGAGCGCTGGGAAGAGGTACCTTTTCGCTCTGCCTGCTTGATGTGATTCTGGCCGTAGCTAAATCTATAGCCTCATTTATTCCTATCATTTTAAGTCCTTTTTATCATTTTTACATTTAAATTCGCACAGTTAAGACCTTGCGTAGCCTTGAATTCTATGTTGCGCCAAAGCTTGCAAAGCAAAATTTACCCAAATAAATGCGCGAAATTTTACGGGCTCAAACTTGCCTTATTTTGCTGCTAGCGTTGCTTAAAATTTCGAAACGTATCACTCGTAGAATTCCGCATCACTTGCTTGCGCAAGATTTTTATTCCGAAGTCCTCATTCCTCAAGCCTCTGTATGTCCGCACCAAGCGCACCAAGCTTAGCTTCCAGCCTCTCATATCCACGATCTAGGTGGTAAATTCTATGTATTTTGCTCTCGCCGCGCGCCGCAAGGGCGGCTAAAACGAGTGCCGAACTAGCTCGCAGATCGGTCGCCATAACGTCCGCGCCGTTTAGCTTGCCGCCGCTGATCGTCGCGATGTGTCCGTTTAAACGGATATCCGCGCCCATTCTCGAGAGTTCGCTAACATGCATGAAGCGGTTTTCAAAAAGCCTCTCGTCGATGGTGCTGACGCCCGAGGAGATGCACGCCAGTGCCATAAACTGCGCCTGCATATCGGTAGGAAAGCCCGGATATTCGCTCGTGATGATCTCTACGGGTTTGATCTTTGAGGCGGGCAGGATCGTGATCTCGTCGTCGCCGTTTGAAATTTCAAATTTAAAGCCCATATCTTCAAATTTTGCAAGTACGGCGCCAAGATGAGCCGCGCAAGCGTGCGTGATCGTGATACGGGATCCGGTGATCGCGCCTGCGCACAGATAGGTGCCCGCCTCGATGCGATCGGGAATGATCGAAATTTCGTTTAAGCTTAAAAGCTCGCCACTGCTTCCTTTGATGAGGATTTCATTCGTGCCGATGCCCTCTATGTCGATACCTGCGCTTTTTAATGCGTTGCAAACGGTGATCACTTCGGGCTCTTTTGCCGCGTTTATGATATGAGTGGTGCCGCTTGCTAAGGCTGCCGCCATTACGATGTTTTCGGTGCCGGTGACGGTAATTTTGTCAAAATTTATAGTCGCGCCCTTAAGCCCCTTTTTTGCGGTGCAAACGACGTAGCCTTGCTCGATCTTAACCTCCGCGCCCATCTTTTCAAGCGCGCTAAGGTGCAGATCAATCGGCCTTGCACCGATCGCGCAGCCTCCGGGAAGGCTTACCTCGCAATGCTTAAACCGCGCTAAAAGCGGCCCCAGCACCAGGATCGAAGCGCGCATTTTGCGCACTATGTCGTAGATCGCCTTGGTCGAGTTTACCTCGCGCGGATCGATTTTGGCGGTATTGGCGTCAAGAAACTCGCACTTTGCGCCTAAATTTGAAAGCAGCTGAATTAGCGTGTGGATATCGGAAACTGCGGGTAAATTTTTAATTACGACTTCGTTTTTTGAAAGGATAGACAGAGCTATGAGCGGCAATGCGGCGTTTTTTGCACCGCTTATTTTGACGCTGCCGCTTAGTTTTTTGCCCCCATTAATTCGTAGATAATGCATGATTTCTCCATGTAAAATTTCGGCGATTATACAGAATTTAGCTTTAAAGTTACCATTTTGTTACCACTGAGCGCTAAAATTACGCCCAAAATTAACCGTTACATAATTTTATAAGGATTTTTATATGAAACAACTAATTATTTGCGCTTTGGGTGCGTTTTTGCTGGTCGGTTGCTCCTCAAAAGCCCCGTCTGCCGGCAGCCAGCAAGCGTATGTCTTAAACGATCATGAAGAGGGAATAACTTCGGTGCCAGGAAGCGAGTTTAACCGCCCTTTAATCGCATCTGTGGACGATTACACCGGCACCCGCGCTGGAGGGGACTGCAGCGGATTTATCACCGTGCTAAATGATAAATACGATGATCTATTTTTTAACTCAAAAGATCTGCCGAAATACTTCACCAACGGACGCAAATCCCAAGCAATATATAATTATTACAGCCGTAAAAATTTACTCAGCAATACGCCGCGAGTGGGGGATTTGGTGTTTTTTCAAAACACCTTGCGTTCTAACAAAGGCAAGGTCAATAACGAGATCAGCCATATCGGTATCGTGCGCGAGATCTATGCCGACGGTCGCGTGAAATTCGTCCACAATACTCGTGGTAGAAATCAAGCAGACTTTGTAAATTTGAATAAGAAAAACGTGCATGTAGCGGGGCAAAAGATGGAAAATAGTTACATCGTCCGCTGCGGCAAAGACCGCATAAGCTGCCTAGCATCGAACCGCTTCGCAGGATACGGACGGGTGAATAACTAGAATTTTGAGAATTCTTTCTTCTTTGCCGTATTTTTTAAAAAATTTCTTATAACTTTTGAAATTTGTTAGATTTTATGGAATTTTGTTAGACCTTTTAAAAATTCGCGGCGGTTTGATTTATGCTCTCAAATTTCAAGTAAAATTTTGCAGATAATTTAGCTTGGAATTCTAGCTATGACTTGCTTTGTAGAATTTATTAAATTCCTAAAATCCTAATCAAATTTTAGAATTTTATGATTTTTAAACTCCTGCAGCAAAAACTTATGAATAAAAACTCACTTTGATACTATCGCGACAAATCAAATTAGCATTTTTAACGCGCAATATAATAAGCATTTAAAATAATTACTCTAAAATTTATTTTGAAATTAATTTAAACTCAAATTTTTGTTATTCTTAGTAAAATTATACTTATAATTTTATATAAAATTTTACAAAATAGCTTCATATAACTGAAATTTTATCGTCATTAATTTTAAAGCGTGCTTGTTTTTTTAATTGATATCAGATAAACTTTATAAATTACGTAAAACTTTCAAAAAAGATTTATGGTCTAAATTTTATTATGGAGATTTTAATTTAAAGCTCTATATCTAAATTTTAACGCAGCTATTTTGATAAGGCGCTTGCAATTAAAACTATTCGCCGAAATTTTGATGCTAACACTTATCTATGAAATTTATCTCGAGCCTATAAATCACACGACGCCTTTAATTTAATCAAAATTTCGCTACTATGCGTGAAAAATTTAAGGAGTTTCATGCAATCAGGCAAATTTACGCTCGCGATCATCGCGGCGAATATCCTATTTTTCGTGATTTCATTCGCATTAGAATATTTTTTCGGCTTTAAGTCCTACCTGTTTTTCGGGCTCAATCCATATTTTTTCGAGGGGATGCCGTGGCAGCTACTAAGTTCATTTTTTATGCACGGCGGAGTGATGCATCTAGCGATGAATATGGCAGTTTTGTATCAATTCGGCGGGATTTTAGAGCGAGCGTTCGGTGGGATAAAATTTACGCTACTTTACATCGCAGGAGGGCTGCTGAGCGGCGCTTTATGTCTGATTTATATCCGTTATGCCATGAGCATGGGAGAAATCGTCAATATCGTAGGCGCTAGTGGCGCTATTTGCGTGCTTTTAGGCGTGATTGCTTATTTTGATGAACGCAATGCGGGTGGGATTTTTGTCGCGATTTTGATAATGAGCTTTGCGCCGATGTTAATGGGCGTAAATGTGGCATGGTATGCGCACATAGCGGGATTTGTGGTCGGTTATGGTTTTGGAATGATCCAGAAAAAATTTAGAATTTTATAGAATTTAACGCTAAATTATACATAAAATTTTATGAAAGGATGCAGATGAAACGGATATATTTTATAAGACATGCCGAGGCGCAAAGCGGCGGCAAAAGCGATTTTGAGCGGGCATTAAGCCAAGTGGGCGAACTTTGCGCAATTAAACTCGGAGAAAAGCTGCGCAGCTTGGGACTTATGCCTGATTTGATTATTACAAGCTCGGCTATACGAGCACTCCATACGGCGCAAATTATCGCTAATGCGCTGGGCGCGACAAAAAGGGTAGTGCCATTGCGAGAGTTATACGACATAAGCTTATGGGATTTAGCAAAGTTTGTTCGCAGCTTGGATGAGAAACGATTTTTTGGGTGCAGTGTGAATGTTGAAAAATACAATGCGGTCGGTCTTAGTAGCGAAAAACATCGCGACGCAAACGCTGAAAATTCTGCTTTTAAGAGCACTAAAATTCCCGCTAGCATTAGCGAAAATAATGCGCTATCTTGCAACAATGTGGGAAATCCTAGCGCAGATATTGTGCAAAATTTTAATGCAGCTAGCGCAGAATGCGTATTTATCGTTGGACATAATCCGGCAATAAGCGGAATTTGCTCGCTTTTAGGCGAGAAGGAAGTCGATAAATTTCCTCCTTGCTCGATTTGCGGCTTAGAATTTGACGTTCATAAATTCTCAGTTATTACCGATCATAGCGGCAAAATGGTAATGCTACAGTGCCCTTAATTACGCTTTTAACGCTTTATAATTACAATCGGGCGGCTCGTTGGTGCATTTAAGGCTACTTTTTGCCGAGCATTGTCATATACTCGTAAACAAGACTGCGCGGTAAAATTAGCAAGTTATTTTTGATATAACTTTAAATTTTAAAAAATTTTTGATGATGTGACTAGCCTTGAAAATCGCAGACTAAATGAGTCAGAAAACTAAATTTCATATTTTTAGATGATCAAGCGTTAGCGCTTTTGCTTGAAATTTCATTTGCTTTGTAAAAAGCTTGAGTTTAAATTTTTCGGACGAAAATTTCGTGCCAAAATTTTCTCAAAAACATAAATTTATTGAGAAGAATAAAATTTATTAAGTAAAATTTAATAGTAGCCGTGGTATCATTCCCCAAAAATTTTGATAGGGAATTGAAATGAGACAGTACGAAACTTACAGATGCGACAAATGCGGTGCGGAGGTCGAGGTGCAAAAAGTGGGCGGCGGCGCGCTTAGCTGCTGCGGTGAGCCGATGAAATGTATAACCGAGGATCTGACGCAGGTAAATTTAATGAAAGCGTTCGCAGGCGAGTCGCAAGCGCGCAATAAATACGATCTTTATGGCGATTTGGCCAAAGAGGCGGGCTTTCACGCAATTGCGCGACATTTTTACGAGGCTGCCGAAAACGAAAAATGGCACGCCAGAGCCGAGCTAAAGGCACATCATGCAGCCGCAGGCATTCCGCTTGATAAGATGGATAAAAATCTGCTTGATGCTGCTGCCGGCGAGCGCTACGAGCACGAGAGTATGTATCCGAGCTTCGCTAAAATCGCGACCGAAGAGGGTAAAAAAGAGGTTGCGCGCCTTTTTAACGCTATTGGCAAGGTCGAGGAGGAGCACGAGCGCGAATACAACGAGCTTCAAAAGATCTTACTAGAGGAGGGCTTTTTCGAGAGTTTCGACGAGGAAGTTTGGGTGTGCGAGGTCTGCGGCCACGTTCATCGCGGCAAGAAAGCCCCGGGCGCCTGTCCGCTCTGCAAGGCTCCGCGCGAGTATTTCAAAAAACAAAGACTAGTTTAATTTAGATACTTGCGGCACGGCGTTTTTGCGATAGCTTTTGAAGCCGTCGCAAATCTCGTTTATTGTCGCGAGCCGATCGCTTAAATCTTGGCTTAAAATTTTGCGCGAGATTTCGTCTTTTTGCTCCTTTTTGCCGCGAATTCCGTGGCTAGACGAAATCTCGGGCTAAATTTATTTAGCCTAAACTCCTTTTCTTATCCCCCTAAGAAATGAAATCCTGCTCGCAAGAGCGGGATTTCTGTTGTAAAATAAATCTAAAAGTAGGTATACCGATGATTTTATCTCTTTAAATTTTATTAGAAATTTCTATATGATTCCTGCGCTGCTTACGAAGCAAGCTTCGCGTCGGTAAATTTCGTAGCAAACTTTGGTAGCAAATATTTCGCATCTTTAAATTTTAAGGCGCATTTGGTGTGATGAGAACTCGAAAGCAAATCAAACTATAAAATTTCGATGGTTGAAATTTTAAATCAGAAATTCCATCCTTGCGGAATTTGCTGATAAATTTTATATCCGCTACACCATTACCTTTTGCTTATAAAATCCTCGGATGAAATTCCGTATCGTAAAAATTTAAACTAAATTTTGCACTAAATTTATCTGGAATTTTAGGCAAAATCGCATGAGAAAATCTAAAAAGTAAATTATTCTATACTCCAAAAGAGTAAAATTTTAGATTTTTTTGCGATCAAGCTCTAAGGCTCGCGCGTTAATTTTAAATTTTGCCGAGTTAATGAGTTAATTTCTAAAGTACGCAGGGTAGAATTTTGGGCTCTGTTATGCGAGTATGAAAAACAAATTTCAGAATTTTTCAAAATAAAATTCCAAATTTTTCAGAAAATAAATTCCATAAAAAACGATTTCAAAGCCGCCTCAAAATGAAATTCAAAAAATCTCGCTCAAGTAAGCCTCGCGCCGCTGCAAATTTTAAAATTTTACTCCTCGAATTCCTCCGCGACCTTCGCCGCAAGGCGCAGTTTGTCGCTGTCGAAGTGGGTGTAGATGCGCGAAGTATTTAGGCTCGCGTGGCCGAGGGCTTCTTGGACGAGCACGAGATCCTTTTGCTTTTTGTAAAGCATCGTTGCGAAGGTGTGGCGCAGCATGTGGGCGCCGTTTTTTTCCTTGCGTATGCCCGCGCTCATTAAAATTTTCTCCACGATGCCGCTGACGTATGCTTGCGTGAGCGGAGCGCCGTTTTTAGTGACGAAAAGATAGCCCTCTTTGTTTGCAAAATTCGTCTCCAGCGCGTTTAGATGCTCCTCGATCAGGTGGCGTTTGATCATTACGATGCGGTATTTATTGCCCTTACCGCGGATTCGGATGACGAAAAGATCGCCCTCTGGCGCGATATCTTTGCGCTTTAAATTTATCGCTTCGCCCACGCGGATGCCCGTATAGACGATGATTTTTACGATTAGGCGGTTGCGATGGGCAAAGGAGCGAAACTCGCTTAGATTTATCGCGTCTAAAAACCGCTTCAGCTCCTCCTCGCTCATAAACTCCGGAAGCTTCGTGCCGCGGCTGCCGCTAACGCCGCCCCAGTGCTTAAGCTCGATGCCGTAGTTGTGCGAGGTGCCGTCCTGCTCGTTTTGGCGGTCGACAAAGCCGAAAAAATTTATCAGCGCGATTCGGTAATTTTTTTTGCTCGCATCGCTCAGCCCGCCCGTAATCGAGGCTAAAATTTCGCTCAAAAGCTCCTCGTCGATATTTTTCATGCTTTTAAGGTTATATTCTACGATCGCTTCGTAAAATTTTTTAAGCGGATTAAAATAGGTGTTAATGCCCGTAAGGCCTGCATTTCGCGCATCTTTTGCAAGGCGCTCGAGCTCTTCGATACTTGCTACCTCGTGATTTAGCGCCAGGCTTGCGCGGCGAAACAGCGCGTCGTTTTTCAGCTCCTTATTCGATAGCGCGCTTAGCTTGTAGCGCACGAATTTTACGAGCCAAAACAGCAGCGATTTTTCAAAGCTATCCTTATTATAATCGAGCGGGAATTTCATTTGCTCTCCTCGCTGTCACCGAAGATCACAAAGGGCAGCATCAGCGTGTTTTTGATTAGATTATAAGGCGTTTTTAGCACGTCGGTCGCAACGGCGGTCGAATAGGTGGGCTTTTTCGTCGTGCCGCGAATCTCGATGATCGTGGAGATCGTGTTGTTTTCGCCCAAGATGATATGATTTAGCAGCGGGATTTTTGAGATTATCGAGCTTGCGTCTTTGAGGTATTTAAGCTCCAGATCGATATTCAGCGCGCCGCTTTTCATATCCACTTCGCCGTTGCCCGCGATGTCTGCGCTACTGCCGGTAAAGCTCATCGCGTTTATATAAATTTTATCGCCGCTACGGCGGAAGTAAATTTTGCCCTTCTGCACGCTAAAGCCGCGATCGTTGAAATCGGGCGTCTTAAACGTAAGTAGCGACGGCACGGAGTTTATAAAGCTAAGCAGCCTTTGATAGATGATGTAGTCCTTCAGATAGGTGTTTTGCACGTTGATCTCGCCGCGGTAGTTGCGCGGATCGATGCCGCTTGCTTTTAGCGTAAATACCCCTCCGTCGAAGCTCTGCGAGCCTAGGAATTGATTGAGCGCCTCGCCGCTGATGTTTTGCGCAAAAATTTGAAGCAAGCTCTTTTTAAAGATCAGCTTCACATCGCCGCGTTTGAAATTCGCGTTTAGGTTCATATTTTTGCCGTCCAGTACGCCGTTAAAATGCGTAAATTTAAGCGTCTTATTAAGATCGGATAGCACGATCGCGGAATTTTGTCCGCTGAAATTTATCGGCGAGCGCTCCTTTGTGCCGCTATTAAACTCGCTGGTTTGCACGCTCGTATTGATCGCGACGTCCACGTCTTTTAGAGCGACGAAGTTACCGCCTTTGTTTATTTTAAGAGAAATTTTACCGCTTCCGCTAGAGCCGTCCAGATCGCCCCCTCGCACCCGAAGTGCGAAAGAATCGTTTTTGTAGGCTCTGCCGTCTTTGTTTAACAGACCGAAATCAAAGGTAAGATTGTTGCTGCTGATATCCAGATTTGTAAAATCGTTAGTCAAAATTTTAAGATCTCCGCCGCTAATGCCCGCGTTTTTAAGCGCCTTAGAAAAGGGCAGAATTCCGCTAATATCGGGCGAGCTAATCTCGATCCGCTCGCCGAAGCTCATCTTCGCGCCTAAAAATTGCGAGCTCAGCACCGGCGCTTTGCCGCTAAAATCAAGGCTTATATTATCTCGCGCATCACCAAATTTTAAAATTTCTTTGCCGTTCGGGGAGAGATTAAAGCTATGGATTATGCCGTTAAATTTAGCTTTGCGCGTGGCGATATCGATGCTGCCGCTTGCTGTGGCGTTAAAAATTTCATTTTGCAGATTCGCGTCTTTGATGTCGATCTTTTTTTCTGTGATATGCACCCGCGCGGCTTTGGAGTGAAATTTCGCTTTAGAGATCATCAGATCGGCATCTTTTAGCGTCACGTTTGCGTCCACCTTGGCGCTTTCCTTTTCGACGTCCACGTCTATCAGCACGCGCGCATCGATCCCGCCGCCTAGCGGATATACGGGCTCGTTTATGCCGTAGCTTTGCAAAATATCCACAAGGTCTTTGCCCAAACTCTCCTTGGTTCGCAGATCCAGATATACGACCGGCTTCTCTTCAAAAAGCCCGCCGATACGCACGCCGCTTCCCTCCAGGCTTTTGCCTTTAAATTTAGGCTCATTTAGCGTGAAATTTAGAAAATCGTTTTTAAGCGTGATGTTGGCGTCTTTTACCGTTACGGCTTCGATTTGCGGTTGAAATTTTATCGTAAGATCCTGCGCGTAAGCCGTGGCGCTAACGTTTTCGGCGATCGGGCGCGGATCTTTTAGATCGACTTTGGCATGCAGATTTTCGATGTAGTAGTTTTGCGCGACCGCCTTGCCGTAGATCCACTCATTTGCAAGAGGATTTAGCCCCGTAAGCGCGCCCAGCTCATTCATAAAGTTTTTCAGACTCAAGGCCGAAGCGCGGTTTATCTCGATATTTAGCTCTGAGCCGATGTTATGCACGTCAAGCTCGCCCGCGATCTCGTGCGAAGCGAAGGTGCCGTTAAAATCATACGTATCGGCTTTGAAATTTGCCCGTGCCGTGCCGTGCAGAGTGAGATTAAAATCATTTAGCTCAAGCTCGATCGGATCAAAGCTAAGTCCGTTTGCGCCCGGCGTGATCTTTGAGCTTAGCCTAAAAAACCGCGTATCGGCGTAAAAAACGTCGCTTTTGTATTTTAGCTTCAGGCTCTCGCCTTTTATTTTCATATTGTCTACGTCGATCTCTTCAAAAAAGGAGTTGATGAGCGAGATTTTTTTGCTAAATTCTAAAATTTTCTCGCTTTGCGTGCGCAGATCAGTGGAATTTTGCTCTAAATTTTGTGTATTATTTTGCGTAATTTCAAGATTTTTGATACGCAGCACGAGACTTTTATTTAGCTTGAGATAAAACCCCTCAAGCTTTGCAAAGCCCACGTCCAGCTGTGAAATCGCAATACCGTGCTTTAGGCCTACCGCGCAGATTATAAAAAGTATAGTAAGAGTAAGAAAAAATCTAGCTAAAAATTTATACATCATTGTCCCATTAAAAAGCTACGCCCAAAACTAAATTGGGCGTGCCGAAAAACTGCGCTTATAATATGAAATTTATTCAAAATTTTGGCTTATTTGCCTATAATTTCAGCTAAATTTTGAAAGGAACGCATGAAATTCTTTATAAAGCTCATCAAAGCGGCGTGCATTTGTATCGAGCTTGCGGCTATCGTTCTTTTGGCTGTGGGTTTTGATCTACACGAGCGCGTCGGCAATGCGAAAACCGTGCAGATAGGCCAGGGCAGCTCAACGAAAATTTTATCGCAACTCTCAAAGAGTTATCCAAAATTTAGCAAATTCGACGCGAGGCTGCTTTCTTTTTACGGCGGCGCAAAAACCGGCGAGCTGGAGCTTAGCGGCGAAAATTTGCCCAAATATCAATTTTTGTATGAGCTAAGCGTTGCAAAGCCCGTGATGAACGAGATCAAGCTGATCCCGGGAGAGACTACGATCGTGTTTTTAAAACAGCTTGCGAAAGATCGCGGGTTAAGCTTTAGCGAGCTTGAGCGCGAATACAACGCCACGGCGCCGTTTTACGAGGGCTTTTTGGTCCCCGAAACCTACAAAATTAGCAAAAACGAAAGCGAAAAAAATATTATCGACCACCTCGTTTCAAGCGCGCAAAAATCCCACGAAGGCTTGTCGCGCGAGCTTATCGGCGATTATAACGCCACGGCGTGGAAGCAGGTGCTGATCAAAGCCTCAGTCATTCAAAAAGAGGCTGCAAACGCCGATGAAATGCCCCTCGTAGCCTCCGTCATCGACAACCGCTTAGCCAAAAATATGCGCCTTCAGATGGACGGCACGCTGAATTACGGCGAGTTTTCGCACGTCAAAATCACTCCGCAGCGCATCCGCACCGATACCAGCCACTACAATACCTACCTTAACGACGGACTTCCCAAAGAGCCCGTGTGTGTGGTCTCTCGCGATGCAATACGCGCAGCTTTGGCGCCTGCAAAGAGCGAGTATCTGTATTTTATGCGAAATAAAAAGACCGGGCTTCATGATTTTGCACGCACGCAAGCCGAGCACGAGCGCAACGTAAAGGCGCAAAGGTAAAAATTTAAGGTCGCTTCGGAATTAAAATTTAAAAACGAAATCGTCTTTAAATTTTAAAATTTAACCCCCGCAATTACAAAAATGCGGGTTGATATTTAGGAGATAATAATGAAAATAGCGATATTCGGTGCAGGAAACATCGGCGCGGCGGTAGCAAATGATCTTATCGTAAGCGATTCTTTGAGCCAAAAGATAGACAGCATCGCGCTTGTGGATGCGGTAGAGCAGATCGCGCGCGGCAAGGCACTCGATCTTGCCCATACGGCGGCGGTTTACGAGCGCGACCTGCGCATAAGCGGCAGCACGGAGCCTAGCGACATAGCGGATGCAGGCATCGTCGTGATCACCGCGGGGCGCGCAAGAAAGGCGGGGCAGAGTAGGGAGGAGCTGTTTGACAGCAACGCCGCCATCGTCGCGCAATGCGCGCGAGATGCCGCAAAATACGCGCCTAGCTCCATCATCATCGTCGTTACTAATCCGCTTGATATGATGGTCTATGCGGCGCTGCAGGCTAGCGGGTTTGCAAAAGAGCGCGTCATCGGCATGGCGGGCGAGCTAGACGGCGCGCGGCTTAAATTTGAACTCGCGCGAGCGAGCGGCAAGGAAATTTCATCGATGAGAAGCGCCATCGTGGGCCCGCATAGCGAAGAGATGATCGCGCTTAAAAACGAGCTGGGATTTGAAATTTCGGATGAAATTTTTGATCGCGCGGTGCAAAACACTAAACGCGCCGGTGCACAGATCGGCGAGCTGCTGGGCACGTCGGCGTATTTGGCACCTGCCGCAGGAATAGTAAAGATCATAAAATACATCCTTTTTGATACTTGCGGCACGCTCGCCTGCTGCGTCGCGGATAGATCGGGAGTGCCTTTGGGGCGCTTCGTAAGCGTCGGCAAAATGGGCGCGATAGAGAGAAATTTCGCCTACTCGGGCGAGTTTTATGAGCAACTTGAACGTATGCGTGAGCGGATAGCGGAGCTAAAGTTTTAGTGGAAATAAAGCGAATTCGGCGCGGCGCGGAAGCGGGGTTCGTAGATTTAAAATTTCAAAGCGCAGGATTCTTGCAATAGGATTTTGCGGCGAGAAATTTCACTTTGGCAAGAAATTTAAGCTCGCGAAATTTTGCAGCGTAAAATTTTATTCACCGTGGAATTTTAAAATTTGCGCAATTTTGCCCGCTGTGAAATTTCATAGATTAAAATTTTACTTTGGCGAGAATTCTGCGCGACGTAAATTTTTTAAACGCCACAAAATTTTAAAATTTAAACTCCGCAAAATTTAAAAATGAGAGGAATTTAATGCGATCAAAGCAGGCTTGCGCCGCAAAATTTCAAATTTTAAATCGCGAAGCGGGATTTAGTGCGGATTTTGATAAATTAAGGAGAAAATATGAGCGAAAATGAGAGCCAGCGCGCCGTTTGGACGGATGAGAGCCGCTGTAAGGCGTGCAACATCTGCGTAAGCGTCTGTCCTAGCGGCGCGATCGCGATGAGACAGGACGAGGGCGCCGTGCAAGGCATGATGATCGACGTGGTGGATGAGGGCGCCTGTATCGGCTGTAGGGAGTGCGAGTTGCACTGCCCTGATTTTGCGATTTTTGTTGCGCCCAAAGGCTTTAAATTCGCTCGTCTAAGCTCGCAGGCTAGAGAGATGGCTGAAAAGATCAAAAACAATAATTTTATGAAACCCAAGGACGCATAATGAGAGAGGTAATTTCCACAGGCAACGCCTTAATTGCGCGTGCGGCGATTGATTGCGGCTGTAATTTTTTCGGCGGCTATCCGATTACGCCGAGTAGCGAGATCGCGCACGAGATGAGCCGCTTGCTACCTAAGGTCGGAGGCAAATTTATCCAGATGGAAGATGAAATTTCGGGTATTTCGGTAGCTTTAGGCGCGTCGATGAGCGGTGCAAAGGCGATGACGGCAAGCTCCGGTCCTGGAATTTCGCTAAAATCAGAGCAGATTGGGCTTGGCTTTATCGCCGAAATTCCGCTTTTAATCGTAAATGTTATGCGCGGAGGTCCTAGCACAGGGCTTCCTACGCGAGTAGCGCAGGGCGATATTTTGCAAGCTCGCAACCCCACTCACGGCGATTTTCAAAGCATCGCGCTGTGTCCGGGCTCGCTAAAGGAGGCTTACACGCAAACCGTGCGCGCCTTCAATCTTGCCGAGCGGTTTATGACGCCGGTATTTTTGCTACTTGATGAGACGCTTGGGCATATGCAGGCTAAGGCGGTGCTGCCTGAAATTTCGGATCTAAAAATCGAGCACAGGGCGGAATTTAAAGGTAGTCCGAAAGATTATGAGCCCTACGATGCTGCGCCCGATAAGCCTGCGGTGCTAAATCCCTTTTTTAGGGGATACCACTATCACATAACGGGGCTTCATCACGGCGCGAAGGGCTTTCCGACCGAAAACGAGCAGATCGTGGATCGCTCTATAAAAAGGCTTTTTAATAAAATTTCGGCGCATGAAGATGAGATTGTGCAATATGAAGAATTTATGTTAGATGACGCCGAAATCTGCATCATCGCCTACGGCAGCGTTAGCTTAGCAGCAAAAGACGCGATTTTAAAGCTACGAGAGCAAGGCGTGCGTGTGGGACTTTTTCGCCCGATTACGCTATGGCCAAGCCCTGCGCGCAAGCTAAGGGAGCTAGGGGAGAGATTTAATAAAATTTTGATCGCCGAGCTAAATTTAGGGCAGTATCTGCTAGAGGTGCAGCGCGCTTGCTTGAGGGATGATTTTAAGACGCTTCTTAAGGCAAACGGCAGACCGATCAGCCCTAGCGAGATTATCGAGAAAGTAAAGGAGCTTTAAATGGCGTTTGATTACGATAAATATCTAAGAACGGACAAGATGCCTACACTTTGGTGCTGGGGCTGCGGCGACGGAGTGATCTTAAAAGCGATTATCCGCGCGATTGACCGCGTAGGCTGGAGCATGGACGATGTGTGCGTGGTAAGCGGTATCGGCTGTAGCGGCAGGATATCGAGTTACATAGACTGCAATACCGTCCATACGACGCACGGACGCGCGATAGCTTATGCTACGGGTATCAAGCTTGCAAATCCAGGCAAGCACGTAATCGTAGTCACTGGCGATGGCGACGGGCTTGCTATAGGGGGCAATCACACGATCCATGGATGCCGCCGCAATATCGATCTAAATCATATCTTGGTAAATAATTTCATCTACGGGCTTACAAACTCGCAGACGAGCCCTACGACGCCGCGCGGGTTTTGGACGGTTACGGCGCAATACGGCAATGTCGATCCCAGCTTTGATGCGGCGAAACTTGCAATCGCTGCCGGAGCAACTTTTGTCGGACGCGAAAGCGTGACAAATCCCGAAAAAATCGAGCGACTTCTAGCCAAGGGCTTTGAGCACGATGGTTATAGTTTCTTTGATATTTTTAGCAACTGCCACGTAAATTTGGGTCGTAAAAATAAAATGAGCGAGGCGGTGCAAATGCTAAAGTGGCTTGATTCGCGCACGATTTCTAAAGCAAAATTTGACGCTCTTAGCGAGGATGAGCGAGCGGGGCTATTTCCGCTTGGAGTTTTACACGAAGATAATGAGCACACCGAATACACAAAGGCGTATCAAAAGGTGATAGACGCGGCGCAAAGCGGCGAAGCGATAAATTTTGAAGGACTAAGATGAATCAATTAAGATTTGTGGGAGTGGGCGGTCAAGGCGTGATCTTAGCAGGTGAGATTCTAGCTGCGGCAAAGATCGCACACGGCGGCTATGGAATCAAGGCATCTACGTATACCTCTCAGGTACGTGGCGGACCTACGAAAGTGGATATTATCTTAAGCGATGAAGAAATTCTATATCCTTACGCGAGCGAGGGCGAGATCGATTTCATGCTCGCAACGGCACAGAGTAGCTACGATGCTTTCAAAAATGGCGTGAAAAAAGGCGGCGTGATCGTAATCGAGCCGAATTTAGTAGTGCCGAGCGATGAGGATAGGGCAAGCTTTAAAATTTATGAAATTCCGATCATCACCATCGCAAAATACGAAGTTGGAAATGTCATCACTCAAAGTGTCGTGGCTCTAGCGATCGCAGTAGAGCTTAGCCGCTGTATGGACTCAGAGCTCGTAAAAGAGCAAATGCTCCGCTCTGTGCCTGAAAAAACCCGTGCGCTAAATGAAAAGGCGTATGATTTGGGGATGAAATATGCAAGAGAGGTTTTTGAGACGGAGTAAAATTTTATGGCTGCGAAATGATAGAAATGGGCGGTAATATTCTAGCGGCTTTATTCTTGCTTTTTTTGCGAAGTGCATCAGCTATAAGGATAAAATTTATCGCGTTGTTAAAATTTTTATTTCGGTACAAGTATACTTACCGCTTTTCTTAAAGGATTACACTCACTATCGCTTAGGCAAATTTCTAATTGCTCCTTTACCTTACAAGAAAAATCTTTCTTGTCGCTCTCTTTTCCGTAACAAACCTTGTCGAAGTAACCGATAGCCCTATGTATATTTCCGCCGTAAAATATTTCATTCCCTGCTAGCAAAAAGCAATAATTCATCATGTCTGCTTCACAAGCTTTCTTTAATGCTGAAACGGAATCTTTATATCTACCCATTGTAACCAAAAGCACCGCGCCGAGCGATCCGCAGCTTT
The DNA here is from genome assembly GCA_963522765.1 of uncultured Campylobacter sp. Lineage (GTDB taxonomy): Bacteria > Campylobacterota > Campylobacteria > Campylobacterales > Campylobacteraceae > Campylobacter_B. Next base: position 32,460 of record CAUQZM010000004.1, on the reverse strand, counting down.
CATAATCTCCGTCGTCGCACTTCTTGGATAAAATTTCGACTAGCCTCGTGCATGCGCTGTATTTTCCGTCGCCGCTATCGCATTCTAAATTTAGCTCTTTTTCTTCCCAAGTTTTGAAAAAGCTCAAATCCATGGGTCTTGCCATACTAGAGCATATTGAAAATATTAAAGCTAGAATTATAAATTTAATTTTCTGCATTTTCTCTCCTATTTAAAATTTTGTATAAAGTGGCTTTTTAAATAACATCATCTTACGCTTTTTAACAAAATTCTTGCTTTTTTTATAGGATTGCACTCGCTATCGTTTAGGCACTTTTCCAATTCCTCTTTTATCTTGCACGCTTCGTTTTTAAACAGGCTATTTGCTGCTTCACATGTCTTACCAAGATATTTAATTACCAAATTTACATCTCCGCCATAGTGTATTTCGGTCGCACTTAGCATATAGCAGTAGGTTACTACGCCGGCCTCACAAGCTTTTTTATAAGCGGAGGCGGAGTCTTCATATCTATTGGAGTCGAAAAGCGCTATGCCGAGCGATCCACAGCTTTCATAATCTCCGCCGTCGCACTTTTTGGATAAAATTTCGACGAGTTTCGTGCATGCGCTGTATTTTCCATTGCCGCTATCGCAAGAGATCGCTAAATCTTTTTCCTCTTTGGTTTTTAATAAATAATCCAAGCCTTCCGCTGCCGCAGCAGGGATCGCTGCAAATGCCGCTATAAACGCGAGTAGCCAAATTTTAAGATAGAATTTTTTCATCGCCGCTTCCTGTTTTTAAGCGGCGATTATATATTAAAATATTTTAGCGGGCTCTTAAAAATTTTGTAGAGTTAAAATTTCGATCGCCCGCTAAATTTAGCGGCGCTATTTTTGTAAGCCGCGCCGCTTTAGAATTTTAAAACATCGCTATTAAATTTAAGCGCTGCGGTGAAATTTTAAAATTTCACTGCAAGCTTTGGGCGGCTTTAAATTTAACATACCGAGTTCTGTTAGCATCCCGAGTTTGGCTGTACTCGCGTTTCGTTGCCGATGTGGATCAGTTTGGCCTTGCCGCGTCTGAATTTACACGGCGGATCGGCTTGCACCGATGAGTACTCCTTACCTTTAAATTTATAGATGATGTTGGAGCCTTGCACCGTCTTTTGGGAGTTTTCGATCGCATCTCCGGCGATCGCGCCCACTGCTGCGCCGCCTATGAGTCCTACGGTTTCGGCTAAGCGCTTGCTGCTGCTATGTTTGCCGAGCTTATGCCCGATGATAGCGCCCGTGGTTCCGCCAGCGACGCCGCCTAAAATTTTACCCGTATTGCCCTCAGAGCGCTCTACGTTGATTTTTGCGGGTAGGACGTCGATGATCTCGATCTGATCGCTCTGCCTCATACGGTTTGTTTCGCCTGCATTATAAACGTCGCCGCCGTATCGATCCTGTGGAGTCGCGCAGCCACAAAGTGCGATAGCTGCGATCAAACATAATGTGAAATTCTTCATGTTTTCTCCCTTATAATAAGCTATGGACGGCATTATACTATGGATTTTTATACGAGCGGTTAAGCGGCGGCGTTAAAATTTACCGGCTCACTGCCGCTTAAAATTATCCGGATACGAGGCATCGCGCTATATCTGAGCGCCTTATAAAATTTTTATTTCACTCAAAATTTATCTTATTTTGTTAGAATCATTCTTATTTTAAAGGAGAGAAAATGAAAAAACTATTAGTTTACGCCACCAAAGGCGGCGACACGAAGGTCGTGAGCGAATATGTCGCTTCAAAGCTCGGCTTTGAGATCAAGGAGGCCAAAGAGCTAAATGAGGAGGATTTGGCAGGCGCTAGCGCGTTTATTTTCGCGGCTTCGACGCACGGCGACGGACAGATCCAGGCTAAATTTGACGACAAATTGGAGCTTTTGAACAAAACCGATTTTGACGGACGCAAGGTCGCGCTCATAGGCGTCGGTAACGTCGAGCGCCACGGCAGCGATTTTTGCAGCGGCATGAGCGCGTTTTTGCCGGTGCTTAAAAAGGCCGATCTCATCGGCGCTTGGGGCGCAGAGGGATATAAATTTAAACATTCGCGCGCCTTCATAAACGGCAAATTCGTGGGTCTTACGATCGATTTTAAGGGCGACGAGCACTGGCAGGCAAGGGCCGATAAGTGGATCGCCGCAGTTGGAGGCGAGTTTTAAATATTTCAACTTTTGCGCGACCGAGCGAGCATTGGGCCCATAAAGCCCAATGCTCGCTAAATTTCGCCATTAAATTCCGCGCTCCGCTTCCAAGCGGAGCCTCCGCATTAAAATTTTAAAATTTTTAGTTTAAAAAGTCGCTGTGTTTTACAAGCCGTACCGCTTGAAATCGCGCAGATAGGCTAAATTTTATCCCCACAAGCTCAAAATCTCGCCCGCCAACGCGGCGGTCAATTCAATACGGCAAATTTAATGCGATCGATTTATAAAATCATCGCCCGAGCCTCAAATATCAGCGCCGCATTAGAAAAGTTATTTTATAATAACCGTATATCAAAATTTAAGGCGATCTATGAAAAGGCTTTTATTTTTCGTCGTTTTTGCGCTGGCCGCCCTCGCCGCGGCGATCTACTTCAATCTCGATAGGCGCGAAGAGGTCGCGCACAAGGCCTACGGTATCATCGACATCAGGCAGAGTTCGCTTAGCTTCGAGCGCAGTGGTCGCATAAGCGCGCTTTATCGCGACGAGGGTGATTTCGTGCAGGCTGGCGACGTCTTGGCGGCTCTGGATACGGCGGATCTGAGCTATCAAAGGCGTATTCAGATCGCAAGGTGCGACGGGCTTAAATTTAACTTGCAAAAGCTGCAAAGCGGCTTTCGTAGCGAGGAGATCGAGATGGCGGCGGCGAACGTAAGCGCGCTGCAAAACGCCCTACAGCTCGCTACTTTGACGAACGAGCGCCTCAAGAGCCTGGGCAAAACCAACTCCGCGTCCAAGCAGCAGATCGATGAGGCGTTTTACTCGATGAAGCGCACGCAAGCCCAGCTGCAAAGCGCCCAGGCCAATCTGCGCCAGCTTCAAAGCGGCTACCGCGGCGAGGATGTCGGCGCCGCCCGCGCAAACTTGGCAAGCTGCGAGGAAAATCTTAAATATCTGAATTACCAAATCGAGATGCAAAGCGTGCTAAAAGCGCCCTTTAGCGGGCAGATCAGAGCGCGCCTTAAGGAGCTTGGCGACATCAGCATACCCAGCGTGGGCGTTTTTGAGCTCATCGAAGTAAAAAACAAGCGCGCGAAATTTTATCTAAGCGAAAATCAGCTCCGCTTCCTGCGTGCCGGACAGAGCGTGCGGATCATCGCCGCGGACGGCTCTAGCGCGAGCGCAAAGGTCGCATACGTGAGCCAAACCGCGATGTACACGCCCCGCACGGTACAGACCGAAGAGCTGCGCGCCGATCTCGTGTGGGAGGCGCGCGCAGATTTCAGCGACGAGGACGGCAGCTTCCGCCTAGGACAGCCGATCAGCGTGGAATTTTAACGCGAGAGCGTCGCGAGTGAAATTTTAATGCACGAGTGAAATTTAGCGCGCGGGCGGCACTTTGGATACTGCGGGCGAAATTTGGATAGCAAAGATCGCTGCCCGACAAAATTTTACGCAATGTCCCGCGAGCCGTGCATACGGCGTGAGTTTGATGAAATTTTACAAGCGCGCTTCGAGGCGGAATTTAAACGGCGCTTGTTTGATAGGGCAGGGCGATTAAATTTTGCCGTGCTAAAATACATCGTCTCGGCGGCGATAAAATGCTGCGCGCTTAGGTAGGGCCGTGCGAAGGCGCGCAAAATTTATCGCGCGAGTTTTGTGCGAGTTTTGTGCGAGTAGGCGGCAGCTTTGGATACAAGATTGGAATTTTGCAGAGCGGCAAGTAAAATTTCGGCGAAATTTTACTGCAAAGCAGTGCGGGTTAAATTTTAAAATTTACGGCTCGGCGGAGACGAGGTAAAAGCTGGGCGGCATAGCGGCAACGGGCTTTGTTTTAGCGAGCGTGTGATAAACTAGCGACGAATTGAGTACTGAAGCAAGGGCGGCAGTAAAATTTCACTACGAAACAAATGGCGCGATTAAATACAGGTTGCGGGCGGAAGTGAAATTTTACCCCAAAGGACGCGGTAGCTGAAGTCGGTACTATGCTAAGGAAAGCCGAGATTAGGTAAAATTTCGCCAAAAGAGATGGCAGTGGTAAAATTTACCCTGAGAGGCGCGGCAACGATGAAATTTCACCGCAAGAGGCGCAGTGCAGATAGAGAGCTCGGCGCTCACAGGTCGCTAGGTGTTTGAAAACTCGCTTTCGTTTGCATTTTGAAGCAAATTTATCGCGGGTGCTCGCGGAGCGCTTCATGTTTTGGAGACCGCCCCGTCCATGCGCGTTGTGTGCGCATCGTTAGCGGCGCGGCTAGCCGATGCGATATGCACACGCTCAAGACGGATCGGGCGTCGCGCGAAATATTCGGCGCGAGCTGTAAGTAAGCAACGCCGATCGTGCGGGCACGCAAAATTCGAGCGGGCGATTTGCAGGGTACCCCGGCGCGATAGAGCTTGGTTTTGCGCGCTTGCGGTAAGTCGCGTCGAATTTATGCGAGGTTTGGGCGAAATCGTTCGGCGTTCGTCGCGAAATTTAAAGCGCGCGGCGGTTGTAAAACCAAGATGCCGCGGCTGTCACAAAACTAAGATGCCGTAGCGGCTGCGAAACCAATACGTTTCGGCGGTCGCAGAAGCAAGACGTCGCGACAAAAAGCGCCTTTTAGGCGTGCGTAGGTCTCGTTCATCGCGCCGAGCGACGGAGCGAGCAATAAAAAGCGAGCAATAAAATTGGAGCTAAGCTTGGATCTACTAAATATCGTAAATTTGAAGAAATTTTACCTGCGAGAGGATCGCAGCAAAAACGTCGTTTTTGAAAATTTTGATTTGAGAATCGACGATGCGCCGCGACTCATCAGCCTCACAGGCCCCGACGGCGCGGGCAAATCCACGCTTTTAAAGCTTATCTGTGGCATCATCGCGCCCGATTGCGGCGAGATAAAATTTGCCGGCTTCACCCCTAGCGGCGAAAATAAAGAATTCGTCCGCGCAAACGGCTATATGTCGCAGAGTCTGGGGCTTTACGAGGAGCTTAGCGTCTGGCAAAATTTAAACATTTTCGCGGGTCTAAAAGGGCTCGATCTAAAAGACGGCGAGGAGTATCTGCGCGGGCTTTTGCGCCGCGTGGGGCTTTTGAAATTTAAAGATTACGCCGTGGATTCTCTCTCCGGCGGGATGAAGCAAAAGCTAGGCGTTGCGTGCGCTATCGCAGCTCGTCCGCGGCTTTTGGTGCTCGATGAGCCCACCGTCGGCGTCGATCCGCTCTCGCGCAGAGAGCTGTGGGCGATCGTGCGCGAGTATCTGGATCAAAGCGGCGCGAAATGCATATTTTCGACGGCGTATTTCGACGAGGCGGCGGATGCCGATCTGACGCTGATCTTACTCGGCGGCAAGATCATAGCGCAGGAGCGCGCCGCAAAGATCACCGCCGCGCTGCGGGACCGCACCTTTCGCATCGGCGGCGAGGATTATCAGAGCCTGGCGCGCCGCTTGATGTTTAAGACGCAAAGATTTTTAAAAAACTCCCCGCTCATCGACATCTGCCCCAGAGACGGCAGCGTCGATCTGCTAAGCGAAGAGCCGATAAGCCTGCGCGATCTGCAGGAGTTTTTAAGCGCCAGCCTAAGCGGCAGCGGCGAAGACGGAGGCGACGAAATCACGGAGCGCGAAAACGGGGGCTGCGAAAATTTAAAAATTTCAAACGAAAACGAGGGCATTAAATTTAACGAGGGCATTAAATTTAACGAAAACGAAAGCGCTAAATTTAAACTGAGCCCGCGCGAGGCGAGCCTAGAGGATGCGTATATTTTTTTAAATAAAGCGGAGATCGGCGCGGCAAACTTCGGCTACGAAAAAAGGAGCTTCGATGCGGCTCAAACCGTCATCAAAGTGCGCGACGTGAGTAAAAAATTCGGTTCATTCACCGCCGTGGAAAATACGAGTTTCGAGGTCAAAAAGGGCGAGATTTTCGGCCTTCTGGGTCCAAACGGCGCGGGCAAGACGACGACGTTTCGCATGATCTGCGCGCTTTTGGGGATGAGCGGGGGCGAGATCTCGGTCATGGGCGAGGATCTGCGCTACGCCAAATCATCGATCAGATCGCGCATCGGCTACGTCTCGCAGAAATTTTCGCTTTATAAAAAGCTAAGCTGCTATCAAAATTTAGAATATTTCGGCCGCAGCTACGGCATCGGCGGAGTAGCGCTGAAGCGGCGCATAGAAGAGCTTTTGAGCGAGTTTGGCTTGCAGCGGCTGCGAAACGAGACGTGGCAAAACCTGCCGTTCGGCGCGGGGCGCAACCTCAGCATGGCGTGCGCGCTCATCCACCGCCCCGAGATTTTGTTTCTCGACGAGGCCACCAGCGGCGCCGATCCGCTCTCGCGCAGGCTCTTTTGGAACCGCATAAACGCGCTCGCGCGCACCGGCGTGAGCGTGGTCGTGACGACGCATTTTATGGAGGAGGCGGAGTATTGCGATCGGTTTTTGATCCAAGATCGCGGCAAAATCCTAGCGCTAGGCAGCCCCGATGAAGTCTGCGTGCAGCACGGACGGCGGCTTAGCGTGCAGCAGGCGTTCATAAACGAGGTGCAAAAATTTAGAAGCGAGGCGGGTGATGAGGGCTTTTGATCTAAATTTTGCGCGAGCGGCTAGGATTTTTGATCCAAATTTTATGCGGGCGGGGCGAGAACCAGCGCATCCGCGCGATGAAATTCCAAGCGGCGAAAGGGTCTTACGGGGCGATGAAATTTTAAACGTCGGCGGAATTTTGAGCGGCTTGACTCTTAATGTCGGTAAAATTCCAAGCGGTGAAATTTTAAACGACGGCAAAATTTGGATCGATAATAAAATTTTGAAAGGCGGCGAAATTTTAAAGGATGTAGGAATTTTAAACGATCGTGAAATTTTACGCGGCACCGAAGTTCTAAACCGAATGTCGCGCGGCGGGACGCGGCGCGGATTTAGTAGATGGGTACTGCGCGAGCTCCGCGCCGAAGCGAGCCCGCTTCGTCTGCGCCGTAAATTTCAAAGTGCGAGCGGCTCGCAAACGGATTATAAATTTAAAAGGGCGACCGCTCTGCAAACAGATCGCAAATTTAAAATGGCGGTCAGTTTGCGAGTAGCTTGTAAATTTAAAGCCCTAATGCAAAAATTTCATCACGGGTCCGCTGTCGTAGAGCTTTTACGTCAAAAATCTCGCAGCGAGACTGTGCCGCGCAACTGCTTAAAATTTCAAAGCCCGCCGTATGCGATCAAGCGATTAAAATTTGTGGGCTCGCCGCGAGCGGCGCAGCGGCGTAAAATCCAAGTGCAGGGGCAGGGCGGATGAACTTTACCTTTTTAAAAATCCTAGTAAAAAAGGAATTTGCGCAGATCGCAAAGGACCGATCGGCGCTTGTGATCGCGTTTTTGATGCCGCTAATTTTGGTCGTGATCTACGGATACGCGATGCGGATGGACATAAAGCCCGTCAAGGTGGGCTTCGTAAGCGATCTGGGCTCAAAAATCGAGCGGGATCTGCTCGGCGGATTTTTGGGCTCAAAATACCTGCAAACCCGCGTTTACACGGACTTAGAGAGCGCGAGGAGAGATTTTAGGGCGCACGAGATCGAGAGCATTTTGTATTTTGATCCGCGCTTTGCGGCTAAATTTCAAAACACCTTGAGCGGGCTCGGCGGCGCGAGCGGCGGCATAAATTTAAACCTCTCTATCGACGAAAGCTCCTCCAAGAGCGGCGCAAGCGATATCCAAAATACTAGCGGCGGCGAAAATGTCCGTCCACTTGAGTACGGCGATGCGGGCACCGGCACGGAAAGCGGCATAAACACCTCCGCGGGTGGCGCAAGCGGTGATAGTTCGCATCGCACCGACGTGGAAACGGGCGGCAACGCAAATTCTTTTAGCGGCGGCAGTGGAGTAGATTCCGGCAGTAGCGCAGGCAACGCGAGAGCAAATCAAGGCAATGTAAATTTAATCAGTGGCGTGGGTGATACGAACGCTGGTTTTATCGACGGCGCAAGCGATATCCAAAATACGAGTGGCGGCGTCAATGCAAGCCCCTCCGCTAACGGCGCTCGCAGCGAAGGCGACGCTGCAAATAACGGCGGCGGAATAAGTGGTACAGGCGGCGGCTCAAGTAGTGCAGGCGGTGCGAGCAGCACAGAGAAAGGCGGCGCCGAAATTTTTCTTATCCAAAACGCCACGCAGTCGCAGCTTGCGCTTCTTAGCTACGTTTACGTTGCAGGCGTAATCGAGCAGGTTTTGGCGCAAGATTACGGCTTTTTAAACGCAAATTTAAACGCCGCCGCAAAGCCCGTCAGCGTGAATTATCGCAGCTGGTTCAACGAAGCCAACGAATCGACGTGGTATCTCGTATCTGCCGAGTACGTGGGGATTTTGGGGCTCATCTGCCTATTTATGGTCGCGGTCGTGATCTCGCGCGAATGGGATCGCGGCACGATCGCCTCGCTTTACAACTCCAACGCAAGCGCGCTTGAGATCGTCACTGCCAAGGTCGGCGCGTATTACTTCCTAGCGCTTTTGGGCGGCGCGATGACGCTCGTTTACGGGCAGGTACTTTTGGGCATTCCGATCCGCGGCAGCGTAGCGATGCTGCTGGCGACGCTGTGCGTCTTCGTGTTGGAGATGACCTGCCTAGGCATGCTGATCTCGGCGATCTGCAAAAATCAATTCCTAGCGCAGGAATACGCCATCGTCATCGGCTATCTGCCCGTGACGCTGCTTAGCGGCATGATATTCGATCTGCGCGGACTGCCCGCGGCGATCAACTTCATCGGGCACCTGCTGCCGCCCACATACGCGGTCGAGTCCTTTCGCATCTGCTTCCTATCGGGCGGACAGAGCGCGACGCTATGGGCGAACCTCGCTATTCAGGCGCTCGGAGCGGTTTTGTTTTTCAGCTTGTGCGTGCTTAGCGTAAAAAGGGGCGCACGATGAAAAATTTATTTTTGCCTTACGCTTGCGCGGAGAAATTTCGCGCCGCAAAAACCGGCGCAATTAATGTTCCGCTTTCGCCCAAGGCATCGATGGCGGAATTTCACGCCGCCAAAAGAGAGGACGCGATGAAATTTTTAGAATTTTTTCGCAAGCGAGCGGAGCGCGGGCTTGAAATTTTAAAATTTCTTGGCGCGAGACGCTTTGTCTTACAAAGGGCGGCGAGGATTCTAAATTTTACGCCCACGCTGAGCGACAGATTTAAAATTTTAAAATTTACGCGCGCTTCAGCGCGTTTTGCGGACACAGCGCAAAATTTTATATCGCAACGTGAGTTTGAAATTTTAAAGCTTATTTGCGAGCCGCCGCGTGCTTCGCGTCGTACTTTGCCGCGCGCGGATAAAGCCGAAGCATGGTGCGCGGCACGGCTTACTTCGCAACATACGTACGACGCGACAGAAAAATGGCGCGCGGTTAAGTTTAATCATGCGGGCGGATATTTAAATTCTGCGCGCCGCCGCATAGCGCGACTTTGTAGCGCAGCCGTACGGCACGGCTACAAAGTCGCGCGCGCGGAAAAGCTTAGCAAATTTGACCTCGCGGGCGCGCTTTTAAATTTCATCTCCTTGCTGTCGCGTAAATTTAAACTTGCGCTTTTAAAATTTGCGCGCGAGGTGCCGCGCAATAGATCTGAAATTTTAAATTTCATGTTCGCATCGTATAAGCTCAAGCTCGCGCTGCGGAAATTTACGCTCGTACCGCGCAAATTTAAACCGATGCCCGCAGTGCGTTTAAATTTATCTTTAAATTCCGTGCCGCAAGCTCGCGCAGCTAAATTTGAAAATGGCGTTAAATTTGAAGGCGCCATTAAATTTAAAAGGGGTGCGCAATGAACGCTCTGCGAAAATCCCTGCTTCGAATTCGCGCGCTGATAAAAAAGGAATTTTTGGCGATGTTTCGCGACAAGGGCACGCGTATGGTGCTGATCGTGCCGGTGCTGGTGCAGGCGATCATATTCGGCTACGGCGCGAATTTCACCCCCGAGCAGGTGCGCTACGCGATTTTGGACGACGCCCGCGATGCGACGTCCACCGCGCTGGTACAGCAGATCGCCGCTACGCCGATGTTTAAGACCGAACTTGGCTGCAAAGACCTAACCTGCCTGCGCCGCGCGGTAAGCGAGGGCGAGGCGATCATCGGGATCTATTTCGGCAGCGATTTTAAGGATACGCACGAGCTTTTGATCATCGCGGATTCGCGCAATACGACCTTGGCAAACACCGTCATCGGCTTCGTGCAGGCCATAGCGGGGGAATACAACGCGCAGCATTTTGTGAATTTAATCAGCATAAATCCGCGCTATGTTTTTAACGAAAACACGATCACGCGCTACACGATCATGACGGGGATGATTTTGGGGCTTTCGATGATTCAGGTGCTGATGCTATCTGCGTTTAGCGTCTCCCGCGAGCGCGAGGAGGGGAGCTTCGATATGATGCTGATGACGCCCGCGAACCCGCTTGAGATGCTAATCGGCAAGGCGACGCCGCCCGTGTTGATCGCGATCGCGCAGGGGCTCGCGCTGTTTTTGATCTGTGTATTTTACTTCGAAATTCCGTTTCGAGGGCGCTTTGCGGATCTTTTTGCGATCATCACGATCTTTAGCGCTTGCAACGTAGGCATCGGACTCGTGATCTCGACTGTCTGCAAAACCTCACTACAATCGGTCGTGAGCTCGTTTTTATTCCTGCTGCCGTGCATTATGATAAGCGGGCTGATAACGCCTGCGGACGCGATGCCGCGGTGGTTTTACTACATCGCGCACCTCGATCCGATGTATTATGCCAACAACTGCATGTGGCGGATCTATCTGGAGGGCGCGGGCCTGGGCGAGCTGTGGCATCTCATCGTGCCGCTGCTGCTGATCGGCGCGGGTACGATGGCGCTGGCCGCGTCGCTTTTTAGAAATAAGCTGGATTAGGGATTTAGATCGGAATTTCAGTTTAGAATTTTAGCTGGAATTTTTGGCTTGGATTTTGCTTCGTAGGAATTTTTGGATTGAACCTCTGCTTAAAATTTTAAATTGATCGCGGAATTTCGGCTTGGAATTTTGCCCTAAATTTTGCGCGTTCGTAGCGGATAAAATTAAATCAAAATTCCGCGTTTCCGCCCGATGCGCCGCGCGTTGCGATAAAATTCCGCGCCTTAAATTTTAAAAATTTTGCGAAATTCCATCTTGCGAGTAGAGTTAGAATTTAAATCCGGGGTTGCCTGGGCGTCTTGCGGCGGTCGTATCATCTGCGCTCACTTTGGAAGCAGGCATATTTGCGGTATCTGCGCTCGCCTTGGAAGCAGGCTTTTTCGTATCGTCCGCGTCCGATTTCTTAAAAGTGGCGAGTTTGCTGTAAATACTCGGTTTCTCGCCGTCCGCGCCTAGCTTGGCGCCGTCAAGCTCGCTAGAATTTTCCGCGCCGCATAACCTTGCGGGGTTGAATTTTATCCACGCTATGATTAGCAAAATCCCCGAAAACGCCGTTACCAGCGACGCTGCGATTAGATACGGCAGCGCGATGATTACGCCTATTTTAGCTAGCGCGCCCGATACCGCTTCGCAGGGCCATGCCACGGACACCACTATGCCGTAGATTTTAAATAAATCCACGCCGCTAAGTGTGGCTAGGCGGCAGTTTAATACGCCCCAGATTATCACCGCCGCGCACGTCGAAAGGACGTAGAGCAGGGTGTAGAGCAGACCTAGCATCGCGCCCTCTTTTAGCGCTACGATCAAGGCGCAGTAGCACAAAATCGCGACGATTGGGATACTTTCTATCAGCCTATAGGTCTTAACGAAGCGCACGCCTAGCGCCTTTTCTAGGCAAACGAAGCAGTCGTTAAATATCGCTAGCGTCGCTAGTAGCGCCAAAACTCTAAAAATCGCGACTGCGTCCTCGTCTATGCTGCTTAAGCCCACCGTGCCGCTTATGCCGATGCCTAGCAGAATCACGGCGCCTAAAACTCCGCAGAATTTCGCTTTGCGAAGCAGATCTTGCTTTGAAATTTCTTTCATTTTTATCCTTTTAATTTTCTAAATTTACGCGCTATCTTGCGGTTTGCTGCATGCGGCGATACTGTGCCGGATGGCGCGGCTTTTGGACGTTGCTGCGATTTAGACTTACAAAAGCGCGCGGTCGCTGCAAAACGAAAGCGCTCCTGCTTAGGCGAGCTTTTCTATCTTGCTCCAAGCTAGCAGATGCACGATGCTAGTTATTATCAAGGCAGCAAACGACAGAAATTCCTTCAATGACGCGATAATTAAAACCGCATCGGAATCGCCAATTTGCGGCTTGGAGGTAGCCAAACCGAAAGGCCCTGCGCCACATAGCCAATTTAGCGCAAAAAAAAGAAGATGCAGAGCCACACGTAGATCCGAAAGGTCATCACGCCGCTTATGCGCGCAAGCGAAAAATTTATGCGAAGCCATGCGATCATTGCGTAGATTGTGCCCACTAACGCTAACAAGCTCCATATCGTTTCTTCCGTCTCTTTCATACAGCAATAATGCGGATAAAATAATAAAAGCGCCACGAGGCAAATGCAGAGAATTACGCAGTTGCGGTAAAGCGCCACCGCTTTTATGCCGCTAAGCTTTGAAATTTTGCGGAGCGCTCTTAGCCTATAAATCACCGAGAAACAGATAAGAGCGACAAAAATTCCGCTGACGATTACGAACATGCTACCTGAAACAAGCCCTATCGCCTTAAAAATCACGAGCACCACCGCTAAAAACAGATCAATGCCGGTGCTGATCATCCCTTCTTTTCTTGCCTGAGATACGGTGTCTTGCACGTCGTATAACTCCTTTTAAAAATTTATTTCAATATGCAAAAAGTAGATGTAAAACGCTAATCAAACCGAAAAGAGCGAAATTTTATCGTGACAAGAAGTTTGCTAAATTTTAAACCTCTGCGCTTATCTTTTCTATCTTGCTCCAGGCTAGTAGGTGCACGATGCCGGTTATTATGAGAGCGGCAAACGGCAGGAGCAGTTTAAGCATTACGACAGCAATAGCCAAAGCTGAAACCTGCTCGGTCCGCGGCTCGGAAATGGCTATAGCAATAATCGCTGCATTGCATAGTATATTTAGCACAAAAAGTCCCACACAAAGCCACACATAAGTCCGAAAGGTACTCACGCCGCTTACGCGCGCCAAAGAGAAATTTATGCGAAACCATGCGACGATTATGTAAATAACGCCTACGAAAAGTGCTAGTCCAAATATCGCCGCAAATGGGTTATTACTCTGCCCGCCGTCTGCGTCAGGCTCTCTCGGATAAAGGTAATTGAGCACGAGCGCTAGCGCAAAAAAGCAGACACAGATTATTATGCAGTTGCGGTAAAGCGTCGCTGCTTTTATACCGCTAAGCGCTGAAATTTTTCGGAGCGCCTGCAATCTGAAAAATACTGAAACACAAATAAAAGCGATCAAAATTCCGCTAGCGATATAATTTATCATCTCGTTGTCAAGGCGCCATGGCTCGCTGAAAGAGACATAGCCTACTACGATAAAAACCGCGGGTAGCGCCGCTAAAAACAGATCGATGCCGGTACTGATCATCCCCTCTTTTCTTGCCTGAGATACAATGAATTGCATATATAAACCCTTTTTAAAAATTTGATCCGAAGTATATATAAACAAACATAAAACACGGATTAAATCGCAAAAATCGGAATTCTATCGCGACAAGATATTTGCGAAATTTTAAACTTTTACGCTTATCTTTTCTATCTTGCTCCAGGCCAGCAGATGCACGATGCTAGTTATTATGAGGACTATGGGTAATATCAAATGATATAGTGCATTTAACGGAAAAAGGATGACGCAGAGCCACACATATGTCTCAAAGGTTCCTACGCCGCTTACGCGTGCTAGAGCAAAATTTATGCAAAACCACGCTACGATCATGTAGATTGCGCCCGCAAACGCTATCAAAATGCACAATATCATTGCCAAATGCTTGTATGAGATCGATAAAGGAATCGATAAAAAGATGCTTGTTATGGCAATGACACAGATGCAGACAATTACGCAGTTGCGGTAAAGCATCGCTGCTTTTATGCCGCTAAGCGCCGAAATTTTGTGGAGCGCTCTTAGCCTGAAAAATACCGAAACACACAAAAGAGCAAAAATAATTCCGCCAATGATACAGGTAGCCGTCTTGTTGGTGCTAAGCCCTAGCATATCGTTCTTAGCAATATCTAGCGCAACTAAAGTCGCAGGCACCGCCGCTAAAAACAGATCAATGCCGGTGCTGGTCATCCCATTTTTTCTTGCTTGAGATACGAGATTTTGCATATATAAGCCTCTTTAAAAATTTATCCCGAAGTGTAAAACGCTAATCAAACCAAAAAGAACGAAATTTTATCGTAACAAGAGGTTTATAAAATTTAAAATTTAAACCTCTGCGCTTATCCTTTCTATCTTGCTCCAGGCTAGCAGATGCACGATGCTAGTTATCACAAGAGCGATGAACGGCAGGAGCAGTTTAAATAATATGGCGGTGATAGTCAAAGTCGAGCTTGGGTCAATCTGCTGCTCGGAAAGAGCTAAAGCAATTATCGTTGCGTTACATAGTATGTTTATTACGAAAAAGATGACGCAGAGCCACACATAAGTCCGAAAGGTACTCACGCCGCTTATGTGCGCCAAAGAGAAATTTATACGAAACCACGATACGATCACATAGGCTGCAGCTGCGAGAAAAATCAGAATCCGCGTTATCTCTCCGAAATGAGACTGATAAAAGTACATACACACCGTAGTACAGACGCAGACCACTATGCAGTTGCGGTAAAGCGCTGCCGCTTTTGTGTCGCTAAGCGCTTCAATTTTATCAAGTGCTCGCAACCTAAAAAACACCGAGGCACAAATAAAAGCAATCAAAATTCCGCTAGCAATATAATTTGCTATCTTATTACTGCGAAATTCCGACCCGTCGGCGAAGATAAAGCCGATTACGATAAAAACCACGGGTAACATCGCCGAAAACAGATCAATGCCGGTACTGATCATCCCATTTTTTCTTGCTTGAGATACGATATTTTGCATATTAAGCCTTTTTAAAATTTGCCATGAAGTATACATAAACAAACGTAAAGCACAGATTAAACCGTAAAAATTAAAATTTCAAAATTTCATCGCAGTCAAGCTTGCAGACTGCGGAATTTCAGGAATTCTACCAGAGCGAGAATAAAATTCCGCCGCGGGATTTTAAAACGGAATTCCACCTATGGATTGCGGGGCAGAATTTCGCGGCGGAATTTCAAATCTCAAGTGGTAACATACTTTCATAGCAGGATTTAAAAATCAGCGCGATGTCGAATAAAATTCGCCGTGAAATTCTAGAGCAAAATTTTGCAAATTTGCGAGGCAGAATTCCGCCATAAAATCTCAGGCAGGAATTCAAAAACAAAATTTTGTTATGAAATTTCAAACCGAAATTCTAATGCGGAATTCCGCTATGGAATTTGAATCTAAATTTTGAGGCGGAATTTCAAAGTAAAATTCCGCGATTTAAATTTCGCTCAAGATAAAATCTAGCGATTTAAAATTTCGCGCCGATTGATGAGTTGCTTTGTCGCGCCGCTCACGCTTACCTCACCTGTGCGCTGAAAATTTGCGTGATGCTAGGGATTTGCTCGCCCTCTATATCAAATTCCGCCGTTTTGATCTGTACGCCGTAGAGCGAGCTAAGCGCGGCTTCGGTTAAAATTTCGTTACTTGCGCCGTAGTTGTAGCTAAGATCATTTCGCAAGATCAGTGTGCGATCGGCGACTGCGAGGGCGTGGTTAGGCTGATGAGTGGTAAAAACTATGCTCGCATCGCTATTTGAGCGTAGATTTGCGATGAGGCTTAGCACGCGGTCTTGGTTTTTGATATCAAGCGCGCTGGCAGGCTCGTCCAAAAACAGCACGTCACTACCGCTAGCTAGGGCTCTAGCAAAGAGCACGAGCTGCTTCTGCCCGCCGCTAAGGGCGTTAAAGCTGCGCTTTTGCAGATGGGCGACACCTAGCGTATCCAGAGCATCAAGGCAGATTTGAATATCCTTTTTGCCCGGTTTTGAAAAGAGCGAGATCTCGCGTACCCGCCCCATTAGTACGATGTCAAGCACGCTGTAATCAAACGCGACGTTAAAGCTCTGCGGCAAGAAAGCAAATTTTGCTTTGCGCACGATCTCGCCTTCTTTAGGCTGCAAAATCCCCATCATGCACGACATTAGCGTGCTTTTGCCTTGCCCGTTTAAGCCCAAAATCGCTAATGTTTGAGAGCTGGCAAGCTCGAAGCTTAAGTTGCGAAAGCAGAATTTTTCCGCCTCGTAGTAAAAGCCCGCGTTTTTTACCTCAATTAGATTTTGCATTTTTGGCGCTCCTTTTTAGAAGTAGGGCAAAGATCGGGCTTCCGATGAGAGCGGATAGAATTCCTAAAGGAATTTCGGCGCTACTTAGCGAGCGAGATAGATCGTCGATTGCCAGCATAAAGATCGCTCCTGCGATGAAGCAGGCAGGCATTAGCTTCACGTGGTCGCTGCCCGCGATGAGCCTGGTGGCGTGTGGCACCACAAGACCTACCCAGCCGATATTTCCGCTGACGCTAACTTGTACGGCGATCAGAGCGGTGCAAAGCGCTAGGATCGTGCAGCGCAGAAATTTAACGTCCACGCCTAGCACGCGCAAATCATCATCATTTAGGCTGAGTAGATTAAACCGCCATCTCAGCGCGATTAAGACTGCAGAAGCGGGCAGGGCGATCGCGCACATCAAAATTACTTTATCATATCCTGCGCTTACGAAGCTTCCTAACAGCCAAAAAACGATATTGGGCAGCACTTCCTCATCGTCTGCTAGATACTGCACCAAGCTCGTAAGTGCGGCAAATACGCCGTTAATGACTATACCTGCTAAAATGAGTGAGAAAATATCTGCGCGTGCTACGAATTTTGCCAAAAGATAGAGTAAAAATAGCGCCGCAAGTCCGAAGCAAAATGCAAACCCCGCAAGCCATAAGCCGCTCAATCCTAGCAAAATACAAAGCGCGCCGCCGAATGCCGCTGCAGTGCTAACGCCTACGATGTGCGGGCCAACGAGCGGGTTTTTAAATACCGCCTGCAAGCTCAAACCCGCGATAGCAAGCGCTCCACCGCAAAGGCTGGAGAGTAGAATGCGCGGAATTCTAACATCCAGCATCACACTTTTGGCGGCTTCATCGCCGCCTCCGCTAAAGAGAATTTTAAAAATTTCTTCTAGCGGTATATGAAACTGCCCGCTAGCGAGCGAGATTAGCGCCAGCACTACCCAAAAAAGAAGCAGGATTAGGTTCAGCATTATTTTTGATATTTGACGCGGTAAAATTTCTCGTAGAATTCCTCTACTTTTTTATCAAAGTTTGCGTCCTTAAAATTTTGCGGATAAAGTTTCATCGCAAGCCATTCCTCACCAAGCGCCATCGCTTCGGCAGTCGGATGACCCCAGGCTTTAACGAATTCGGGCATTAGATAAATTCTATCCTCTTTCACGGCGCTAAGACCTTTTAGCGCAGGGTTTGCCTTAAGTTCGGCAGGTACTTGAGGATAGCGGTTTTGCACTAAGATAATCTGCGGATTCCATGCTAAAATTTGCTCCGGCGAAACCTGTTTGTAGCCCTTTATATCTGCAGCGGCAACGTTCGTCGCACCCGCTCTTGCTAACATTACGCCAGTATATTTGCCGCTACCGTAGGTCGTAAGATCAGGATTTGCCATATAAACTCTAGGTCTTTTATCTACGATAAAATTACTAAATTTGGCATTTAAATCAGCTTGCGATTTTTTAACGAAATCTATTAGTTCAGCGGCATCCTTTTCGTGATTGCTTAGTTCGCCTAGAATTTTAACCCCCTCGTAAAAGCCCTCATCGTAAGCAGCGAAGCTATCGCGCTCATCTTTAAAGGTCGGATTTAGCTTAGCTTTTTCCTCTTGTGCAGAGCTGAAAAATGAAATACCTACGACTGGGATTTTCAACTCCTCCATTTTAGCGATATATTCTTTAGGGAAGTAGTTGACCACTACGACCGCATCGGGCTTTAGACTAAGCAGAGCTTCGTAATTGACATCTTTGATATCGCCTGGATTAGGTAGGTTTTTAAAACTCGGTGCCAAGCGATTATACTCCTTGCCTAGGCGCTGCTCCCAGCTTTTTAGGATACCTACGACCTTATCTTGGGCGTTGATTTCGTTTAAGACATTGAGTGCTTCGTGGTGTAGCACGACGATACGATTTACTTGATCCGGGATTGTGACCTTGCGACCGAGCTGATCGGTAATCATGCGATCTGCAAAAGCCAGGCTAGCGCAAAGCGCTGCACCAAGAAGGATTGAGTGAAGTTTAAGCATTTTTTCTCCTTGAAAATTCCGCAAAATATGCGGGATTAGAATAGCGGAATTATAGCTGATCGGCATAAAATCCAGATAAATTTTTATATAAATTTCATTTTGTCGTGGGAATTTCAAATACTTTTGCAAGTCGGAATTTTGCGATTTTACGCAGAATCTTGCTAGTAAAAATTTCTACCCGTCTCCTCTAGGCTAACAGGATACTGCCAGGTGCCAAGCGAAACCGCAAATAGCAGGACCCAGAGCAGCAGCAGGGCGGAAAATTTCATTTATAGCTCGTGCGGTAGAATTTTTGATAAAATTCCTCCACTTTTTTGTCAAACTCCGCCTCGTCAAAGTGCTGCGGATAGAGCTTCATCGCTAGCCACCACTCGCCAAGCGCCATGGCTTCGGCGGTCGGATAGCCCCACGCTTTGGCGTATTCAGGCATCATATAAATTTTATCCTCTTTGACCGCGCTTAAATTTGCAAGCTGCGGGTTGGATTTGAGCTCGGCGGGCACCTGCGGGTAGCGATCCTGCACGAAGATCATCTGCGGCGCCCATGCTAAAACTTGCTCTGCAGATACCTGCTTGTAGCCCTTGATGCTCTCTGCCGCGACGTTTTGCGCGCCTGCACGCATAAACATTATGCCCGTGTATTTGCCGCTGCCGTAGGTCGTGAGATCGGGATTTGCCATGTAAATTTTAGGCCTTTTATCGACGATGAAGTCGCTAAATTTAGCCTTTAGCTGCTCTTGCGAGGTTTTGACGAAGCTTATTAGCTCGGCGGCCTCTTTTTCGCGGTTTGCGACCTTGCCAAGAAGCTCTATACCGTCGTAAAAGCCCTCAGTGTAGGCCGCCTCGTCGTCTTTGAAGGTCGGATTTAGCTTGCCCTTATCGGCGGCGTCGCTGCGCTGAAAGCTAACGGCGACGACTGGGATTTTGAGTTCCGTCATCTTGTCAATGTATTCTTGCGGGATGTAGTTCGTGACGATCACGACGTCGGGCTTTAGCTTGAGCACCGCCTCGTAGTTGATGGCCTTGGCATATGAATTTTGCGATACGATATGGAATTCGTAAGTAAATTTATGAAATTTTAAATGGCTTGCGCGTAATTTCAAATTGGTTTTTTGATTTATTTTGCAGGCGTCGTCCATAAATTTTTATCCCAAAGCTCCGCGCCTGAAATTTCTTTAATCCTAATCCAAGCGATAATTTCTAAAATTTCAGATAAAAGGATTACCGCGAGTACAATGTACGCTGTGGTTGCACTACTCATTTCCGGTAGTTTAATAAACGAATTAATGATTTCTACAAGTACTAAAGATATAAAATATAACCACGCGTAAGCATAAAAAATTTTACTCTTAGTGGCTTCTCCTAAGTAGCAATATACTATTGCCGGGGCTATGGTGCTGACAATCTTAAACGCTGTAATCGTTACATACCAAATGGTAACAAATTGCGTCTCTTTAATCTCCATAGAGTGATTAAGTCCTATGGCCATAGCCGCTAAAATGCAATAGAATGCCTCCACGAAAGAGCCGCCTCGCTCATGTAAGGTATAATTTAGAGTCTCTAAGCTCACAATATTATTATTCATAGAATGTGGTAAAAGCGAAATAAATACGATAGCCCAAAGCACTCGGGCGATAAAGTTAATCAAATACGCCCTAAAGACCTTACTATCAGAGATATCCGAGATCATTTTGGTTGCCGACAGCTTAAAGCTCATCGAAGTAAAAATCACGGCGACGATTGCGGCTGTGGCGGCGAAAAACCCGCTCATCGTAATGCCGTGCAAAAACTCGCAACAAACCCAAATGATCAGATAAGTGCAGATTGCCAAAACGCTAGAGGTTATACCACGAAATTTTATGGCGCTTAAAGTATCGCGCTTCATTTTTTACCTTTGGATTTTAAAATTTATGGCGGATTATACTTGCGGGGTTTGAAATTTAGATAAATTTAGAAACTGCGTATTGCTAAATTTATCCAAATTTTGAAGTCTCACGCCGATTTTAGAATTTGCAACATTTGGCGAAAGATGGTGTTTACTAGATAGTCATCCACCGCTAATCGGCAGATGCTCTAGTTAAAATTTAATCCCTTGCGCTTTAAAATTTGAATTTCAAACGCAAGAGACTTTAAATTTAAGGATCGAATTGATCGAATTTTATTTTACCTCAAAAGCAAAAGACGCGATGATCGTCTCTTCGTCGCATTTCTTTGGATCCGAAAATGCGAGCTTATTTCTTGCTTTTAGTATCCAAGGGCCCGGCTTTAGCGCCATAACCTCGATTTCGCCCTTATCGTCGGTCATACCATAAAATGCGCTCATATCTTCCAGAAATCCATCCGGCGCACCTTCAACCGCGGCATTTGCAAGCGGCTTGCCTTCAAATAGCACTTTAATTTTAAACGGCTTATTAGCTTTGAAATTTACCGGATTTTCTAAAGGTACGAGCTCGAGTCGCTCGCCCACGGGCTTAGTTATGAGATCGCCTGCTTGTGTGTTGATTACGCCCTTTGCGAGCATAGTGGCGCGACGGCAAAATTTAGCGTCTTTGATCGTATCTTTCGTGCCGCCCATATGCCATTTGCCGCTTTTATCCTCGGTCCAAAAGGTCGGTTTATATTGCCCGGTAATGATATAGACGCCTTCCGGCTGCTTTTCGCCCTCAAATTTATAGTTTTCGCTCGTGCGCTTTAGCTCGATTTTTTTGCCGTTTTTATCTATGACTACGGGGATTTCAAAATTATTCTCCCTCTGCTTATCGATCGGCTCGCACGTGGCAAATCCATCTCCAAATCCGATCTGAACCCTCAGTTTGTCGTCATTTTGACCCGCAAGCCAAAAATCATGCGCGCCTGCTACGCTAAATGCACCTAAAACTGCCAATGCAGCTAAACTTTTCCTCATTTTTCATCCTTTCTTTTAATAAAATTTACTAAATTTAAAAACTATATCTTACGCCGACGCCGAGCGTTCTGCCTTTGCCATAGGTGATCAAGACATTACTCGCTCTGTCGCGTATGTGCGAGAAATACTCTTTGTCGGTCAAATTTTTGACGTAAAAATACACGTCAAAGCCATCTTTTAGATAGCCTACTTTTGCATCCGCCGTAAAATAGCTCTTTTGAGCTAGCTTATTTTGAGCATCGAAGTAGGTCTTGCCTATCATATTTCCGTCCAGTCTTGTATAAATTCCCATCGGAGCGTAGTATGATGCGCCCAAAGAGAGCTTATACTCGGGGTTTTTCTCGATTTTATTACCTTTATTATTCGTGCCGTCTTTGTTGATATAATCTCCGTATTTGGTCTTTAGCAGACTCGCGGCTAAATTTATATCAAGCTCTTTGCTTGCTTTTGCGACGCCTTCAAATTCCACGCCCATAGATTTTGACTTATCGGCGTTTGCGGTCGAGTAGATGTTGGGGTTATTGGGGTCGGTGTAAAATATATGCGTGCCCTTGATGTCCATATAAAATAGCGCGGTAGAAAATCTAAAGCTCTCATACGAACCCTTTACGCCGATCTCGTAGTCATCGCTCGTCTGTGCGTCAAATTTATTATCCTCTCTGCTGCCGCCGGTCGTGTAGAAATTAAAGCCGCCGGCTAGATAGCCCTTCGAATACATCGCGTAAATATTTAGCTCGTCGGTGATATCGTATCCAAGTGCGATTTTTGGCAAAAACGTCCTAAATGTCGCTTTCTCATCCATCGAAAACGCGGGCGCACCGGGATTGTGTCCCAGCTCGTATGAAAAGTAATCGACCTTTGTGTGCTTTCTGATCTGCTGATACCTGCCGCCAAGCGTAGCGTCAAATTTACTCGTGATCGGATAGATGATCTGACCGAATACCGATGCCGTCTGCGCGCGATTGACCGAAGGCCAATCCTCGACTATCGTCCTACCGCCGCCGTCGCCGTATTGATCGCCGATCGGACCGAAGACTTGTTTTTCGTTTTCGTAATAAAGTCCACCGACCCATTTGAAGCTTTGCTCGTCATTGCTACTAAATCTAAGTTCCTCGGAGAAGGTATCATTTTTAGAATTTAAAAATGTAACTAGCCCGTAGTGATCAGGGTCGAGATAGGTTATTTTACTACCGAAATCCTCGTCGTAAAGCCCGTCTTTTTTGGCTCTACGAAAGGTCGTAGCCGAAGTCGCGTCAAATTTGTCAAATTCATATTTTAGATCTAACGCTCCCGAGCTAGAGGTTTGCTTTACGCGGGCGGGAGTTTCTAAGTTTATATGCTTGGCTTCGCTTTTTGAGATATTGCCAAACCTCGATTTTGGGATAAAAAGCTCGTCGAGCGAGTTGTCCTGGCGGTGAAAAAGATCGCCGTAAATTTTAATCGTAAAACGATCGGTCGGCACTATCTTTAAATTTAGTCCAAAATTGTAATTTTTCTTATCGTTGGCTTTATCGCCGTTTAAATCGTTGATGATCCAGCCGTCCTCTTTGGATGCCGAGCCGTTTAAGCCTAAAAATAGTTTATCATCAATCAGCGCGCCGCTAGTTTCAAAAAGACCCAGCATGTATTTGTGCGAGCCGTATTCGGCGCCGACGCTGCCGCTCCACTCGTTAGTCGGTTCTTTTAAAACTATATTGATGATGCCGCCGATTGAGTCTTTGCCGTAGATCGCACTGCTAGGACCTCGCAAAACCTCGACGTGATCAATATTTGTAACGGGAATATAGGCTGCGTCTTTGTTGCTTTGTGCTACGCCGCCGACATAGACCGTGACGGGGTTGGAGCTCGTATATATCGAAGGATTGAGTCCTCTAGTACTGATGCCTTCGTACATCCCGCCCACACCGGTAATGTTTGGCATAGTTTTTACCAGCTCCTCGACGTTTTTGACATCGCGCTCTTGTAGCTCAGTATCGCTTACGACGCTGATACTTTGTGGCACATCCTTTAAATTTTCACTTATTTTGTTTGCGGTAACTTCTACTTCGCCGAGATTTATGCTTTGCTTAGTTTGCTCGTCGGCTATGGCTGGATTTGCGGCGCTCAATAAAAGTAGGGCGGCTGCAGCTTCAGAGAGAGAGAGAGAGAGAGAGTAAAAACTTTCAAAATTTAACTCCTAAAATCTGATAAAATTTTCGCGTTATTATATCAGATGAGATAATCATTGTCAATACTATTACAATATTAAATTAATGCAAAATATAAGCATGATTTATATTAAATTTAATGTTGCAAATTTAGATACGAAATAGGGCGATACAATAAGCTTATTATAATTTAAATAAATACGTTCATAAAATTTATAGAAATGATGCAAAATTAATAAAATCAAAAAAATTCATTTTTATAAATCGTTTACTACATAGAAATCATTAATATGAAAATATATATCAGTAGTTCATCATTTTTCAATTTTTTGGAGCAAAAGCACCATAATTCTAGGAATTTTATATTGAAAACTATAATTTTCAAGTAAAAATTCAATACGAAATTAACGTATAATTATATGAATAATTTCATGTATTTTTAACGCATTTGTTGTTTTTATTAATGGTTTTTATTAGAAGAATTTTTATATAAATCTATTCTATATTTGATAATTTGACGCGACTTCAAATGAAATCAGCAGGACGATGTGTTTTTGCAAGAATTAAAATAGATAAAAATATCCGAATTGGGCGGAAATGAAATTTTAACTTATGGTAAGGAGTTTAAATTTGAAATATGGGAAGCTATGCGCCCAGAAAAGGCCCTCTTTTATTCAATAACCAGGCGCATTAGATACATATCCTCGCCGTCGATTACGCTGATTTCGGAGCTTTTGCAGTGCGGGCAAGAAAAGTCGTTCTGCGTCAAATCTCCGCTAAAACCGCAGTTTTTGCATTTTACGACGATTTCTTGGGTATGGATGATGAGATCCGCATTTTCGCAGACGGTGCCTGCGCGAAAGACTTCGTAGCAGTTTTGCAGATAATGCGCTTCCACGCCGCTTAGTCGCCCTATTTTTACGTGCAGTTCCCTTATCTGCGGACTTTTCGAACTAAGTGTACTGTAAGACGCCTGTGGATTTACATCTAAATTTTTATAAAAATCGTCGTTTTCGTCGTTCGAGTTAGTATCCGCAATGCCCGTATTTTCGGTATTCTTAGTGCCTATATCGGTATTTGCGAAATCCGTATTTTCATTGGCGGTATCGGCGATGTCGCAGCTATTTTTACCGCCCTGCTCGGTCGCGCCTTTTTTCTTTGCTTTTTCGGCGTTTAGCGCCTTTTCACATAGCGCCACAAGATCCGCTACGATCGATAGTTCATGCATTTTTTCCTCTAAATTTTACGGCCGTGCCGTATTGTATGCGAAATTTTGTTGTAAATTTAAAAATATGCCTGAAATTTAGGCTTAAATTTACCAAAATTTGCACGCAAATTTAACAAATCCGCGGCAGCAGCTCGCCTTTTGGAAGCTCTAAAAATCGCTGCGAGCCGTAGGCATTTTGCAAAATCACTCGCCCTTTTGCCGCATACGGAGCTTGAAATTGCCCCGCCCTATTTTCTGATACCGTGTCCGCGTCGCTCGCACCCGTAGATTCGTCCCGCGTGCTAAGCTTAGGCGTCAAAGCGCCCTTAAATTCGCCTTTGTCGTGCCCTACTTCGCGTACCTCGCCGATTATTGCGGCGTTTGCGTCAAATTCGCGCAGTATCTCAAGCGCCCTATCCGCCTCGGCGTCATCTTCTACGATCGCTACAAACGTGCCTTCGTTTGCAAGCTCGTATGGCTCAAAGCCCAGTAGTTCGCACACGCCCACTACTTCGTCGCTAATTTTGATATCCTCTTCGCGAACCAAAAATTCAAGCCCGCAGGAGCTTGCAAATTCATTCAGAACCGCGCTGAGCCCGCCGCGCGTCGCATCTCGCATCGCTTGGATCTTCACGCCTTGCAAGATCAGCTCTTCTACCGCAGCGCAAAGCGGTTTGCAGTCGCTTTGTAGCTCGCTGCTTAGAGCGATCTCGTCGCGCACCGCGAGTATCACCGCCCCGTGCCGCCCGATGTCGCCGCTAAGCAGGATTTTTGCGCCCGCTTTGATGTTTTGTATGCGCGCAGGTCGCAAAATACGGCCGATACCGCTAGTGTTGATGAAAATTTTATCGCATTTGCCGCGCGGCACGACCTTTGTGTCGCCGCAAACGATACGAACGCCGCAGCTTCGCGCAGTGCTTGCCATCGAGTCCAGGATGCGTCGCAGATCGCTTAGGCTAAGCCCCTCCTCGATGATGAGCGCGCAGCTTAAAAACAGCGGCTTTGCGCCCACCATCGCAAGGTCGTTTACAGTGCCGCAAACAGCGATCTTGCCGATGTCGCCGCCGTTAAAAAATAGAGGCGTAACGACGAAGCTATCGGTGCTGAAAGCTAGCTCGCCGCTAGAGCTCGCAGAATTCAAAGCATAACTCGGCGTCGCGCGATCAAAACCAACCCCGGCGTCTAAATTTAGTATCGCGCTGTCATTATTGGCACGCAAAATTTCATTATCAAACGCCGCAAAGATCGTCTCGTTGATGAGCCTATTCATCTCCTCGCCGCCGCCGCCGTGGCTTAAAAGTATAGTTTCGTTCAAATTTTTCCTTTTTATTTGGTTTTAAATTCGGTTTTAAATTTAAAGCCCGTATTCCGCAGTCGAACAAGCCGTGTTGCTGCGGCGCCGCGCAAAATTTTAAAGTAAAATTTAGCGCGACGTTTTTGCTCGGTTAAAATTTTAAAGTACGACTTATTTTTAAAATTTACGCTCTGCTAGCCGGATACCGCGCGCATTTAGCCCGCGTTTTTGACGTCGCCGTATTTATAGTACGCCGCGCACGCCCCTTCGCTTGAGACCATGCACGATCCTATCGGGTTTTGCGGCGTGCAGTGCTTGCCGAAAACCTTGCAATCATAGGGACTTTTTTTGCCGCGCAAAATTTCGCCGCAGATACAGGCCTTGCTCTCGGGAGCGCTCTGTACGCTGCAATCAAACTGCACCCTGGCATCCAGCGCCGCGTACTGCGGGCGCAACTTCATGCCGCTTTTTGGAATTTCGCCGAGCCCTCGCCATGGAAAATCGCAAATTTCAAAATATTTATCTATTAAATTTTGCGCTTTTTGGTTGCCGCTCTCTTTTACGACGCGCTCGTATTCGTTGAAAACCTCGTAGGTGCCGGCGTTTTGCTGCTCCACCAAATTTAGCACGCCCGCCATTATGTCAAGCGGCTCAAATCCGCTTACGGCGATCGGTTTTTTGTAGTCGCGCGCAATGCTCTCGTAGACCTTCGCGCCGGTGATCACGCTTACGTGGCTAGGCCCTAAAAACGCGCCTATTTGCACGTCCGCGCCGTCTAAGATTGCTCGCACGGGCGCGGGCACCGTGACGTGGTTGATGTGAAAAAAGAGATTTTTTAGTCCCAAACTCAGCGCTTTATCGATCAGCACGGCGCTCATCGGCGTCGTCGTTTCAAAGCCGATCGCAAAAAATATCACCGTTTTTTGTGGATTTTCCTGTGCGATCTTTATGCAATCAAGCGGACTATAAAGCGCCCTGATGTCGTGCCCCTCGCTGCGCAGCTTCTGCAAGCTCGTACGAGAGCCCGGTACGCGCAGCATGTCTGCTAGAGTGCAAAAAATACTCTGCGGCATCGCGGCGAGCTTGATCGCCTCGTCGATGCGACTGCGCGGCATCACGCACACCGGACAGCCAGGGCCGTGGATAAATTTAATATTCTCGCCGACCAAGCTCGGAAGGCCGAATTTCATGATCGAGTGCGTGTGTCCGCCGCAAATCTCCATAATGTTTAGCGGCTTTTTGCTTTTGGAAATTATAAGCTTGCTAAGCGCTAAAATCAGCTCCTTATCCCTAAAATCCTTGATTAGATCCATTATTTACCTTAAATTTTACGGGTTTACAAGCTGCTTTAGTTTTCTGCGCCTGCTCTCGGCTCCATGCTTTCATATACGGAGCCCTCTTCCGTTCTCATCTGCTTTGCGATCTGCTCGTAAATTTCGATACTCTCCTTCGCTCGCTGCGTATCGATCTTCTCCATCGCAAAGCCAACGTGAATCAGCACGTACTCCCCGACCGCCGCGGGCTCGGGGAGAAGATCCAAGCTCACGCCGCGGCGCACGCCCAGAGTCTCCACAGTGGCGAAATTATTTTCGTCGATTGAGATGATTTTTGAAGGGATTGAAAGACACATTAACGAAATTCCTTCTTGTATTGTAGGAATTTCAGCCATTTCTCCACGCCCTCGCCGCTTTTGCTATCAAGCGCGATGACGTCGGCTTTCGGATTGAGCTTGTGCACTTCGCGCACTACTTCATCCATATCGAAGTCAAAATGCGGTAACAGCGCGGTTTTGGTGATTAAGACGCAGTCTGCGCGGCGAAATATCACGGGGTA
The DNA here is from genome assembly GCA_963522765.1 of uncultured Campylobacter sp. GTDB lineage: Bacteria > Campylobacterota > Campylobacteria > Campylobacterales > Campylobacteraceae > Campylobacter_B. The sequence goes on along the minus strand of CAUQZM010000004.1, from coordinate 4,597 downwards.
TTTTGCGATTTTATCGCTGCCCTCTGGCACGCTTAGAAGCACCACGTTCAGGTGCGCGCCCACGTCGAATGCCGCAGGGCAGACGAGGTTACCGACGTTTTCTATGAAAACCAGATCCAAGCCTTTCGTATCGATGTGATGAAGTCCCTCGTGAACCATAAAGGCGTCCAGATGGCAGGTCTCGCCGGTGCTGATCTGATGCGCCTGCGCGCCCGCTTTTATGATGCGATCGGCGTCGCGGTTAGTCTCTAAATCGCCCTCGATGACACCGATTTTAAATTTGCCGCTTTTGATAGTTGCCTCAAGTAGCGTCGTTTTGCCGCTACCGGGGCTACTCATCAAATTTAGACATAAAATTTTATCCTCATCTAGATGGGATCTGTTGTGAGCGGCCTCCTCGTCGTTGGCGCTTAAAATTTTACTCATCACTTCGATCGTCTTGGCGTCGCTGATAGCGACATTTGCATGTATGTGGTCGTGCGCGTCGTGCTCGTGATCGACCCCCGCCTCATGCATATGGGCGTGGGAGTGGACGGTGCCGTCCGCGTGGGTGTGGACATGCTCGTGTGTCATATCTGCGTGCGAATGGGCGCCCGCTTCGTGAGTGTGGCCGATGGAACAGCCGCAATCTTTACACATTTTTTCTCCTTGGATAATAAATTTTGCGCGTAAAATACCACGTTTTTGCTTTAAATGGCGTAAATTTGATAAATTTTATATCAAGACGCGAAATTTTATGAAATTTAACGGGCTTGGAAATTTATGCGCTTCGGTTTTATCTAAATTTCATGCGTTATTTGCAAAGGCTCGACGTAAAATTTTTAAAGCTCGCGAGTATAAAGCACTGCTTTAAATTTAATCGCCTACCTGCAGATTGCAAAGCCGTACGCCGTAAATTTAGATATCATAGCTCGCAACGGCTCAAAATAAACTAAAGATTGCCGTAGATAGAAGCACGAAATTTAGGGCTTGCGAGCGGATTTTACCGGCGCTCTACAATCTCGCGCGTGCTCTCCGGCGTGCCGAACACCAATGCGGCGACAATTTTCATATCGATTTTGAGCTAGCTCGGCTTCACAAATGCGGCACGAAAGCGGCACCTATAAAATTTAGTCGCGAGCTGCTGCGCCGATCTCGCGCTAGTGCGGTAAAATTTAGACCCGCGGCAAGAATGCTTTTTGATTAAAATTTATAAAATTTTGCGCTTTCGTTTGCCGCGTAAATTTAAACAAATTTTATTTGCACGCCTTGCGCAGCCGCGCTGCCCGAATTCTCCACTCGATCGAGAATCGCGCTGCACAACTCGCAAAAGTCGCGCAGCCTACGTTTAAATTTAGAAGCACATAAATTTAGCACGACGCGCTGTTTTTAAAAATGCGTAAAAGCCCTACGCTTCGGTGATGACCGCCTTTACGAGCTTGGAAAATTTCACCCCTTTTAGCGCGCCGATTTTGGCGCTGAGCCGCTCGATCTTTGAAATTTTATCCCGCATCGTGATCTCCTCGAAGCAGTGGCGCTCGTCGATGTGGAAGTGGCTGGTGCTGACGATGGTGACGTTTGCGTGGTGCTCGATCTCTACGAGCTGCTCGATCAGATCGCTTTGGTGATGATCGTAAGCGATGCAAAGCACGCCCACGCAGTCATCCTCGCCATCTCCGTGAAGTACGCCCTCGACCATCTTTTCGCGTATGAGATCGCGGATAAACTCGCTGCGACTTAGGTATTGCTTGGCGCGCACCATCTCATCGAGATCCTCAAAAAGCTTCGTCGGCAGTGAAATGCTAAATCTTACGGCGCTCTCTTTTTCCTCTTTTTTCATGGTTCCCCATATTTCGCGTATTTTGAACGTAATTTTACCGAAATTCCGCTCAAATAGTAAGAATTTTGCGCTAATTTGGCTTATTCTTTAAAATTTAAAGCTCCAAGGCACCGCGCTTATTTTGAAATTTTGCTCGCGATTTCGCGTTATATTTTAGTGCTAGCGCGATGAAATTTTACCGGTGCTACCGTTATTTTAAATTCTACCGCGAGCTTGCGTTCAATTTTAAGAGTCGGGCGCTAAATAGCGTCTTGGCTTGGGATTTGCGCAGTATCTAGCTACGCGCCGCGGTAGAATTTTGCATCGATTGCCATAGCAGCGCGTCGTAATGCTATAGCGACAGCGTGGGCGCGCCGTTAAATTTTAAAATTTTAACGTTTTGGCTACGACATATGAAGACGGCAAGGCGTAAATTTGTTCGCTGATTTTGCGATTTTAGAAAAACTAGCCGCGGTGGATTTTATCGCCCGTAGCATTAGAATTTACGCAAAGAGCAGGCAGGGCGCAGAGTTCATAAATTTAGCGGCGAGATGAGACTAATAAATTTTACAAAGAGCGAGCTTAACGGCTATAATTGCGTTTTTTGTGGACGAGCTTAGCGCGAAATTTCGCTTAGATACGCTGCGAGCTGCCCGTATGCGATGCCGCTGTCGTTGCACGGGATCTCGCGATTTAGATGAAATTTGATGCCCCGCTCGCGCAGCTTTGCGCACGTAAGATTTAGAAGCGTCGCGTTTTGAAAGACCCCGCCGCTTAGCACGACCTCGAGCCCCGCGCCCTCGGCGAAATCGGTGATGAAATTTGCGATGGCGTTTATAAATTTCGTCGCAGCCAAGCGCGGCTCATCGCGCAAAGCCTGCAAAAACGCCTCTTTGTAATCGATCACATAGCATTCGTCGCCAAAGCTCGGCGCGTAAGCTCTATTTTGCGGGGCTTGATCGGCGTTAGAAGCGTCTTTGCTTTCAAGATTTATTAAATTTAGGGCAGACGCTTGGTTTATAGAATTTACGGCGGAACTTTCATTCTTTTTGCCGCTGCCTTCGGCGATGTTTTGAGCCGCTAGTCCAAGCTCGTTTTTACTCGCTGCATCGTTCGCAAGCTCTTTAAAATCGCCTTGCAACGCGCAGCTATCTTTCGCGTCGCTATGATTTTGCGCATTTAAACCGCCCTGCCCCGCTTCGCGCGCCAAATCATCGGCGCTTTGCTGCTGCAAAGCGGATTGCGGCGCGTTTTGGATAAAATTTTCGCCCTCCTTTCGCAGCGTAAATTCGTAGCTCTGCTCGCAGCCGTCGATATATAGGTTCTCAAGTCGCATGCCCGCTTCGCCGTCGAAGCTGACGGATCGCAAGTCGCAAATGACCGCAGCAAACGCGTCGAACAACCGCCCTAGCGAGCTTGAGCGGACGGAACGCGGCGCGATTTTTTCTAAATTTGCGACTTCGCTTGCATTAAATTTTGCCAAAAACTCGCGCGCAGCGTCCTTTGCACTAAATTTAAATATGAGCGCGAGCGCAAGTTTGTAGATGTTTTTTATCGCATTCTCGCCGCCAATAAGCGCGATCTCATCAAAATTTGCGACGCGACGGTAGCCGTGCGGGTCAAACACCATCACCTCGCCGCCCCAGATCGTGCCGTCCGTGCCGTAGCCGGTGCCGTCGAAGCAAAAGCCGAGGTATTTTTTGCCGCTAAAAAGCAGATCATTTTGCGCCAGATTCGACACCAGATGCACGAAATGGTGCTGGTAGCGAACCACGGGGTATCCGCGCCGCTCGAAAAATCGCGTGTGCGAAAACTGCGGGTGCAGATCCGCGATGACGGCGTCGAACTTCAGCTCGTAGGCGCGCACGAACATATCCAAAAGCGCGAAAAATCGCTCATTCGTGGCGACGTTTTTAAGATCGCCGATGTAGGGCGAGATGAAAATTTGCCCGTCTTTGTAGATCGCAAACTGATTTTTAAGCTCCGCTCCGAGCGCCAGGAAAGTGCCTTTGGCGTGGAATTTGCTAGGGGAAATTTTTGGATTCATTCCGCGAGATGTTCGCAAAAACAGCGCGCGATCTAAAGCGTCCGCTTCGGCGGAAAGATTTGTGTAGCTCACTAAATTTGCAGTGCTTGCGGATTTTGCGGCATCTGCGAGATTTACAGCATTTGTGGAATTTGGGGCACTTGCGGAATTTGATATGCTTGCGGCGCGGGCGGATTTCGTCTCGCAGTCAGAATTTATTTCGGCGGCGGAGTTTGCGTCATTTTGGTTTTTTTGAGGCGCCGAATTTATGGCGCGGCAGCTAGTTCCTGAGGTAAAATTTGCGGTGTCGCAACTCATATCCGTATCAAAAAGTCTTTGCGAGCTCTCGCAATCCCGCCCATCCGCGGAATTTTCCTTAAAATTTTGCGGCGCGGTAAGGGTTTGCGCGTCCGCGAAATTTATGACGGAATTCTGCGCTAGAATGAAATTTTGCGCGGAGCTTCTTATCTCGGTGCAGGTCGGAAGCGGTGCGGAAATTTTACCGGAGCTATAAGCTGTTTTTGAAGTAGGCGCCGAAACTCGCGCTTCAAACTGCGGTAAAAAGGCGATACTATCGTCACTCGGCGTTAAAATTTCGCGGTTATTGTCCAGGTAAAACGAGATGACGCCGCCCAACTTCTCGCGCAGCTGCTCGGCGTTAAAAATAATGGGCTCGCCGCTTATATTGGCGCTAGTAGCGACGATCGGGCGATCAAAGTATTCAAAAAGCAGCAGATGCACGCCGGTGTTGGCTAGGAAAATGCCGATTTTAT